>JAJPJM010000053.1 GCA_021324235.1 Verrucomicrobiota bacterium
CCGGCATACAATGGCAGTTTGCGGCCGAAACGGTCCAACAGCGGGCCGTAGAAAAGCTGGCCGGCGGCGAGGCCGGCAAAATAGCTCGCCAGGGACAGGGAAACCCGGGCGGTGGAGGTGTCGAGGGCGGCGGCGATCTGGGGAAACGCCGGCAAATACATGTCAACCGCAAAGGGGCTGATGGTGGAAAGCGCCCCCAGGATGATGATGATCAAATGGCGGTTTCGGGATTGGGACATGATGCGTTGGCGGTTGGCAGATAGGAAATGGGAGATGGGATATTAGGCGGACGCGCAAGCCCCGAATGGAAAGTTTGGGACACGCGGACCGCGCGTCCCCACCTACTTCGCCAGGGCCTTGCAGAATTTTTCGATGCGATCCAGACCCTTTTCGATTTTTGCCAGACTGGTGGCGTAGCTGAGCCGGATGTAATCGTCCGCGCCGAACGCAATGCCGGGCACGGCAGCGACTTTTTCCGCTTCCAGCAATTTCGCACAAAATTCGGTGGACTTGAGGCCGGTCTTGGAAATGTTCGGGAACAGGTAGAACGCGCCCTTGGCATTCACGCAGGAAATGCCGGGGATGCTGTTCAATTTCTGATGCGCGAACCGGCGGCGTTTGTCGAATTCCGCCACCCAGACCTTCAGGTGATCCATCGAGCCGGTGATGGCGGCCAGTCCGCCTTTTTGGGCGAACGAGGTCGGATTGCTCGTGCTGTGGCTTTGCACGGCATCAATGGCCTTGGCAATCGGTTCCGGCGCGGCGAGAAAACCCAGCCGCCAGCCGGTCATGCTCCACGCCTTGGCAAAGCCGTGGACGATGATGGTGTGCTCCTGATGCGCGGGTGAAAAACTCGCGACACTTTTCACGGCGGCGCCATCATAAAGCAGGTGCTCGTAAATCTCGTCGCTCATGATGAGCACGCCTTTCTCGACGCAAATGTCACCGATGGCTTTGGTTTCCTCGGGCGTATAAACGCTGCCGGTCGGGTTGCTCGGCGAGTTGAGGATGAGCAGCCGGGTGTTGGGCGTGATGGCGGCGCGGAGTTGGGCCGGGGTGATTTTGAAGTCGGTCTTGTCCGAGGTTGGCAGAATCACCGGCTTCGCGCTCGCGAGCTTGACCATTTCCGGATAGCTCAGCCAGTACGGCGCGGGGATGAGCACTTCGTCGCCTTCCTGGCAGGTGGCGAGGATGACATTGTAGCATGAGTGTTTGCCGCCGCAGGAAACGATGACTTGCGACGGTTTATAGGTGAGGCCGTTCTCGCGTTTGAACTTGTCGGCGATGGCCTGGCGCAATTCCGGGATGCCGCTGGACGGCGTGTATTTGGTGAACCCGGCGGCGAGCGCCTGGGCGGCGGCGTCCTTGATGTGTTGCGGGGTGTCGAAATCGGGTTCGCCGGCGCCGAAGCCGACGACGTCCTCGCCGGCGGCCTGCATGGCCTTGGCCTTGGCGTCGATGGCGAGCGTGAGCGACGGTGACAGTGACGCGGCGCGTTGAGAAATTTTATAGTTCATTTGAGCGGCGGAGAATTTACGCGCTGCGCGACGAAATTCAAGGAAGGAATTGAAATCGGAACTATTTTAATCAATTTTCCAGCGCAAATATGCTGTCGCCGCGCCGGCCGCTGCGAATGCCCATAAATGCGCCCGGTCTTCGGTGTAAAAACCCAGATACCACAGGCCAAAGAATATCAACATTACCATCAATACAATTGAAAGATAAGTCCGGGCGACAAATCTTCCGCGCGGACCGGAGCGGGTGATCTGGCGGATGAACATTATTGGCCCGTAAAGGAAAAAAGTGAGAAGGAACGGCGCTACCATAAGAATAGCGCACCTGGAATACCACGGGCCATCGTTCCAATAACCCGACACAACCACTGCGATTTCGAGCAGAGCCCAGACGACGCAGAAATCCCGGGTAAATCGAAAGGGGCGATCAATCGGTTCCACAAACCGATGTAAAAAGCTTTTCCCTTACTTCGTCAAATAATACTTCTGGGCGTATTCCTTGACCATGCGGTCGGTGGTGAACTGCGGCACGAGGGTGGCCATGGCATTGCGGATGCGTTTGATCCATTCGCGCGGGATGCCCTGGGCGTCGCGGTTATAGAACATCGGCACGACCTGTTCGGTAAGGGTCTGGTAAAGATTCGCGCTGTCCACGCGGTCCTGTTCCTCGACACTGTCGGGATGCGAATCCGGACCGATGGCAAAGCCGTTCGTGCCGTCGTAACCTTCGCGCCACCACCCGTCCATGATGCTGAAGCCCATGCAACCGTGGCAACTGGCCTTCATGCCGCTGGTACCGGAGGCCTCGAGCGGCCGGCGCGGGTTGTTCAGCCAGATGTCGCAACCGGAAACCATTTGCCGGGCGACATGCACGTCATAATTCTCAAGGAAAACCAGATTCCCCGTCAGGTCGCTGTGTTTGCTGAGATGGATGATCTGCTGGATGAAACGTTTGCCGTCATCGTCGCGCGGGTGTGCCTTGCCGGCATAAAGGAACTGCACCGGACGTTGCTTGTCCTTCACGAGTTTTACGATGCTGTCGAACTGCTGGAAAATAAGCGGCGCGCGTTTGTAGGTGGCGAAGCGGCGCGCAAAACCGATGGTGAGCGCGTCGGGATTCAGCAGATGATCGAAGCGGATATAATCGCCGGGCGTGACGCGCTGGCTCTGATACAGCAGGCGTCGGCGCGCGAATTCGAGGAGTTCACGGCGCAGCATGTAACGCAGTGCCCAGATTTCCTCGTCGGAAACGAATGCCGGATCGGTCATCTTCTGCCAGAATTCCGTGCTGTTCAGTGCGTGCGCCCAGTTGCCGCCGAATTTGTCGCGGAACAGGGCGGTCTCGCCGTTGCCGCCGTTGGTGAGTTTTTTGCGCCAGAATTTGCGCACCGGGCCTTTCATCCAGCCCAGCAGATGAATGCCGTTGGTGATATGGCCGATCGGGACCTCCTCGACGGGCACACTGGGATAAAGGGCGTGCCACATGTGGCGGCTGACTTCGCCGTGCAACTGGCTCACGCCGTTGGCGGCGCGCGACAGTTTCAACGCCAGCACGGTCATGCAAAACGGTTCCAGTGCGTCCTGCGGGTTCACGCGGCCCAGCGCGAGAATTTCGGTGAGCGGAACCGGCAGTGTGCCCAGGTAACGCTGCAAGGCGTAATTCATCAGCTCCGGGCTGAAACGGTCGTGCCCGGCTTCGACCGGCGTGTGGGTGGTAAACAGGCATTCCTGCTTGGTGGCGGCGTAGGCTTCGGCGATTTTTTTGCCGGCGGCCAGCTTTTCACGGACGAGTTCCAGCGTGAGAAACGCCGCGTGGCCCTCGTTCATATGAAACGTAGACGGCTCGATGCCCAGCGCGCGCAGCAACCGGATGCCGCCGATGCCGAGCAGGGTTTCCTGCATGATGCGCGTGGTGCTGTCACCGCCGTAAACCCGCGTGGTGAGGTCGCGGAAATGCTGTTCGTTTTGCGGGAGGTTGGTATCGAGCAGAAAAATCGGGATGCGGCCCACGTTCACGCGCCAGACCTGATAATCCACGACGCTCATGCCGATCTCGACGTTGCCGACCAGCCGTTCGCCATCGGCGTCCAGCACCGGTTCCAGCGGCACATTATGCGGGTCAACCGCGTTGTAGTATTCCGTCTGCCAGTTGTTGTTGTCGATGGCCTGCTGAAAATAACCTTCGCGATAGAACAAACCGATGCCGACGAAACCAAGTCCCAGGTCGCTCGCGGATTTTGCGTGGTCGCCGGCCAGGATGCCCAGGCCGCCCGCGGAAATGGGCAGGGATTCGTGGAAACCGAATTCGGCGGAGAAGTACGCAACCGGATTTTTATGCAATTGCGGCGCGTGGTGGTGTCCCCAGGTGTTGGGCTCGTTCAGGTACGCATTGAAATTATTCAGGACACCACGGGCGTGGCTTTCAAAATCGGCGTCCTGCAACCGCACGCGCAATTCGTATTCCGAGACTTCGCGCAGAACGGCGACGGCGTTGTGAAAAAGGTTCTGCCAGCCGCGCGGGGAAAGCTCGTAAAAAAAATCCTGCGCCTCCTGGTCCCAGCTCCACCAAAGATTGCGGGACAATTTTTGCAGCCCCGCGACAAGTTCATTAAGCTCCGCGACCGCCAGCGGTTTTTTCATCATAGGCTTTGTGGTTCCTTAATTTGTGCCGGCTCCCGGGCCGGTCACGGGCTGACATTAAAGTCCGACGCGCCGTTCGGCAAATAAAAATTTAAATGCCACAAGCGCGGGCAGGGGACATGCGGAAATTCCGGTCCGAACGAAATGGGGCCGGGCAACACCGCCGTCATTTTGGCGATCCATGGGAGGGAGCCCGGCAACAATACGTTTGTTAACACGCTGCGTTGGAAACAAAGACTAAAACGGGAGGCCAACGGTGGCCGGTTACTTCGAGCGGCGTAGACGAAATCCCGCGAGACCCAGGCCCACAAGAATCAGGGCGCACGAGGCCGGTTCCGGCACGGTGGAAGGTGCCAGGCTGTTAACGTTTACCGTCTGGCCGTCAGTGACGCCGGCCGTGGTGAAATTCCAGTTTTGGGCACTCGACTGAATGACCAGCAAGGCGCTGCTGGAACCGGCCCCAATGGTGTTGAACAAGAACGTAAATCGCACCACATCGCCGACTCCGGAACTCCGGCTCATGTAGTCGGGAACGTCGGTACCGGCATAGGTGCCGGTGTTGTTATAACTCGTGTCCGTCAGGAAGGAGGCGTAGGAACTCACACTGATTTGACTGGCCGAATCGGTGCTCAAACTGGAAATGACTATCTGGTAGGTGAACGTCAAACCACCAAACGGGTTGTTGGCATCGCCGGCAATGACGGATGAAATAAGCGTTCCCTGCAAAACACCGGAACTGAACGGCACGGACATCGTGTCGAGGGCGGTTCCGCCCGAGGGATCCGGTTCGTAGGTGGCTGCCAGGACACCTCCCGGTGAGAGTAAAACGGCCTTGACCTGGGAGACAAAGGGGCACGCCAGCAAAACTGCCGCCAGAATCACGTGTTTGAAATGCGGACCAAATGTCTTCATACGACTTTCCTGCCGAAATTGTTGCTGCCAGCCATCTTAACGCCTGCCATCATTTAACCTTCAAACTGCTCTAATGTCAAGTATTTTAGCCTCTTGCATGACTCGAATGCGGGACAGATTAGTACAGGTCGATTCCGTGATTAGTCATTTATGGATAACACTTTATACGATTAGCCTGGCGGGGGAGGCGGATGGGCCGTGCGAAGGTTGCGTTTTTGGCAACAGAAATTTGAATCCGAAGCATCAATTTCGAGCCCAACCACCAGGGCAATTCAAAACCGTGGAAACCAACGGCCGGCAGTTTGTGATCGTCAAAATTTTCCATTCGCCAATTTTTTTTCCATGGTTAAATTCCGTTCGCATTTGGAGAATGAAAAAATACTGGCACGTCATCGGCATCGGGATTCAGAACAACCTGACGTATCGCGTCAATTACCTGACGCGGACCCTGTTCAGCTTCATCCCGCTGTTCGCCATGCTGTCGCTCTGGCGTACCATTTACACGGGCAAAGCAACGGCGATCGCCGGGTACACGCTGGCGCAGATGATTTCCTATTATCTGCTGGTCGCCGTGGTGGACGTGCTGACGGCGGTGAACGAGGACGACTGGCAGATTGCCGCGGACATCCGGGAGGGCAACATCAGCCAGTTTCTGCTCAAGCCGATTGATTATCTGTGGTACCGGTTGTGCCTGTTTATCTCCGGGCGCATTGCGTTCATGTC
>JAJPJM010000047.1 GCA_021324235.1 Verrucomicrobiota bacterium
ATGGCAATTTTTATGGGACCACTTACAACGGCGGAAGCAATGCGCTGGGCACGATATTCAAAATAACGCCGCAGGGGTTGCTGACCACCTTGCTTTCTTTCAATACCACTAACGGCGCGAATCCCCAGGCCGGTCTGGCTCAAGGGTTGGACGGCAATTTTTATGGCACGACCAAGCTTGGCGGCACAAACGGCTATGGTACGGTATTTCAGATGACGCCGGCCGGCCGGTTTGCCACCCTGATTTCCCTTGCCAATACCAACGGGGCTTATCCGGTGGCCGGGTTAACCCAGGGTGGTGATGGCAATTTTTATGGCACGACGGCGTCGGGCGGTACGAACTATACATCGGGCACCGTTTTCCGCTTTACGCCGCCGCCGCAGTTCCTGAAAGCGTGGCTGACCAATGGCATTTATGGTTGTACCTGGAGCGCGGCGACCGGCCGGACTTATCAGGTGCAATTCATCGCCAATCCGGGTCAAACCAGCTGGAACAATTTGGGAAGCGCCATCCCGGCGACAAACTCCACCGCCACCGTTTCCGACCCCATGGGGACCAATCAACAGCGGTTTTATCGCGTCAATCTGGAACCGTGATAACGATTGTCGGGATCCGGAGCGGCCTCTGAAGATAAACTGAGCGTGGGCTTTTGCCGGATATTCCGTCCGGCTAACTTTCGATCACGTTGATTTCCACCGGCTCGACGTTCACGCCGTTCTTCTCCAGCCATTTGATGGCCGCGTCCACTTCGCTGCGCGCGCCGTCCAGTTCCAGGCAGACAATACCGATCTCGTCCGTCACACTGGCCTGACGAATGTTCGTCACGACCTTGAACTTGTGGCCGACCTCCCAGATGAACGGCTGCTTGATGAGGCGGGGCGGATACATCAGCCACAACCGCTGTTGCTTGGGTGAATTGAATTTCGTTGCCGGAAGTTTTTTCTTGATGGCCATAAAATGTTAGCCTCCGGCAATCGCCGGGATGATGCTGATTTCGTCGCCGTCCTTCAACGGCGTCTGTTTGTTTTTCAGGAAGCGAATATCCTCCTCGTTCACATAGACGTTCACGAAGCGGCGCACCTCGCCTTTTTCATCCACCAGCCGTTCCTGGATGCCGGGGAAGCGCGTCTGCAATTCGACAATCGCTTCGCCGACCGTGGCGGCGTTGACTTCGACCAGCTCCTCGTTGTTGGTCAATTTGCGGAGTGGCGTTGGAATGCGAACTTTTTTTGGCATAAAATTACGCGTTTACTTTTTCTTCGTTTGCCAGCAGGGCCTCGAACTCGCGCAGGCTGGGCTTGATTTCGCGCGGCTTGCCCACATAACCGTCCACGGCGTCGAGTGTTTTCAAGCCGTTGCCGGTCACGCAGAGGACGGCGGAATCATCCCGCGGAATTTTGCCGGAGGCAATCAGTTTCTTGGCCACACCCACAGTCACACCGCCGGCGGTCTCGGCAAAAATGCCTTCCGTTTCCGCGAGCAGCTTGATGGCGTCGCGAATCTCGTCGTCCGTGACATCGTCGGCCGCCGCCTGGGTGTCCCGCATCACGCGCAGTGCGTAAAAACCGTCGGCGGGCGTGCCAATGGCCAGCGACTTTGCAATCGTGTTCGGCTTGACCGGTTTGAAGAAGTCGAGTCCGGCTTTTTGCGCCACGGAAATGGGCGAACAACCCGTCGCCTGCGCGCCGTGGACGGAGTATTTCGTCTCCGGCACCAGCCCGAGCTTGACGAATTCCTGATAACCTTTCTGGATCTTGGTCAGCAACGAGCCGGACGCCATGGGCACAACGGTGTGCCGCGGAATGCGCCAGCCGGATTGTTCGGCAATTTCATACGCCATGCTCTTGGAACCTTCGGCGTAATACGGCCGCATGTTCACGTTCACAAACGCCCAGCCAAATTTGCCCGCGATTTCGGCGCACAGGCGGTTCACCTCGTCGTAATGACCCTTGATGCCAATCACGCGCGCACCGTAAATCAGCGAGTTCAGGATTTTGCCCTGCTCCAAATCCGAGGGAATAAACACGTAGGATTTTAACCCTGCGGACGCAGCCTGGGCGGCGACGGAATTGGCCAGATTGCCGGTTGAGGCGCATGCGACCGTGTCGAATCCAAGTTCGCGCGAGCGGCTCAAGGCCACACTGACGACGCGGTCCTTGAACGACAGGGTGGGGTAGTTCACCGTGTCGTTTTTGATCCACAATTCCCGGATGCCCAGTTTCCTGGCGAGCCGGTCCGCCTTGACCAGCGGCGTGAAACCGACCTGCAACCCGACGGTGGGGTCGTTCGCCACCGGCAGCAATTCGCGGTAACGCCACATCGTTTTGGGGCGCGACTGGATGGCCGCCTTCGTCAGTGACTTTTTGATGCGGTCGTAGTCGTAGGCGACTTCGAGCGGGCCGAAATCGAACTCGCAGACATGCGTCGCCGTGAGCGGGTATTCCCGTCCGCATTCGCGGCACTTCAGCGCCTTCATGTAACCTTGATGTTCACTCATAAATATTATGTTTTGGGTAGGGCGCGATGTCCCCATCACGCCGCGGCCCGCTCGGAGAGCCGGCCCTACCAGTATATTTTCGCTTCCGGGCAACAAAAAAGCCCCGACTCATGGTGAGAAGGGGCCGACAAAATTCGCGCGCGCTTCTCATTTTCCCCCGACACCCGTCGGGGCTGGAATTGGCACCTGGTCACCCCGAACGTATTCGGGGCCGGTTGCCGTGGCGTCATTGGGCCAGTCCCTCAGCCACTCTGCATGAGACCGTTGTATCAACGGATGCGGATAAGTTGATTGAAGAAACGCCGCCTGTCAACTGGTTTTTTTCCGACCGGAACCCGTCAACGTCAATACACGATGATGGAACGCACCGGGCAGCCCTTCAGTTTTTCGCGGCCGTTCAGGAACTGGAGTTCGATGAGGAAGGCGGCTTCCAGGATTTTGGCGCCGAGTTTGTTGACCAGGGCGGCGGCGGCGGACGCCGTGCCGCCGGTGGCCAGCAGATCGTCGATCAACAGCACACGGGCGCCCGGCTTGAGCGCGTCCACGTGCATCGCCACGGTCGCCGAACCGTATTCGAGCGCGTAAGCCTGCTCGTGGGTTTGGTAGGGCAACTTGCCTTGCTTGCGGACGGGCACGAAACCGGCGCGGAGTTTCAGCGCGGCGGCGGCGGCAAAAATAAATCCCCGTGCGTCAATGCCCACGACGGCGTCCACGGAGCCGGGCTTGAATTTTTCCGTGAGCAGGTCAATCGCGCCGGCGAACAATCGTGGATCGGCCAGCACGGGGGTAATGTCTTTGAATTGGATGCCCGGCTTTGGAAAATCCGGGACGTTACGGATGGCGGCTGCGATTTCCTGGGGCGTGGCGGGGGCGGAAGGCATGGTTCACTCTTTTTTGTCCTTGGAACTTTCCAGCTTTTCAATCATGCGCCGCAGTTTTTTGAGCGCCAGATTTTGAATCTGCCGGACCCGTTCGCGGGTCACCCCGAATTTTTCACCGACCTCTTCCAGGGTTTTTTCCGAACCGCCATCCAACCCGAAACGATAGCGCAGAATCGTGGCTTCGCGCGGATCGAGATGCTTCACCATGTCCTGCAACATGCCGGTGACGGTCTTGTCTTCAAGGTCCTGGTAGGGGGTGATGGCGTTTTCGTCCTCAACCAGGTCGGAAAAATTATTCGAATCATCGTCGCCAATCGGGGCGTCGAGCGATGCCGGCCGGATGGACGCCATCCGCATCTGCCGCACCCGTGCTCCGGTCATGCCCAGTTCATCGGCCAATTCCTCGTCGGTGGGTTCCCGGCCGAGTTCCTCCTGCAACTTCATGGCCACCCGGCGCATCTTGGAAATCTTGTCCACCAGATGGACCGGCAGCCGGATTGTCTTGGATTGATTGGCGAGGGCGCGTTTGATGGATTGCTTGATCCACCACGAGCCGTAGGTGGAAAGTTTGCCGCCTTTTCTCGGGTCAAACCGTTCGACGGCCTTCATCAGGCCGATGTTGCCTTCGCTGATCAAATCGAGCAGCGGCAGGCCGATACCGTCGTAATCGCGCGCGATTTTAACGACGAGCCGGAGGTTGGCCTTGATCATCTGTTCGCGCGCCTTCTTGTCGCCCTTTTTGATGCGCGCGGCCAGTTCGATTTCCTCCTGGGGCGTAAGCAATTTCACCTGCCCGATTTCGCGCAGGTAAAGTTTGATGGCCGTGTCGGCGTCGTAACGCGAAACTTCCCTTTGGATGAATTGCGTGGTGTCGCCCGCGGTGGCCGGGGGCGCGCCCGGGGCGGGAACGGCCGGCACGACGGCCTTGATGGACGCACGCGGGGGGGAGGCAACCGGCTTGCGCCGTTTGGTTTTGGCCGTTTTGCGTTTTTGCTTTTTCACTGCCATAAAGCGCACAAAACCTTACGGCCAGAATGTCCGTCCGCAAGAAAATTAACCGTAAACTTAGTTCCGGCTGTTGCGCGCCAGGGTGATATAATAGAGCAGGTTCAACACTGCCGACACCAGCGCCGCCACATAAGTGAGCGCGGCGGCGTCCAAAACCTTGCTGACGCCCGCGCGTTCGTGCTCATGTACGAGGCCGAGCCGGAACAATTGTTCCTTCGCGCGGCGGCTCGCGTCGTACTCCACCGGCAGCGTGACGAGCTGGAACAGGGTGATCACCGCGAAAATCACGATGATGATGGGCAGCACCACCTTTAACAGGCCCAGAAAAATGCCGATAAAGAAAATGCATGTAGGCCATGCTCGCGAATTGGGTGATCGGCACGATGGCCATCCGAAAGTTGAACAGTCCGTAAGCGGCCTGATGCTGGAGCGCGTGACCGGCTTCGTGCGCCGCCACGCCCACCGCGGCGACGGTCTGACCGCGAAAATTGTCGGAAGAAAGGAACAGCGCCCGTTTCGTGGGATCGTAATGGTCGGTCAAACGGCCGGGGATTTCCTCCACCGGCACGTTGTTGAGGCCGGAGCGGTCAAGGATTTCGCGCGCGGCTTCCGCGCCCGTCATGCCGGAATCCACCGGCACCTGGCTGTACTTGCCGTAGGCGTGCGACAATTTCATCTGCGCCCAGATGCCGAGCAGCAAGCCCGGGATCAGAAACACCCAATACACTGGATTCAACCAATTAAAAAACATAAGACACTCAATCGACAACGCGGTGGTTGTTCTTATTCAACCAAGCTGGCGGTGTGCCAATTCGATTTACGGGGAATTTAGAGGATCTGGCGCCGGCTGAAAGATTTTTCTGAGACAGCGTGGCCCAATTGAGCCAGCGGTAATGGCACAAACACCTCATCAATTTCCAATCGTCGGGCGGCTGGCGGCCATTTGGCCCTTTCATAATGAAGAAAGCCCCTCGGCGATCGTAGGATGCTTCAAAACGGGCAATAAGTCCTTCCTCATTCGTTCCGTATCGCCGTAGTAAGATACCCTGCCGATATCGATGAAATCGCGAGTCAGGGGTGAAATGGAGCCGGTCATTCGCGAGTAAAGCTCACAGAGTTCTGCGGCCGCGTAGATCAACCACAACGGCATGGTCCAAGGCCGTCCAAAGTCCCACTGGCGGCAGGCCAGTTCGAGAAATTCCTGCAATGAAACGTTTCCTTCGTCTCCGAGGTGATAGATTCCGGATACGGCCCTGTTGGTGATCGCAGCCGTGCAAGCGGAGCAGAAATCGTCTTTCGAAATCAGCTGAATTTGGGTGCGTTCTTTCCAGACGCCGAGCAACCGCCGTTTCGCAAGCCAGCGAGCGGCATCAATCATCAGAATGCCCCTGCCGTATACCATGCCAACGCGAAGCGAAATCGGCTCGGTTGCATTCGCGAACAGATATCGCTCCTCTTCAAGTCGCGTTTTTGCATGAACGGATATCGGGGTTCCGTCCAATCTTCCTTTCGCCGGCTTATCAATGGACGTCGGTCCTTCGACGTGGGGAAAACTGATCAAGATGATCCTTCGGACACCCTTCTCCTTCGCGACGTCGGCGAGATTCTTGAAGTATTCAGTGTTCGTCGTACTTAAGAATCGTTCGGGGTTGGCCTTAAACAGCACTCCGGCGAAATGGACGATGACATCGACCTCTTTCACGGCAGCCGTCAGTGATTCACGCCTCAAAAGGTCGGCCCGGACAATCTCAGTTTTTCCTTTGACCTTCAAATTGGCAGGTACGTCACGACGGAAAACCATTAGACGCAACGAACCAACCTCTTGGGCAAGCAGGTAACGGGCAAGTAACGATCCGAGATTACCTGCGGCGCCCGTGATCAGTATTTTCATCGACCAGCCAAAGGGTTTGCCTATTGTGCCTAAATTTCCAGCACCTTCTCAAAGCGGGTCAGATTTTTCGCGCCAGTGGTCGTGACGAGCGCCACATCCTCCAGCCGCACCCCGCCGCCCAGTTCAGGATAGTAAAGCCCGGGCTCAACAGTGACAACGTGGCCGGGTCTTAATTTTTCGGTGGAACTCGTGCTCACGCGCGGCGCTTCGTGAATTTCCAGGCCGAGTCCGTGGCCCGTGCCGTGGAAGAATCCTTCCATGCGGCCATTCCGCCGGCCGGTCTTGTAGCCTTGCTGGACGAAAAACTGTTGCACGGCCCGGTGCACATCTGCCGTCTTCACTTTGGCCCGGATTTTTCCGAACCCGATTTTCTGGCCCTGCAACACCGTGGCGTAAAGTTTTCGCACACCCTCGCTGGCGTGCCCGCGGACGACCGTGCGGGTGATGTCGCCGAAGTAACCGGTCTTTTGCGAGCGCGGAAAAATATCAAGGATGATCGGCTCGTGCGCGCGGAGGGGGCCGTGGCCGCGTTCGTGCGGGTCGCAGCCCTGTTTGCCGCCAGCGACGATGGTGTTCGCCGCCAGGCCGCAGGCCTGTAAAATCGCGCAGTCAATCACGGCGCGGAGGCGCTCGGAAGTGAGCGGAATTCCGTGGTAAATCAGTTTCCGGTCACGGCTGATTTTGGCCCGGCGCAACACCTCCATTCCTTCGGCCATGCCGACCTCGGCCATGGTCAGCGCGGCGGAGATTTTTTTGATTTCGTCGGCGGATTTGGTTTCGCGTCTGGGGAAAAAGTCGGCGTGCGGTTTCAGCTTGATTCCGAGTTTTTTCAGGTCTTTCGCCAGGCCGAACGGAAAATTGTCCGGCACGAGCACGCGCCGGATTTTTTTCTCGCGCAGAATCAGGCGGATGATCTGGGGGAGGCTGACTTTTTTGACCCCGTCGGCGCGCAGCTTCCTTTGACAGGCGCTCAGGGACAGGACGCGGCAATGGGGCGCCTGGGCCCGGGCGCGGTCAATTTCCAGGTCACTCATCACGATGAGCGGGCGTCCGCCGGAATGGAGATAGATGAACGGATCCGGCACAAACATGCCAACGGCGTAAAGCATGTTCGCGTCGCGCTCGCTGTCCGCGACGATGAGCAGGGCTTCGTTCAATCAGTTGATGAAGGTGGGTGAAAGGAAATAAAGTTCGCCCGCCTGGAGTTTGGGCAGGTCCACGCCCAGATCCAGTTTGACGGTGTGGGACAGGTCAGTCTGGCCCAGCAAATGCAGGAAGTTCGAAAAATCGTAGCGTTCGCGGTATTCGATCAAATTGGCATTGCCAATGATACCGGCAATTTTTTGAGTGCGGTCCACCGCGTCCTGGAAATCCCCGATTTCATCCACGAAACCGAGGTCATAGGCCCGGGTGCCTGACAGCACCCGACCGTCGGCGTAATTGGCCCAATCCAGCGCCAGCGGGCGGCCTTCCTTCTTGTTTTGGTCGTGGGCGGCGCCGCGTCCCGCGGCCACCACGTCCTTGAATTTTTGATACGTCTCGTCAATCAAACCCTGCACCATGATGCGTTCTTCCGGCGGGATATCATTCGTCTCACGTTCACCGCTGAGCATGTCCTTGAACTTGCCGCTCTTGAAGACCTCCGGTCGCAGGCCGATTTTGTCCATCAGCCCGCGGTAATTCCACGTATGCAAAATCACGCCGATGCTGCCGGTGATGGTCAGGTCGTTGGCCACAATCCAGCGGCAGGGCGATGAAATATAATAGCCGCCCGAGGCGGCCAGACTGCCCATGGAACAAACGACCGGTTTGCCGGAATCCTTCTGGAAATCCTTAATCTCGCGGTAAATTTCGTCCGAGGCCAGCACTTCGCCGCCCGGGGAATCCACCTTTAAAATGACGGCCTTCACCCGCCGGTCGTCTTTGGCGCGGTCCAGTTGCGCCTGGATGACGTCCACCAGGTTGTTGCCGGCCTGGTCCACCGTTTGGCCGCTGATGATGCCGTCCACTGTGATTACGGCAATTTTACTCGACGCGTCGTTGTCCTTGAGCAGGCATTCGTCCAGGTTGGGACCCACGTCGCGCGAAATGCTGTTGCCCAGGCCGCCCTTGAAGGACAGCGCTTGCGAAACCAGTTGGGCGAAATTGCCGAACAAACTGACCAGCAACAGGACCAGCAGGATGATGGCAAAAATCATCCATCCGCGGCTCCGGCGTGGTTTGGGCGTTGGTGACGATGTGATCACCGGCGGTGGTGGCGGTGGGACCGTCCCGGAAGCAAAAGGTGCTGTATCCATAGCATCGGCAGACTAGCGCAAAAGCGGCTGGCAGGCAAGGTGGATTGAATCCGGCGCGGCCAGTTCATTTTTCAGATTTTCCACCTGTGGCCAAAGAAATACGGAGGCCCGGGGATTGCCGCGCGCCCGTTCCAACCATCGGGTCAGGTGGCTCACGTTAAGGACATCAACCCGGTTCAGGTTGAGATGTTTTTCCACGTGGGCGCCGGTGAAGACGATGGCGGCGTGGATCCACGGTTCAAAGCCGGCGCGCGCTTTCAGAAATTTTTTCAGCCAGGAAATGTTGTCGAGGGTCTGTTGGACGATATGCTTTTCCAACGGCTGCCCGTTCCGGCGCAGTTGGCGGTCATGCCGGGTGATCCAGCCGGAATGCGATTGGGTCTGAATCAAAAACACGGCGCCGTCCCGGCGGAACACCAGATGGTCAATGTTGCCCCGGCCGGTGTTCACGTTGTGCCGCACCGCGTAATTCGTCGCCAGGCCATCGAGCAGGACCCCGATTTTTTTCTGCGCCCCGACTCCCCGGTGCGCGTGCTTTTCGCGTCGAAAAAGTTTGTCCATTTCCGGCCCCGCGACGCGCTCGACCGCCTTCATGATTAAGAATGAGACAGAGAGCAGGAGCAGCCCGCCGGTTTGAAAGATCGAGGCGCGATTTCCGAGGAAGTAAAGTACGGAGAGGGCACTAACGATAAAAATCAGGCCAACGGCTGATATTCCGATGATTTTCCTGCGGGTGTTCCACCGTTCTTCAAGCTGGCGCGTGCTTCTGCCGGCCAGGTGCGCCGAAACGTCCTGCTGCTGCATGCCTTGCCCCAAGCAAGACATATTCCAGATTTGGCGATTTACCAATAATGATGCACCAACGGACGCACCCGCCGGTCATAAAGCGCCTGGATTTTCTTCATTGTGGCCTTTGGCAAATGGGGCAGATCCGCAGCGGCAACGTTCTCCTGCACCTGCGCCGGACGTTTCGCGCCGGGGATGGCGCAGGTCACGGCCGGAAACTCCAGAATCCAGCGCAAGGCCAGTTGCGGCATGGTCACGTCGACCGGGGCCAGGCGGCGCAACTGCTCGACCAGCTTCAGCCCCGTCTCGTAATCCACGCCGGCAAAGGTTTCGCCGCGGTCAAACGCTTCGCCGTGGCGGTTGAAATGGCGATGATCGTCCTTTTCGAATTTGCTGGTGCGGGTCAGTTTGCCCGACAAAAGGCCCGACGCCAACGGCACGCGTGCGAGGATGCCGACCTGGCGGCGGCGCGCCTCCGTGAAGAATAATTCACCCGGCCGCTGGCGGAAAATGTTGAAGATGATTTGCACCGATTGCACGCCGGGGAATTCGATGGCCTTCAACGCTTCCTCGACCTTTTCCACGCTCACGCCGTAATGGCGGATTTTGCCGGCCCTAACCATGTCGTCGAGCGCCGCGAATACCTCCGGCATGTAATAAACCGCCGTGGGCGCGCTGTGCAGTTGCAGCAGGTCAATCGCGTCGGTCCGCAGATTCTTCAAGCTGCGTTCGACAAAGGCCGTGAGGTTGCGGTGGTTGTAGCCTTCGGCCACATGGGGATTCAGTCGCCGGCCGGCCTTGGTGGCGATGTAAAATTTCTCCTTCCGCTCCTTTTTCAACTTCGCCAGCAGCCGTTCGCTGTGGCCGTCGCCATAGACGTCCGCCGTATCGAAGAAATTCACGCCGCCGTCGAGCGCGGCGTGCAGCGCGGCCAGCGATTCCCGGTCGTCCACC
Organism: Verrucomicrobiota bacterium; assembly: GCA_021324235.1. GTDB lineage: Bacteria > Verrucomicrobiota > Verrucomicrobiia > Limisphaerales > UBA11358 > UBA11358. Next base: position 10,315 of record JAJPJM010000047.1, read on the forward strand.
TTGCCCCAGGTGCCGCCAATGGCCCACGCGCCGAAGCTGATTTCCGAGACCTTCCATCCTGTCCGTCCGAGAGTGCGGTATTTCATGCGCACAGACTAAAGTTTCGCTGACAGAATTGACAGAATTTTCAGAACCATACCGATTTGAAATGTCGTTTGCTTTTCGCAAATTCGCTCTCAGCTTTGGGTCTTTGCGTCCTGGCGGCTTTGCGTTAAATTCAACGCCACGGATTATGCAACCGGAGAAATTGACCCAAAAATCGCAGGAGGCCTTGCAGGAAGCGCAACGGCTGGCCCGCGAACAGTCGCATCAGGAGATTGACGGCGAGCATCTCGCGCTCGCGCTGATGTCCCAAACGGACAGTTTGATTCCCGATTTGCTCGAACGTCTGGGCGTGCCGGTGGCCCGGCTCAAGCCGGATCTGGAGGCCGAACTCGCGCGACGCCATAAGGTCCAGGGCGCCGGCGAGGCCTACGCCGGCAACGATTTGAAGAAAGCCCTCGAAGCCGCGCAATCCGAGGCCACCCAACTCAAGGACGATTACGTCAGCACCGAACATCTGTTGCTGGGCCTGCTGGCCGGGGGCGGGCCGTCGTTAAAAAAGATTTTCGCCAAACACGGCCTGAAACGCGACGCGGTGCTCAAGGTGCTCGCCGAGTTGCGCGGCAACCAGCGCGTCACGGACGAAAATCCCGAAGCCAAATTCCAGGCGCTCGACAAATACGGCCGCGACCTCACCGCGCTCGCGAAACAGGGGAAGATCGACCCGGTCATCGGCCGTGACGAGGAAATCCGCCGGGTGATGCAGGTGCTCACGCGCCGGACGAAAAACAATCCGGTGCTCATCGGCGAACCCGGCGTCGGCAAAACCGCCATCGCCGAAGGCCTGGCCCGGCGCATTGTGAGTGGCGATGTGCCGGAATCGTTGAAGAACAAGCGGCTGGTGGCGATGGATTTGAGTGCGATGATCGCCGGCGCCAAATATCGCGGCGAATTCGAGGACCGGCTCAAGGCGTTTCTAAAGGAGATCGTTGCCAGCGAAGGCAAAATCATTCTGTTCATTGACGAACTCCACACGCTGGTCGGCGCGGGCGCGGCGGAAGGCGCAACTGACGCGGCGAACATCATGAAACCGCAGCTCGCGCGCGGCGAATTGCGTTGTGTGGGCGCGACGACGCTCGACGAATACCGCAAGCACATCGAAAAGGACCCGGCGCTCGAACGCCGTTTTCAGCCGGTGATGGTGGTTGAACCGACCGTGGAGGCGACCATCGCGATTTTACGCGGACTCAAGGAACGCTACGAGGTGCATCACGGCGTGCGCATTCAGGATTCCGCGCTCGTGGCAGCGGCGACGTTGTCGCATCGCTACATCACCGACCGGTTTTTGCCGGACAAGGCGATTGACCTGGTGGATGAGGCGGCGTCGCGCATCAAAATGGAACTGGATTCCAAGCCGACCGAACTGGACCAGCTCGACCGGCAGATTTTGCAACTGGAAATCGAGCGCACGTCATTGTCCAAGGAGAAAGACGCCGCCAGCAAGGAGCGGCTCAAGCTGATTGACAAGGAGACCGCCAATCTCAAGGAAAAATCCAAGGCGCTCACCGCCCAATGGCAGAATGAAAAGGCGTCCGTGAACGCCGTCAGCGTGGTGCAATCGCAACTCGAACAGGCAAAGCTGGAACTGGAACAGGCGCAGCGGCGCGGGGATTTGACAAAGTCCGCGGAAATCCAATACGGCAAGATTCCGGATTTGGAGAAAAAGCTGGCCGCCATCGAAAAACAGTCCGCGCAAGGCACACGCGCTTCTTTGCTGCGACAGGAAGTGACGGACGAGGACATTGCCCGGGTGGTGGCGTCCTGGACGCACATTCCGGTCAGCCGGATGCTCGAAGGCGAGCGGCAAAAGCTGGTGAAAATGGAGGAGCGGCTGGCGCAACGCGTCATCGGGCAGAAGGAAGCCATCAAGGCGGTTTCCGATGCCGTGCGCCGCGCCCGCAGCGGGTTGCAGGACCCGAATCGGCCCATCGGCTCGTTCATTTTCCTGGGTCCGACCGGTGTTGGCAAGACCGAGACCGCCCGCGCCCTGGCGGAATTTTTGTTCGACGACGAGAACGCCATGATCCGTATCGACATGAGCGAATACATGGAGAAGCACACCGTCGCGCGGCTCATCGGCGCGCCACCGGGCTACGTTGGGTACGAGGAAGGTGGACAATTGAGTGAAGCGGTGCGGCGCCGGCCGTACTCGGTGGTGCTGTTTGATGAGATTGAGAAGGCGCATCACGACGTGTTCAACGTGCTCTTGCAGGTGCTCGATGACGGGCGGTTGACGGACGGGCAGGGGCGGACGGTGGATTTCAAGAACACCATCGTCATCATGACCAGCAACCTGGGGTCGCCCATCATTCAGGAATATTTTGCGAACGGAGATGGCAGATCGAAGATGGGAGATGGAAAAACCCCTAACTCCAAACTGCGAACTCCCAACTCCGAACTCGAAGAGTTGGTGATGGCCGAATTGAAACGGCATTTCCGGCCGGAATTTTTGAATCGCGTCGATGACGTGATTATTTTCCAGAGCCTTGACGAAGCGGAACTGGCGAAGATTGTGGACATCCAGCTCGAACGGCTCGGCAAACGGCTGGCGCAACAGAATCTCACGCTGGACGTGGACGCGGCCGCGAAGAAACTGCTGGCCAGCGAAGGTTACGACCCGCAATTCGGCGCGCGTCCGCTCAAACGTGCGATTCAGGAACAACTGCTCAACCCGCTGGCGACCAAACTGCTCGACGGGGATTTTAAGCCCGGTGACCGGATTAAGGTCACCGCTGATGGTGAGGGTTTGGTGTTCAAATCAAAGTAATAAGATTTTGATGGCTTGTCGCGCTGTGATTTCAAATGCAGCTGGAAGAGTTGTTTCGAAGCAAAAACAACTCTAAAGGGCAACGGGCCGTAGACTGCAAAGAATTTGGATAATTTCATTTACTTGTCGACAATAGAAGCTTTGTCTAGCTTCCTAATAGTTATGAGGGCCGACCGGGAAAACTATGAGCAATCTCTCAAATGCGGTTAAAGAAGCGTTTCGCGCTGTTATTGGTGAACCATGCCTGAAACAGGCAAGAGCGCTTGAAAAAACATTGCGCGAAGAAAATTTTGAGCGACAAGTTTTTGGACGCATAAATCAAAAATCGTCCATTGAAGCGGCTTCTGAAAGCGATCGCGGAATTGTGGAGCGATTGGCAAATGCGTTTGACAGTTCGCTTACGGCGGCGCGTCTTGCCTCTGGAATCGAGCGGAGCGACAAAACGCTGACTCCCAGAAATGCGGCGCAAAAATTCTTCTGTGCGCGGCCCGAACTTTGTGACTGGGTGGCCACAGATCGCCGGCTAAACACCATAAACAAACCCATTGTCGAATTTTGGACTGAACCAGAGGATGTTCAACGCTTTCGGAAACATCGACCAAGTGATGGGCTCGCCACAGTGTTGGTGCAGGATTCCGGCACCGGAATCGTCCGTGATCGAATGCCAAAAACTATTCTGACGCTAAACAGTGAATCAAAACTGAAGGAATTTGAAGCGATTGGTCAATTCGGCCATGGTGGCAGCAGTGCTTTTGCATTTTGTGAGTCCTGTTTGATAGTCTCACAGCCCCGTTTTGGGGGAGTGCCAGAAGAATTTTATTGGACATTGATTTTCACTGAAAGTGAACCGGAAGAATCAAAGCAGAATGTGATTCGTCGGTGGTTTAGCGCGACCGACGGATTACCGCTCGTAGGACGTATCGAAGATTTTCCAAAATTGCGCGAGGCGCTACCCGGAACATCTGTTTGGCATTTTGGCTACAATCGCGGCGGATGGATAAAACGTATCGCTGGACCAGAACAGACAAATCCGTGGGGTCGTTTAGGCCGATTATTCTTTTCCTATCCCCTGCCGTTTGAGGTGCGCGGTGAATTTGCTCGCACAGATTCGCCCAATCCCAAACGGACAATCAAAGGTGCTTTCTACCGCATCGTCGAGCATTCAGATGAATCAAGTGGAATTGAATACCGATCTGGAGAAAAACGTGAACGCCTCATCGTGGACGGCGTAGATTATGGTGAGTTCAGCGTCCACGTTTTCGTGTTCCGAGATGCTGGATCGGTAAAAAATTATTTAGACTCCCAACATCCAGTTATTCTTTCGCTGAACGGACAAAATCATGGAGAGATGACCCGGACGTTGATTGCAAACGCAAATTTGCCGGAAATTTCGTCGAGCGCAATAGTTGAGGTTCGATTGGATTCGCTCGAGCAGGAGGCGCTGAGTGAAATAATTTCCAATTCACGTGAACATCCAAAAAACACGACATTCACGCGCGCCCTACGTGATGTGGTCACGAATTTATTGCGCGACGACGACGATTTGAAGGCGCTTGAACGCCGACTGGAAGAAGATAAAGCTCGCCAGTCCAGTGCTGATCTTAGCCGTAAAATGTCGGAGTTTTTGTCGCGGATTCTTTCAGATGCGGTTGGCGGAGGGGATGGTGGCAGTGGACTCGCGCCCGGAGAACGTCCCGAATCTGTTTCGCCACCGCATCCGCGCCCGCCAGTGCCACCAAATGATCCTCCAACGATTTTGGAATTTTTGCGTGAGACGCCCTTGTTTGTTGCTGAAGGCACCCGCGCCCGAGCGAAATTTCGCAGTGATGCAAGACCGCCGAAGTATTCATTCCATGGCGACAATCCCCGGCTGTTTGCGCGACTAGAAACCGCAGGCGAGATGGCATCACGTTTAGCATTGGTCGGGCGCGCGGACATCAGCGAAATGGGGTACGGTTCAGTGAGTTTAAGCTGTGAACCTGGAACAACCCCGATTACTGAAGAAACAACCGTTGGTGAACTCGTTCTCACGTTACAATCTGCCGACGGTCGTATTTGGGAAACACGATTGCGAGTTGGTGTGCGGCCAAAACCGGAACAGCGAGAAAGAGCGGCTCGGCATGACGTGCACACGGAAATTGTTTTTTGTGCGCCGGATGGTGTTGACCGCAATGCCATAGCTGCATTGATTGGTGAGCCTACCGTTCGGGATTTTGGGACTGGCCTCCGCAAATTGGGCGAAGTTTTGACCTTGAACCAACCCGATTGCAGTTATTGGGGCGAAAAATCAGAACGCGATGGCGTCGCCTTTCTTTCAATCGAAATCAATGCGGGTAATCCTAACTTTCAAGCTTTGATCAATCACTCCCGCGACGTTAACGAACGCATCGCCGCAAAAGAACGTTATGTCCGTGACGTTGTACTTGATTGCTATCAGCATTCTTTTCAGCTTCAAAGCACACCTGAGACGGTGCGTGAAAGAATCCAAGATGACCCAAATGAAAGTCGCCGCGCAGCCGATATTCACTTGAATCATGACAAGGCAATTCGAATTGCCATCCACGAGATGAATGCAGCCCGATAGCAGACCTTGAGAAATTTAGCTTTCGTGAGACAATAAATACACTGTCAACCATGAAACAGTATCGAACACCGTTGCGTTATCCGGGAGGAAAACAGAAAATTGCTCCTTTCATTGGTGAGATTCTGGTTGCGAATAGTTTAGAGGGTGGACATTACGCAGAAACATATGCCGGCGGCGCGGGCGTTGCGCTTGAATTACTGTTTTCAGGCATAGTGAGTCATATTCACTTGAATGATTCATGGTATCCAATTCATGCCTTTTGGCGCTCTATAATTTATAAAACTGAAGAATTCTGTCGGCGTATCAGTTCGGTTCCTCTGACTGTCGAAGAGTGGCGGCGTCAAAGGGAAGTATTATTGCGGCCTTGGGAGTTTGATCAAATTGATACTGGCTTTAGTGCATTCTATCTTAACCGCTGCAACCGTTCAGGAATTATTCATAACGCTGGATTAATAGGTGGCGTTAATCAAACTGGAAAATGGAAGATGGACGCTCGCTTCGACCGTGGGGGATTGATTAGGCGAGTTGAAGCCATCGGTCAAAAACATGGTTCAATCACTTTGAAAAACTGGGATGCGGAGCGTTTTATCAAGGAGCATCTACCCAGCTTGCCTGAGCGCTCGTTGATATTTTGCGACCCGCCTTATTTTCATAAGGCCGACGGGCTTTATTACAACCATTATGCTCCTGAAGATCACGAGAGAATAGCAAACACTATTCAGAACAAGGTGCACCGTCCTTGGCTCATTTCTTATGACTGCACACCAGAGGTTTTTCAATTTTATATTGAACGTCGAAAATTTACTTACCCCCTCCAATACAGTGCCAGGGCTGTTTACAAAGGCACGGAGCTTGTGATTTTGTCCGATGGTTTGCGCATTCCTGTCCACTCAACTCTTTCTTTTATCAACGCCCGGTCACGCATATTTCGCTCACCGTCTGAATGTGCGTTAGCTTAGCCACTGGGCATCAATGCTGGGCTGATTTCCGTAGTGCCTTCAGCGCATTTTTAGTTCGCGTTCGCGTAGTTGTCGTGGTTCCTGGCTGATTCCGGGAAATTTAGGGACTCGTGGAACTCGTCCCTCCGAATCCGTGTGCATCCGTGTCCATCCGTGGTTGTTCAGCCCTGATATTGCTCGTCGCTGACCTTTTCCAGCCAGTCAACCACCTTGCCGTCGAGGTTTTCCTGAATCGCGATGTGCGTCATGGCCGTGTTCGGCGCGGCGCCGTGCCAATGCTTCTCGCCTGGCGGAAACCAGATGACGTCACCCGGCCGGATTTCCTCAATCGAGCCGCCCCAGCGCTGCACCCGCCCGCAGCCGGCTGTCACAATCAGGGTTTGACCCAGTGGATGCGTGTGCCAGGCGGTTCGGGCGCCGGGCTCAAACGTAACACTGGCGCCGGCCACGCGCGCCGGAGGGGCCGTCTGGAACAGAGGGTCAATGCGCACCGTGCCGGTAAACCAGTCGGCTGGTCCCTGCCTGGATGGCTGTGAGCCACTTCGTTTGATTTCCATAATTCAAATTCCTTTCCTGAATAAAATTTCCCTCGCCCCGCCCAAACGGGGAGGGGGAATCAAGTTATCAACGACCGGTCATTTGCTCCAGCTTTTCGGGATACCGGGCCCCTTGCACCGTAATCTTTGAAGCCGCGCTTTCGATGTCTCGAAGATCCTCCGGCGTCAGTTCGACGGCAACGGCGCCGAGGTTCTCGTCCAGGCGGTGCAGTTTCGTGGTGCCCGGGATCGGAGCAATCCATGGCTTTTGGGCCAGCAGCCATGCCAGCGCAATTTGAGCCGGTGTCGCCTGCTTCCGTTTTGCAATGGTGCCCAGCAGATCAATCAGGGCTTGATTCGCCTTCATCGCCTCCGGCGTGAATCGCGGAAGGGTGCTGCGGAAGTCGGTGCTGTCGAGTTTGGTGTTCTCGTTCATGGCGCCCGTGAGAAATCCCTTGCCCAGAGGACTGTAGGGAACGAAGCCGATGCCGAGTTCTTCGAGGGTCGGGATCACTTCCTTCTCTGGAGTTCTTGTCCACAGCGAATATTCGCTCTGGAGGGCCGTGAGCGGCTGGACTTTGTGTGCGCGCCGAATCGTCTTCACGCCGGCTTCGGACAGGCCGAAATGCTTGACCTTGCCTTGCTGAATCATTTCCTTCACCGCCCCCGCCACGTCTTCGATGGGCACATTCGGGTCAACCCGATGCTGATAGAGCAAATCTATCGTCTCGATCTTGAGCCGCTTGAGTGAGCCTTCAACGGCCTGCTTGATGTGCTCCGGCCGGCTGTTCAGACCTGCCGCACCCGGCCGATGGTCGCTGCCACTCAGGTCGAAGCCGAACTTGGTGGCGATCACCAAATGTTTGCTGAATGGACCAAGGGCCTCGCCGACGAGTTCTTCGTTGGTGAACGGACCATAAACCTCGGCGGTGTCGAAGAACGTGACCCCGCGATCCACGGCGGCGTGGAGCAGGGTGGTCATTTCCTTTTTGTCCTTGGGTGGACCGTAGGAGAAACTCATGCCCATGCAACCCAGCCCGATGGC
>JAJPJM010000016.1 GCA_021324235.1 Verrucomicrobiota bacterium
GCAGCTCACAGGAGGCGTAGTGGAAGTCTGCTGCCTGACAGGGCAGGGAATGGAGGGGCTGAAGAGCGCGGTGAAGGAGTTGGTGTGGTCGGGTGAGATTCGGGCTGAGGCGCTGGAGACGATGATCAATGCGCGTCATCAAAACGCGCTGTTACGGGGGCGTGAAGCCGCGGAGCGGGCGTTGGAAGCGTTACGAGGCGAAAAGACGCTTGAATTGGTGGCGATGGATCTGCGGATCGCGGCAAATGCGGTTGGGGAGATTGTGGGGAAAACCACGACGGAGGATTTGTTGGATTCCATTTTTAGCCAGTTCTGTATTGGAAAGTAACCACGAATGGACACAGCGCGGGGGGGCTCAACCAAATCCTTGAAGCGTCAGACGTTGAAAAGGTTAAATCGTTAAAGCGTTAAAACGTTAAAAAATCTGCGCAAGGTGCCAAAACTTTTGGGCAGCGCAGATAGACACGGATTTGAGACGGCAGGGTGGCGGCTGCATCTTGATACCACCTGCAATGGATTTGGCGCCCCTGTGGCCTGTGAAGTGCAGGCCAATTCCACCGGCTCTACCGGAGGTCTCCACTTCGTTGCGACCTCCGGCTACTTTCTGCGGAACCTCACGGGTTCGACTTACGGGGCGCTCTTTGGTTAGTACGGCTGGTTGTGAAATTGACGGTGGTATAATGTGCCCGCGCTCCGCCTTGCCCGGAAAAGAACGAAACCTTTGACACGCCCGCCCATTTCGTACAGTGTCGGGCCGGTTGCGGGGAGTTTGCTTCCGGGAATGAGTCGGTGTAACAGTTCAAATAGTAGATGGGTAAGGCGCTAATAATTGCAGAAAAACCGTCGGTCGCGAGCGACGTCGCGAAAGCCCTGGGCGGTTTCAAAAAGTCTGAAGACTATTTCGAAAGCGATAAGTATGTGCTTTCGTCCGCGGTCGGCCACTTGCTTGAGCTAGTGGTGCCCGAGGGGGTGGAACCGGCTCGGGGCAAGTGGTCCTTTGCACATTTGCCGGTGATCCCGCCGCATTTCGATTTGCAGCCCCTGGAGAGAACCGAGGCTCGCCTCAGGCTGTTATCCAAGTTGATCAAGCGCAAGGATGTGGATTTGTTGATTAATGCTTGCGACGCCGGGCGCGAGGGGGAACTGATTTTCAGGAATATCGTCCGTTACGCCAAAGCGAAACAACCGATTCGGCGGTTGTGGTTACAGTCCATGACGCCGGCCGCAATCCGCGATGGGTTCTCCGCCTTGCGCGAGGATCGGGAAATGCAGCCGCTGGCTGATGCGGCGGTCAGCCGGTCCGAAGCCGACTGGCTGGTGGGGATCAATGGGACCCGGGCGATGACGGCGTTTAATTCCAAGTCCGGCGGATTTTTCAAAACCACAGTTGGTCGTGTGCAAACACCCACGTTGGCCATCGTGGTCGAGCGCGAGCAGAAGATCCGCAAGTTCGTGCCGCGCGATTTCTGGGAGGTCATTGCCACATTCGACGCGGCGGCGGGTCAATACACCGGGCGCTGGTTCGACGAGCAATTTTCCAGGGGCGACAACAAGAACGGCGATGACCAGCTCAAGCCGGAACGCCTTTGGGACAAGCTCCGGGCCGAGGCGATCCATGATAAATGCCTGGGCAAACCCGGCATCGTAACCGAGGAAAGCAAGCCCAGCACGTCGCTGTCACCGTTGTTGTACGATTTGACGAGTTTGCAGCGGGACGCCAACTCGCGGTTTGGTTTCAGCGCCAAGAACACACTGGGCGTGGCGCAGGCGCTATACGAACGGCACAAGGTGCTGACCTACCCGCGCACGGATTCGCGCGCTCTGCCGGAGGATTACATCGGCACGGTGAAAAAAACCTTGGAGATGCTGTCGGGCCGCTCACCCGGCAGCGGGACCACCTTCGTGACCCGCTATGCCACACTCGCATCGAACATTCTGGAGCATGACTGGGTACGCCCGAACAAGCGAATTTTCAACAACGCCAAGGTTTCCGATCACTTCGCCATCACACCGACCACGCAGGCGCCGCGCGGCTTGTCCGAGCCGGAGCAGAAGATTTACGACATGGTGACGAAGCGGTTTCTCGCGATTTTTTATCCGGCGGCCGAATTTCTGGAAACCACGCGCATCACCCGCGTGGAGAACGAACCGTTCAAGAGCGCGGGCAAGGTGCTGGTCACTCCCGGCTGGCTGACAGTTTACGGCAAGGAGGCACAGGACGAAGACGCCGCCAGTCTGGTGCCGGTCAAACCGAACGAAACCGTCAAGACCACCGCCATCGAGGTGAAACCAAACGTCACCAAGCCCCCGCCGCGGTATTCGGAAGCCACGCTGCTTTCGGCGATGGAAGGCGCGGGCAAGCTGGTCGAGGATGATGAACTCCGCGAGGCCATGCACGAGAAAGGCCTGGGGACACCGGCAACGCGCGCAGCCATCATCGAGGGCCTGATTTACGAGCAGTATGTGCACCGCAACGGGCGCGAGTTGCAGGCGACGGCCAAGGCGTTTTCGTTGATGGAACTGCTCAACGGCCTCGGCATCGCCGAATTGACCAAGCCGGAACTGACCGGCGATTGGGAGTTCAAGCTGCATCAGATCCAGCGCCGGCAGAAAAGCCGCGACGAATTCATGTCCGAAATCGCGGACATGACGCGGCACATAGTGGAACGCGCCAAAAAATACGAGCACGACACCATCCCCGGCGATTTTGGCGTCCTGAAGACGCCCTGTCCCAAATGCGGCGGCGAGATTCACGAAAGATACAAACAGTTTCAATGTGAGAAGTGCGATTTCGCCATCTGGAAGACCGTGGCCGGCCGCATGTACGAAATCGAGGAGGTGGAGAAACTGATCGGTGAGAAACAAATCGGTCCCCTGCAGGGCTTCCGCAGCAAGATGGGCAGGCCTTTTGCCGCCGTGTTGAAAATGAACGGCGAGTTCAAGGTGGAATTTGATTTCGGCAACGACCAAAACGCCAACGGCGAGGCGGCGCCGGCGGTGGATTTTACCGGCAAGGAACCGTTGGGCAAATGTCCCAAGTGCGGCGCGCAGGTTTTCGACGCTGGGATGAACTATCTGTGTGAGAAAGCGACGGGCGCGGGCAAGACGTGCGATTTCCGTTCCGGCAAGATTATTTTGCAGCAGGAAATTGCGCCGGAGCAGATGAAGAAGCTGCTGACCACCGGCAAAACCGATTTGCTGACGAAATTCATCTCCAAACGGACCGGCCGCGCCTTCAAGGCCTTTTTGGCGGCCGGACCGGATGGCAAGGTGGGATTTGAATTTCCACCGCGCGAACCCCGGGGCAAGGGCGGTGCCGACCGGAAACCGAAGGAAGCGGCGCCGAAGATTGATTTCACCGGGAAATCGCCACTGGGCAGGTGTCCGCGGTGTGACGGTAATGTATTTGAAACCGACGCCGCTTACGTCTGCGAAAAATCGCAGGCGGACAAGCGGCCGTGCAAATTCAAGGTCGGCAAAACAATTTTGCAGCAGCCGATTGAAGTGCCGCAGTTGCAGAAGCTGCTGGGTGCGCGCAAGACCGACCTGCTCAACCAGTTTATTTCCAAGGCCGGCCGGCCGTTTCCGGCGTATCTGGTGATGGACGACAAGGGCAAGGTCACGTTTGAATTCCCGCCGCGCGAAGGGGAGTAACCCCGGGAACGTTGCCGTCCGGCGGCCAGTTGACATGAACGATTCTTCTCCTGAACCGCGCCGGCGGGACGACGGTGCTTCCCGGCCGGCGGAAATCCGCGACCCATGGGTGCGCAAATTCCTCACGCACCTGGCGACGGACCGGGGCGCGTCGGTTTACACCCAACGGAATTATCGGCAGGCCTTGATGGAATTTGCGCGCTGGCATCTGGACGAGCGCCAATCAGCCCCCGCCTGGGAAAAATTGCAGCGCGACGATTTCCGTAATTATTTGCGATATCTGGGACGGCACCAATTGAGCCGCGCGGCGACGCAACTGCGTTTTTCCGCGTTGCGGACATTCTACAAATTCCTCATGCGCCAGGGGGTGTTGGAAATCCTGCCGATAAAAAATCTGGCGCTGCCCAGGCGGGAACGGCGGCTGCCAAAATATCTCACGCGCCAGCAGATGGTTGATTTGCTGGACGCGCCGGTGAAACTGCTGGCGAGCCGGGAGCATCGAAAAGGCCCGGGCCGCCCCATTTCCACCGCCGTGTGCCTGCGCGACGTGGCGGTATTGGAGACCATTTACTCCTGCGGCTTGCGCATCAGCGAACTGTGCGGCCTGCGGGCGGAGGATATTGATTGGAGCGAACGGCTCGTCCGCGTGCGCGGCAAGGGCAAAAAGGAACGGCTCGTGCCGATTGGCGAACCGGCCTGGAAGGCGATACAAAATTACTGGGGGGTGTTGAAACAGCCGCCGGCCGGCCCGTTGCCGGTTTTCTTTGCGGAGACCAAAAAAGCCGCGCCGCTTAATCCGCTGCAATTGTCCCGCCGCTTGAAACAGTACCTGGTCATCGCCGGCCTGGACCCGGCCCTGACGCCGCACAAATTGCGGCATAGTTATGCCACCCACCTGCTGGATGCCGGCGCGGATTTGCGAAGCGTGCAGGAATTGCTCGGCCACGCCCATCTGGTCACGACGCAGGTTTACACGCACGTGACGACCGAGCGCCTGAAAAAAGCCTACGATGCCGCCCACCCGCGGGCCTAGCGGGGATCATTTTTACGATTGAAATTTCTTGAATGCGGGCCATGATTAACGGTCTAAGTAACCGGACGGTTAAAACGGTTAAATCAGCTTAATATGAAAATTAAATTGAAAGTTTTGACTTTGGCAGCGGCAGTCTCGGCGGTGCTGTTGACGGGTTGCCAGTATCCGAACGGGCAACCGAACAACACGGCTTCCGGCGCCTTGATCGGCGGGGCGATGGGCGCCATCGCCGGCGCGGCCATCGGCGGTCCCCGCAACGGCGGCGCGGGCGCGCTGATTGGGGCGGCGGCGGGCGCGCTGACCGGCGGCGCCATTGGCAATTCCATGGACCAGGAACAGGCGGCGGAACTCCGGGCCCAGGCACCGGAAACCTACGTGCGCGTGCAACAGGGACAGCCGTTGAGCCTTTCGGACATCAAAGCGCTGGCCGCCGCCAAAGTGAGCGACGACCTTATTATCAGCCAGATTCGCAATTCCCAAACCGTCTTTCATCTGAGCACCGCCGACATCATCGATCTGCATAACTCCGGTGTGAGTGAGAACGTGATTAATTTCATGATCAACTCACCGAGCCTGGTTGGGGATGGTTCAGCCGTTCAGACCACCACGGTTGTTCCGCAAATGCCGCCGCCGCCGCCGGCGGAAACGGTGGTCGTTGCGCCGGGACCGGGCTATGCCTGGATTGGCGGCGAATGGGTGTGGAACGGCGGCTGGGTTTGGCGGGCCGGTTATTGGGCTTATCCTCCATACCCGCATGCCGTTTGGGTGGGCGGTTATTGGGGCAGGGGACCGTACGGCTGGTACCGGAGACCGGGACACTGGCGGTGAGTTGGCGGGTTTCGCCTCTAATTTGTTGCTTGCGCTCCGTCGAAATTGGGCGAGATTCCGTCCATGGAGACACCCAGGAACAGGCAACGGCCGTACCAGGCGATGGCCATGGGGTATGTTTTTTTATTGGCGTCTTTTTTTCTTCTCTTTCCGGCCGTCCCGTCGGTGCCGGGCCAGGCCACCGACGTTCTGACCTACCATAATGATAATGGCCGCACGGGACAGAACTTGAACGAGGAAATCCTGTCGCCCGCCAACGTCAACACCACCCATTTCGGCAAATTGTGGGTCCTGAAGGCGGATGGCCTGGTGGATGCCCAACCGCTTTATGCCGCCGGTGTTTCCATTCCCCTTAAAGGCGTGCGCAATGTCGTGTTCATTGCCACCGAACATGACGGCGTTTATGCCTACGATGCAGACAGCACCAATCTCTTCTGGCACGTTTCGATGTTGGGTACGAACGAGGTGACTTCGGATGACCGTGGCTGCAGCCAGGTGACTCCCGAGATCGGCATCACCGCCACGCCGGTGATCGACCGCCAGCTTGGTCCCAACGGCACCATTTTTGTGGTCGCCATGAGCAAGCAGGTGACCAACAGCACAACCATCTATTTCCAGCGGTTGCACGCGCTGGATCTGGCCACGGGCACCAACCGGCTGCCGGCGGTGACCATCGCCGCCCAATATCCGGGCACGGGCGACGACCGCGTCGGGACCAATGTGGTGTTCGACCCGTCCCAATACAAGGAACGCTGCGGGCTGCTGTTGTTGGGTGGGGTGATTTATACCGCCTGGGCGTCGCATTGTGATATCCGACCCTATACCGGCTGGATTATGGGCTACGATGAACACACCCTGGCCCAGACCAGCGTGTTGAACATCACGCCGAATGGAAACGAAGCGGCCATCTGGATGAGTGGCGACGGCCTCGCGGCGGATGCCGCCAGCAATATTTATTTTTTGGCCGGCAACGGTACGTTCGATACCACCCTGACCACGAATGGGTTTCCCATCCAGAACGATTATGGCAACGCGTTCATTAAACTCTCGACCACGAGCAATCAGCTCGCCGTGGCGGATTATTTCAACATGTTCAACACCGTGAGTGAGAGCGGTGCCGACACGGACCTCGGTTCCGGCGGTGCGCTCGTATTGCCCGACATGCTTGACGGGCAGGGGCACATCCGCCAGCTCGCCGTCGGCGCCGGGAAGGACAGCAATCTTTATCTCGTGGACCGTTCAAACATGGGCAGGTTCAATCTGACCAACGACATCGCCATTTACGAGGAACTCGATGGGGTGCTGCCGGGCGGCATCTGGGCGATGCCCGCTTACTTCAATGGCACGCTTTATTACGGCTCCGTCGGGTATTATCTTCAGGCGTTTCCGTTCCAAGGTGCCCAGCTCACCAACAGCACTTCACACACGGCCATCACGTTTGCCTACCCTGGCACCACCCCGGCCATTTCCGCCAACGGCAATTCCAATGGCATCGTTTGGGCCACGGAAAACACCTCTCCGGCGGTTTTGCATGCTTACGCCTCCACCAATCTCGCCCGGGAGTACTACAACAGTACCCAGGCTGCCGGTGGCCGAGACAGCTTTGGCTCAGGGAACAAATTCATCACCCCGACCATTGCCAGTGCGCGGGTTTATGTCGGGACCACGACCGGCGTCGGCGTGCTGGGCTTGCTTGACCAATCCACCCTGACGCCGCTGCAGGTGTGGCGGGACAATCATTTCGGCAATCCATCGAACGTCGGGGCGGGTGCCAACACCGCCAGTCCGGCCGGTGACAATATACCGAATTTGATCAAATATGCCCTCGGTTTGAATCCGGCGCTCCCGGCCACCGCCGCCCAATTGCCTTCCGGCGGCATCCAACCCGACGGGGGCACGAACTATCTGACCCTGACCGTCAACCGCGCCGCCCAGCCTTCTGACATCACTTACATTGTGGAAGTTTCCAGCAACCTGCTGGCTGGATGGGTCTCCGGCCCGCCGAACACCGTAACGCTCACGAACACCGCCACGCAACTGATTGTACGCGACACTACGCCTGTGCCGGCCGCGACTGAACGGTTCATTCGTTTACGTGTCACCAATCCCTGATGCGAAGAAATTCGGGCGGGTGCGACCGGCCCGCGCGTTTTGGACTTCAATTCCCATCAGCATGCGGGTGCCAGGACTTCAACTGCAGAGTATCGGACATGACGAAATTGCTTGCCGCCTCTTTTCGGCGGTGGGTAATATATCCGGCCGGTTCCGTAGTGAAGTCGGGCAGTTGGCTGGGTAGCTCAGTCGGTAGAGCAGAGGACTGAAAATCCTTGTGTCGGCGGTTCAATTCCGCCCCCAGCCACCACTTCTAACTGCGAGTACAGCAAAAACTTGCCTGATTGAGAGCTCAGATGGACACCAAAACGGACACCAATTTTCCCACTTCGTAAAAAATAATCCCTGGCTTTATTTGGTGGCGAAGGCCATGTACGAGTGTGGCGGTACGGTAAATGTGAAGCGGGTGCGCGGCGATTGACCGGTTGGACGACCGCCGAATCCGCCACCGTAACCACCGAATTCGCGGCCGGCGGCCGGTGCGGGTGTGATGTCTTCGCCGGTCAGCAGGTTTTGAATTTGCGCCACTTTGCCGGCCACGGAAACCGTGACTTCCGCCGCCGCGGGCAGGTAATTCTGCACGATAAACGTGTTGTTGTCGTAACGGAACAAGGCAACCTGTGCAGGGGCAGTGTCGAGTCGAATGGGCTCGGCCGATCCCAGCGCGGCGCGAATGACGGAGAGCACCGTGGGTGGGAGAGCATAGAGGTCGGCGGGATCATTGGGGACGGTCAGGACGTAGAATTTGCCCCGGGAGTAATCGCTGGAGACCAGGATGGGATAAGTCGTGCCGCCGGGGGAGATGCCCAGGGCGTCGCCCCACGCATCATGGGTCAGGATGTTGAAATACTTGACCTCGGGAATGAAAAGGTCGCGCGAGGCTTCGAAGGGATCGGGTGCGCCGTTTGTGCTGGCGGCACCTTGACCGAAGCCGCGCCCCCGGAACGGCGCACCCGGGCCGCCGGCAAAGGCAAATCGCCGCACGGGCACGGTGGCACCGGTGTTTTCGAGTTCGCAGATGTCTTCCACGCCTTTACCCTTCATGGCGCGCAGGAAACCGGAGGTGACACAAACCGACTTGCCCGCCTCGAGCCGGGCTTTGATTTTCTGAATGATATCGGGATCGAATTTGGCCTGCTCGGTCAGAAGGACCATATCGGCATCGGTTGGGAATTGCGGGAAGATGTCCATGGGCAGGCCGATCATGCCCAGGTAATCGTGGAGGAACTCTTCGCCGGTGGCGTGATAGGGCGTGTAGGTTTTTATCCCAACGGGCTTGCCGACGTGGACCAACACTTTGTCCACCTGGCCGAGGGTGTAGGCGGCGATGTCGGCGAAGGTTAGATCCTCATTGGAGCCGATGGTTTTCCGGACTTCAGCGAGATTGAGGCTGGTGGGCTGGTCGGCCCAGGCGCGGTTGGTGATGGCATAGGGAGAAATGACGCGAAGCATGCCGGAGTAGTTGAAGCAACACATCTCGGGGCAGCGTGCAAAGACGGTATCGAGGAGTTGTTCCGAATAACGGTCAATCGGGATGGCACCGCCCTGGTCCACCCAGCCGCCTTTGTCCACACCCGGCTTGAGGTTGTCCATGAACCGCATGATGTCGTAACTCAGGTAGGGTTGCAGGTGTTGTTCCTGTCCGATCCAAAGCCGGGATTCCGTGCCCGAGAACATGCCGTCGGCGATGCGTGGGACTTTTTCGGTATCGTTGCCCATGCCGGCGTATTGGTCATACCAGTTGGCCATCTTGATGATGACCTTGCACCTGGGATTGACCGCCTTGGCCGGTTTGACGATGAGGTCCTCTGCGACTTCGCGCATGGTTTTCAGGCGGTATTGGGTCCAGGACAGATTCCCTTTGGCCTTGATGTCGTAATCCGTCTTGCGGTCGAAGAAGAAGTAATCGTCGAGCAGAATTTCATCGAAATGGCGGGCGGCCAGTTCCGCGGCTTTTTTTGCGAACGCGCGGTTTTCCGGATCGGCGTAGTCGAAGCCCTGGTAGCCATTGGCTTCGCTGACGCTAAAGGCCAGGCCGCCACAGACCTGTACGCCCCGGTCCTGGTAGAATTTCTTGAGCTTTTCGAGGCCGGCCTCGTCCACGAGCGTGTGGTTGCGCATCACCTCGAGATAAATTTTGTCCACCTTGAGGTTGCGCGTCAGGTTGGACCAGGACCCGGCGGGGTCAAGATCGCCGTTCATCAGGGACTGAACGGTTCGCTGCGTCGCGTAAGTGGAGACAATGAAACTCTGGTAGTGGCCCTCGGCGTGGCCGGAGAGGGCGGACGTTCCGACGGCCACAAACACTGCCAGCATTTTTAGATTTTTTTTCATGATCAAGAAAATTAGCGCCGTCCGAAAACCATTCGTGCGCACGGTGCTACGATGACTTTACCGCAGGTGGAAGTTCGGAGTCCAGATGAACTGCTTCGCCGGTCTTCAGTTGAATTTCTGCGGTGTGGTCCGCACAAAGTACGACAAACGTCGTATGGCCTATAAGCCAATTGTCAGATAGTATTCAGGCATTCTAACCGTTTCCAATCGTAAAAGGTCCGTCGAGGCATTAAACATTTTTAACCATGACAGAATGAAGGAGTTGCGCTATAATTTGAGGAAATCGCTTATGAATCCTTATCATCGTCTTTCCTGTCTTTTTCTGTTTTGTGTGTTCGTCACGGTACGGGGTTTGGCCGGGGAGATCGTTTTGCATTCGTTTTCCGCTCTCAACATCAACAACGGAACCAATCAGGACGGGGCGTATCCGGCCGCGGGCCTGGCGTTGTCCGGCGGTGTCCTGTGCGGAACCACCGTTGACGGCGGTTCGCAGGGCGCGGGAACGGCATTTTACATGGCGCCCGACGCCAGCAGCTTCAAGGCGTTTCGCTCTTTTGCCAACACGCCGGATGCGGCCAACCCGCAGGGTGATCTGGTGGTTTCCGGGAACAATCTCTTCGGGACAGCTTTTGGCGGCGGGGCCAGCAGTGTGGGCACGGTATTTATAGTCCAAACCAACGGGGTGATTTCGCGAATCCACGATTTTGCGGCGGTTAACGCGGATAACGCCACCAATGCGGCCGGGGCCAGCCCCGATGCCGCCGTGACCTTGTCGCCGTCTGGAAACATTCTCTTCGGAACAGCGAGCGCCGGCGGGTTTTTTGCCAACGGCGTGATTTTCTCAGCCAACACCAACGGCACCGCGAGTTCCGTGCTCCATACCTTCAGCGTGTTGGATTCCAATACCGGTACCAACACCGATGGGGCCATCCCGCTGGAGGGGCTGGCGATTTCCGGCGGCACACTTTACGGAACGGCTTCGGCGGGCGGGGCCGGCGGCAACGGCACGGTGTTCTCCGTCGGCACCAACGGCAGCAATTTCGTGACGCTGTATAGTTTCACGGCGACGGATCCGGTCACGGGCACCAACACCGATGGCGCCGTTCCTTCCGGGGGGCTTATTTTGGCGAATGGTGTGCTTTATGGAACAACGATGGCCGGCGGTTTTGGGGAAGATGGCGTGATTTTTTCCATCGCCACCAACGGCAGCAATTTCACGGTGCTGCATCAATTCACGTCCGTGGACGCGGTCACCCGGACCAATGCCGATGGCGCGAAACCGGTGGCCAACCTGCTTCTGGCCGGCGGCACACTTTATGGAACGGCGCCGGCGGGCGGTTCCGGCGCCAGTGGCAGCGTTTTTTCTGTCGGCACCAACGGCAGCCAATTTCAAACGCTGTATAATTTCAGCGCCGTTAATCCAGGCAACGGCACGAATGCGGACGGCGCGATTCCGGATGGAGACCTGGTGCTGACCGGGACTTCGCTTTATGGAACCACTTTTGCCGGCGGATTCGGGGCCGCGGGCACGGTGTTCAGCGTGTCGCTTCCGCTGCTGCCCGCCACCGTCACCGGAATCATCATCAATCCGGATGGCAGTGCCACACTGTCTTTCCTCGGCAGTCCCAATTCCACGAATGTCGTACAATCGACGGCCGATTTGACCTCCGGGTTGTGGCAGAATATTTCCACCAACACGGCGGATCCCATCACCGGTATCTGGAATTTCACCGACACGACGGCCAGCCAATTGCCCGTGCAATTTTATCGTTCCTATTCCCGTTGAAAAATCTATGAAAAAAAATCCCGCATTTCGCGCCATGATTTGGCGAATCAGTTCACTGGTTATTGTGATTTTTTGTTGCCTGCAGCAAAAAGCCGGAGCGGCGAACGGTCATTGGGTGGGAACTTGGGCTTGCGGTCCTCAATTGACCGAACACGGCATCCCTCCCGCCGCGGACAACCTGCCGCCGGCAGCTCTCGCCTACAGCACGCTGCGTCAGTTCGTTCACACGACCATCGCCGGTAACCATCTGCGGGTGCGCTTTTCCAACGCTTACGGCACCAATTCAGTGACGATGAATTCAGTGCACATCGCGCTGGCCACCGGGACCGGTAGCGCACTGAATGGCGTCATCAACACCGCCACCGACACGGCGCTGACCTTCCGCGGCGCGCCTTCTATCACGATTCCGCCCGGAGTGGTCGTGTGGTCGGATCCCTGCGACTTCAATCTGCCGGCATTGACGAATCTGGCCATATCGATCTACTACGGATACGTTTCGCCCAACCTTCCCCCGCAGGGCACCATTACCGGTCATCCCGGCTCACGGACCACCTCATATATCCAAACCAACAACGTTGTCAGTGCGTCCAGCATGCCTTCGGCGGCAACGACGCAGCACTGGTATACCATCACCGGGGTTGACGTGTTGGCGGACAGTTCCAGCCATGCCCTCACCATCCTGGGAGATTCGATCACCGATGGTCGGGGATCGGACAACGACGGCAACGATCGCTGGCCGGATGATCTGGCGGCCCGCTTAGGCACTAACGCGCCGACTGCCGGAGTGGGCGTGTTGAACATGGGGATCGGCGGAGGGGGGATTTTCTCCGGGCTCGGCCCGGCGGGGATCAATCGGTTTGATCGCGACATGTGGGAACAAAGCGGCGCGCGCTGGATGATTATTTTCATCGGCGTCAACGACATCGGCGGCGACGGCAGCTCGACCACGAATCAGGCCACGAGTTTCGCCACGAACATGATTGCTACTTACACCACGTGGGCCAACAAGGCGCACGCCCACAACATGCTTGCGTACGGCGCCACAATCACGCCTTTCGACGGGAACAGCTATTACACTGCGATTCATGAATATGAGCGCCAGTATGTCAATGCCTGGTTTCGGACCAATAAAGTTTACGACGGATTGATTGATTTGGATGCGGCGTTGCGCAGCAGCACAAATGCCGCCTATCTCAATGCCGCGTACGAATTCGAGTGGTTGCACTTGAACCCGACCGGTACCCAGGCAGCGGCCAATTCCATTGACCTGAGTCTCTTCACCCATTAAGCACTTCGCCGCGCCCGTTTGGGCCGGGGTGGCGTTCGGCGCGCCGGGTTTTTAGCGGCGGGCGATGAGGTGCCCGGCAAAGTCCGGTGCTTCGCGGTTTTCCAATTGCGCCGGATACGAAACAATGTGAAAAAATCGAACCTTTCCAATCCGGCTGTCGCCGGTGGTTTTCAGCTCAACCGCCATCCGGCCCAATCCTTGGTAATCGGTGTGCTTCTGTTGGGACTGATGGCAGGCTCGCTCCTGACGGAGGCGCAGGCCCGCGACCGGATTTCGCTGGATTCCGGCTGGCGCTTCCAGTTGGGCGATCCGCCGGATGTCACCACGAATGTTACCTACTATCCGGAAATTTCCGACCTGGCCAAACTGGATTCCAACGAAGTGGGTGCCGGAACCAACACCGAAACCTACATGGAATCCATCCGGGTGGATATCTTTGCCACGCATGCCGGAGAGAATGTTTCGTTTGTGCAAACGAACTACGACGACAGTGCGTGGCGGCAAATCAATTTGCCGCACGATTGGGCCGTGGAACTTCCGTTCAGTTCAATTGCGGATGGAGGGCATGGTTACAAATCCGGAATTACAGGATCAACCGGTACGAACACCATTGGCTGGTATCGCCACACCTTCACCTTGCCTGCCAACTATTCCGGCCAGTCGCTGTGGCTGCAATTCGACGGGGTTTACCGCAATTGCCTGGTGTGGTTGAACGGCCACATCCTTGGGCGCAACGTCAGCGGTTACGAGAGTTTTTATTTTGATGTGACGCCGTACGCCAACCCGGGCGGAACGAACGTGCTGGTGGTGCGGGTGGATGCCAGCCGGTTTGAAGGCTGGTTTTACGAAGGCGCCGGCATTTATCGCCACGTCTGGCTGACGGCGGAAAATCCGGTGCACGTGGCGCAATGGGGGACGTATGCCGCGACCACCTCGCTGGCCGGTTCCAACGCCACGGTCACCGTGCAAACCGAGGTCACGAACCAAAGCGCCGTGACAACCGTGAACGGCAGCGTGACGTTGCTGATCCTCGACGCGAACAGCAACTCGGTCGCCACCCTTACGTCACCGTTGAGCGTTTCGGCCGGCGGAGGCCTGATCGTGACGCAGGCCGTCGCGTTTAACGCCAGTTTGTGGTCGCCGCAGACGCCCTATCTCTACCAACTGGTCACCACCGTCAGCAATCAGAACTCCGCCGCGGATGTTTACGACACACCGTTTGGCGTAAGAACGGTGACGTTTGACGCGGCCAATGGTTTGTTCCTCAATGGGCAGCATATCTTCATTCAGGGAATGGCCAATCACCAGGACGCCGCGGGCGTGGGTTCGGCCTTGCCGGACCGGCTTTTTTATTACCGCATCGAAAGATTAAAGGAGATGGGTGCAACCGGCTATCGCACGGCGCACAACGAGCCGGCCTCGGAACTGCTCGACGCCTGCGACCAGTTGGGAATGCTGGTACTTGATGAAAACCGCCGGTTCGGAACCAATGCCGAACCATTGAGCGAGCTTTCGCGGGAGATTCGCCGCGACCGGAATCATCCCTCGGTGTTTGCCTGGTCGCTCTGCAATGAAGAGACCGCCTGGCAGGGTGATGGCACCACCGGGGCAGCGCTCATTCGAGTGATGCAGAACCTGGTTCATTCTCTGGATCCCTCGCGCAAGTGCACGGCTGCCGTGAATACCTCCTGGACCACCGGCTTCTCCACGGTCCTTGATGTGATGGGTTTTAATTACGAGAAGTATGGCAACCTGGATTGCTTTCACCGGGATCTTCCGACCGTGCCGGGCATGGGCACCGAAGTGGGCGCCGTGACCACCACCAGGGGAAAGTATTACCTTGATACGGTGAACGATTACATGCCGTCCTACGATATCGTCTATAACTCCTATGAGTACGGACTTGGTTATACTGCGAACTACGGGCAACCGTGCGAGACCTGGCCGTTTCGTTACCGCGCACGGCCCTGGGTCGGTGGCGGGTTCAATTGGACGGGCTTTGCTTATCGCGGCGAGGAAACTCCTTTTGGCTGGCCCAGCGTCAGCTCCCACTGGGGCATCATGGATCTATGCGGGTTCCCAAAAGATTTGTTCTACGTTTTCCAGGCCAACTGGACGGTGAAGCCGGTCCTGCACGTGCTGCCGCATTGGAATTGGGGAGCGGGAACGAATGTGGACGTCTGGGTCTTCGGCAACTGTGATTCAGTCGAGTTGTTTACCAACGGCGTCAGCCTGGGACGCAAACTGCTGAATCTGCAGAACCACCTGGAATGGATTGTGCCTTGGACGCCGGGAACGCTTCAGGCCATCGGCTACAGCCACGGATTGCCGTCCATCACGAATACCTGGACCACGAGCGTGACGCCGGCAACCATCGCCCTCTGGCCGGACCGCAACACCATTCTGGCCGATGGACGCGATGTCTCCGTGGTGACAATAGCGGCTCTGGATGCGCAGGGAAACGTCGTGCCGACCGCCACCAACACGGTCAGTTTTGCCGTCAGCGGCGGGGCGATTATCGGCGTGGGCAATGGCAATCCCAATTCTCATGACGCTGACAAGGGCGCTCAAATTCCTCTCTGGGCTGGCCTGGCGCAGGTCATCGTCCAGTCCACCAATGTGCCCGGTTCGATCACCCTTACCGGCACCTCGGGCGGTTTGCCCACGGCCAACCTCACGATTACGGAAGCCGCGATCTTGCCGCCTCCCGCCACACCCACGGGCGTTGTGGCGATTCCGGGAAATGCGAAGGTAACGGTCAGTTGGGATATCGTTCCGGGGGCAGCTACATATAATGTTTGGCGGTCCCCGGCACCAGACGGTCCTTACAGGCTCGCCGCCGGGAACCTGGGTGCTGTGAACTTGGGCTACACGGACACGAACGTCGCCAACAACACCACTTACTACTACGGCGTTACCGCCAGTAATGGGAACGGCACCAGTTTGCCAAACTATCCCCCGGCCAGCGCCACGCCGGTACCGATGGTGAGTGATCTTGCGGCCATGGCCACCAATGGGGCAATCCAACTGACCTGGAGCGGCTCGCCGGGCACCATTTACAACATCAAGCGGTCCGCCACGTGTGGCGGTCCGTACACGACCATCGCAGCTTCTTCTGCCGGCACCAACTACACCGACTGGATGGTCAGTCCCGGCCAGACCAATTATTATACCGTCACCATCACCAACGCCGGCAGTGAAAGTATTCCTTCCAATGAAGCCGGCACGTCGGTAAGCAGCTTGCCGTGGCCCTGGGCGAATATCGATGTCGGCGCCGTGGATTGGACCGGCAGCGCGAGTTACAACAACGGACAATTCACGGTCACCGGTTCCGGGCGAGGAATCCCGGACTCTGCTTATGACCCTGGTCTCGACTATTTCCAGTTTGTTTACGTTTACGTTCCGGACACAACCAGCGGCTATATCCAGGCTCGAATCGTGAGCGTGCAAAACACGTCCGCCAGTGCGAAGGCGGGAGTAATGATTCGCGAAAACTTATACGCCGACTCGCAATATGCCCTGGCGGACGTTCAGTCAACCGCGGGAGTTGAATTCAGTGCGCGAAATGGTGACGGCGCCAGCGCCAGCGCCAGCACGGTTGGTGGAATAACGGCGCCCCGGTGGGTGCGCCTGACCCGGACCAATAGTACGTTCAGGGCGTACTACTCTTCCGACGGCAACACCTGGACATCGGCCGGCTCGGCGGTGACTTTTACCAGCATGGGGCCGGGCGCCTATGTGGGTCTCGTCGTTTGCTCCAGCGACAACGGCTTTCTTAATACTTCCGTGCTGACCAATGTCAGTTCCACCTTCCTGCCGGCCAATACCGCACCGATACTCGCTGAGGTTCCCAACCAGACGGTCAATGTGGGCCAACCGGTCGCCGTGACCGCCAGCGCCGCCGATTCGGATTCACCGCCACCGGTGCTCACGTTTAGTCTGCTCAATGCGCCGACCAGCGCCACGCTGGTCAAAATCAACACCAACAGCGCCGCTTTCAACTGGCGACCTCTGGTTTCCGATGCTGATACCACCAACCCGATCACGCTGAAAGTGGCGGATAATGCCAACCCTATTCTGAGCGCGACGCAGAACTTCTCGGTAACGGTGAATCCACTCACGCTGCCGTTGTTGACCGCACCGACATGGAGCAACGGCCAGTTTGGTCTGCAAGCCACCAACAGCCAGACCGGACCGGACTATGCGGTGCAGGCCTCGACGAATTTAACCGACTGGACCACCATCTGGACGACCGATTCCCCGCCAACGCCATTCAGTTGGGGAGACACGAACGCCGATGCTTATCCAATACGTTTTTATCGGCTGGTCGTCGGGCCACCCTTGCCGTAGAGTCGGCAACTTCCACATTTATGAACGACGACCCATTTTTTGGAGATCCAGCCGGGACGAATGATGCCGTCTGGAAAAAAAGTTTGCGTCGGATTGGTGTCTTCTGCCTTTTTGCGTTTATTTTTGCTGGAACACCGTTATTGGCCGCGGAGTCGGCATCGGTGTCGTCGCGCGAAAGAATTTCGATTGATGATGATTGGCGGTTCATTCAAGGCGATCCAACCAACAACACCGTGAGCCTGCTTTACGACACAGGGCGCACGCAGGCAGTACGCCGCTTTGCCGCTGAAGCCGACGGTAACCCGGCCCTGAACCAGTCGGTCGTGACAAATGAATCAACCAACGTCACCGCGGTCATCAAGCGATGGATTTTGCCGACCGGCAACGAATTCATCAAGGATCCGTCGAAGAAGTTCGTCCGGCCGGAAGGAAACCCTGGCGATGGCGTCGCGTATGTGCAGCCGGATTTTGATGATCGTTCCTGGCAGCAGGTGGATCTACCGCATGACTGGGCCATCGCCGGGCCATTTATCCGCTCCGGCGGCGGCGGCATGGGCCGCTTGCCGACCGCCGGGGTGGGTTGGTACCGGAAGGAGTTGAATCTTCCAGCAACTGATTCCGGCAGATCCATTTTCCTCGATGTGGACGGCGCGATGTCCTATGCCGCGGTTTGGTTGAACGGCCAATGGGTGGGCGGCTGGCCGTATGGTTATGCTTCCTGGCGCGTGAACTTGACGCCTTATGTGAAACCGGGCGGGGCCAATGTACTGGCGATCCGTCTGGATAATCCGCCCAATTCGTCGCGCTGGTATCCCGGAGCCGGAATTTACCGCAACGTGTGGCTGGTCAAAACGTTGCCGGTGCATGTGGGCCATTGGGGAACTTACCTTACGACGCCGACGGTTTCCTCGTCGTCAGCCACCGTCGATTTGAAAGTGACGGTGGACAACGATTCAAAACAAAACGCGAACGTCAATGTGTCCACGCAAATTTTTCCGCTGGATGCAAACGATCGGAAGGCCGGTGCCGCCGTGGCCGATATTGCGCCGGTGAATTTGGAAATTCCGGCGGGCTCAAATGCGGTCACGGAAGGTATGGGAACGGTGATTAACCCAAAACTCTGGGGACCGCCGCCGCAACAGCGACCCAATCGTTACGTGGCGGTGACGACCTTGTCGCAGGGAAACACCATCGTGGACACTTACGAAACGCCTTTTGGAATCCGGACCATCAAGTTCGATCCGAACGAGGGATTTTTCATCAACGGCGAGCATGTTCAATTGAACGGCGTATGCGATCATCATGATCTGGGCGCGCTGGGGGCGGCGTTCAACATTCGCGCGGCGCAACGTCAATTGGAGATGTTGCAGGACATGGGCTGCAACGCCCTCCGCACCAGTCATAATCCGCCGGCGCCGGAACTGCTGGAACTGGCGGACAAAATGGGGTTGCTCGTGATGGACGAAATGTTCGATTGCTGGCAACGCGACAAGACGCCCAATGATTATCATCGGCTGTTTGATGACTGGCATGAACAGGACATGCGGGCGCAAATACGGCGGGATCGAAATTGTCCGTCCGTAGTCATGTGGAGCATCGGAAACGAGGTCGGCGAACAATTCACGGGCACGAACGGAGCGGCCCTGGCCCGGCAGCTCTGCGACCTGGTGCATGACGAGGATCCCACGCGCCCGACGACCAGCGCCATGAATTGGGCGCATCCCGCCGATCCGCTGCCCGGCGTTTTGGACATCATCGGCCTGAATTACCAGGGCGCCGGCATTCGCGGCGCGCCGGGAAAATATCCGGCCTTTCACGAAAAGTTTCCGGACAAATTCATTTTTGGCAGTGAAACGGCTTCGGCGTTGAGCAGCCGCGGCGAATATGTTTTTCCGGTGACGAACTCGGACAGTGCCCCGGTCGGACCCCATTCCGGCGAGGACCGCATAAAACATCAGGTCAGCGCGTATGAGTTGTATTGCGCGGCGTTCGGGTCCTCGGCCGACAAGGTATTTGCGTCGCAAGACCAGCATCCATATGTCGGCGGAGAATTTGTCTGGACCGGCTGGGATTATCTCGGCGAACCGACGCCCTTCGATTCGTCACGCAGTTCTTACTCCGGCATCATTGATTTGGCCGGCTTCAAGAAGGACCGGTTCTACCTTTATCAAGCGCATTGGCGTCCCGACCATCCGATGGCGCATATTTTACCGCACTGGACGTGGCCGGAACGTGTCGGGCAGATTACGCCTGTTCATGTTTTTACTTCCGGCGATGAAGGGGAATTGTTTCTCAATGGCAAATCGCTCGGGCGAAAGAAGAAGGGACCCTACGAATACCGCCTGCGCTGGGACGACGTGGTGTATCAACCGGGCACTCTCAAAGTCATCGCCTACAAAAATGGCAAATTGTGGGCGACGGACGAAGTGGAGACCGCCGGGGCGCCGGCCAGACTCAAACTGGATCCGGACCGCCGCACGATTGATGCGGATGGAAAGGACTTGTCATTCGTGACCGTGACCGTGACGGACAAACACGGTGTCATGGCGCCGCGCGCGGACAATCGCATCCATTTTGAAATCAAAGGGCCGGGTGAAATTGTGGCGACGGACAATGGCGATCCAACAGACTTTGAGTCATTTCCATCGCACGATCGCAAGGCCTTCAACGGGCTTTGTCTGGTCATCGTCCGGGGACACCCCGGGCAACCTGGAAAAATTGAACTTACGGCCACAGCCGACGGTTTGAAGGTTGGGACGGCTTTCATCGAAACCACATTGGGGATGAAACCGCCGGGCGAACAATCGATCGCGGTGACTTCGCCACACGATAAGCCCCGGGCC
The DNA here is from genome assembly GCA_021324235.1 of Verrucomicrobiota bacterium. Lineage (GTDB taxonomy): Bacteria > Verrucomicrobiota > Verrucomicrobiia > Limisphaerales > UBA11358 > UBA11358. Next base: position 20,229 of record JAJPJM010000016.1, read on the forward strand.
GCATCAAGCTTTTCAACAAGCCAGGCCTTTACGGCCAGGTGATCCGGTAAAACGCGGTGCTGCTCGAACCCAACGTGCTGTCCGTGAACGACGTTGTGTCGCCCCCCGATGGCAGACCGTTTGTGAGGGTGACCCACGAGGGGCTGATCAGATTAAACGTGCGCTGCACCGAGTAGGTGTTGGTCTGGAACATCGAGCCAAGCGAATTCCAATTGATGCTTACGCTGGCGCCATTGGTCGTGACCGAGCAAGCAACGGAGTTGAGGTCGAACAACCTGGGAATTGTGGCATCGTATCCATTCGTGCTCAAATAGAAGTCATCCAGCAAGAGCATGTTGTTGGTTTCGAAGAAGGCGCCATTTGCGTTTGAAGTGATGTCTTCGTTGGCCACGCTCATGAACACCTTGTTCAAGTAGGGCGTCGGCCAATCGACGGCGGGATTGTAGCCGACATAGTCTCGATCCCCATGGAAACCCGAAAACAGGAGCGTCCGGGTGGGATCACCCTGCTTTTGCAGCCAAACCGAGTAAACCGGTTCCTGAACCGTATTGCTGACGCCAGAGATGACTACGGCATGGGTGTTGTCATTCGAAACATCCATCCAGCAATAATAGGTCGCATTTGTCTGCAAGCCATTCGTATCGACCGAAGTCACATAGGAATACGAATTGGAGACCGAGTTACCGTCGTAATCCGCAGCTTGCAAGTCAAAAGGCATGTTGGGCCCAAAGGCGCCGCTGGGATCGTAGTGGACGATTCGCACGGCCGGGCCGTACGTTGCACCGCCGCCCGGAGGCGAGGTGCCACCGAGGGGGCCGGTGGCACCAAAGTTATAATCGCTCAAACCCAATGCGAAATCCAATCCGCTGTAAAGGGACAGACTGGCATAACTTCCGGGATTCGTAACCGAGAACCGGAAGAACAGCGTGTTTGCCTGATATGGAGGCATCGTCAGGTGGCCCAACTGTCCATACGTCAGCGCGCCGGGTGAATCATGGCCTATTGAAAGGGTGGAATCGGTCTCATAACCGCTCTTCGGCGACAGGACCTTGTTGCCGTTTACCGTCACCACATTAAACCGGTCCATGGTTCCCAGATAATAGCCTCGGATACCCCACCAGCCATTGCCTTGGATTCCCTGCGTGGTATTTGCAAACACACCATCGAACCGTTGGATCAAATTCCAGTCCGACGGCACACCCGGGAAGGTTTTGATACTGACCGTGGCGGTCAAGTCGGCAGTAATTCCATTGTGCGCCGTCAAGGTGAACGTGTAAGTCTGGTTTTGGGCCAGGGTCACGTTCGTCGAACCAACAGGGGTCGAACTCACATCGCCCACTCCACCACTGATGACAATGCCACCGAGGGTGTTGTTGGCGCCGGTGACATTCCAACTTAGCGTGACCTGATCACCCAGACCGACTTCGGAGAAATCCGCCACAAAACTTAGTATCCGAGGAGAAGGCGGAGGTTGGCAGAACGGACACTGCACCCCATTGGTCATCACAAACGTAATCTCGGCCGGCGTCAGGACACGGTTCCAGAATCCGATGTCGCTCATCTGGCACGGAAGGCCGCCGGAGATGGAGTCGTTGCGCATAAAACCGCCAAAAGTAGTAGCCCCACTCTCGTTCATTTTGCTCATCCATCGAACAAAACCGTTCGGAGGCGGGTTGGACACGTTCAAATTGTTTATCGGATAAATGTTGGTCGTGTAATAGGTGTTCGTCACATTTAGCGGCGGGCCGATGGCAGGGTTACCCTCGTGATCGGTGTACGGACCGCCGCTTTGCAAACCCGGATCATAGATGCCATCCACGAACACATGAAAATCGCCGTTGGTGTCAATGGTGGTTGTGAGCATGTGCCAATTGCCGTCCAGCACCGGATTGGCGACGGAAGTGTTTTGGCTGCCCTGATTATAGTAATACCCGATGCACGGCAGTTGATAAGTGCCGTCGTCCAATTGCATACAGGGCACGCCATTAGGATCAATGGCTGCGCCGGCGACATCGTCCCGGAAAAAATAGTTTGCTTCAGCATTGCCTGCTCTAGAGCTAATCGAGAAATACGGACTGGCATCCCCGTCATTGGCGCATTCACCCATAACTCGCAGTTCGCTGCCGCTGCTCACGGCGTTGCCCTTGACCCAGAAGTTCATCGTCGCGCCGCGCTGGTCGATGAAGGGCAGAAAATCACCCGAACCATCCAACGGATTCTGTCCGGTGGTGCGATAGTAAATAACCGTGGGGCCAGGGGATTGGGTGAAATTGAAAGCCAGGAGGGCCGGCTCAATACCCGGATGGCTCGCGGCCACGATGTTGGCGGTGGTCATTCCGGACAAGGTCATATCGCGCCGGTTGATCGAGTCGGGCGTGGCATTGGTATTGCCGGGCACAAGAGAGTTCAACGGGTAGTAGTCAACCAGGCCGTTGGTTATCTGTTGGAAGGTGACCTGCGCCTGGCCGGCGGTTGCGAATACGGCCAGCGCCGCACACGCGGCTTTCAAAATGACAGCCGCCAAACGACGAAGTCGTTCGGGGTCTTTCATAAAGGTCCTCTCTTCAGTACAAAGTCCTTGAAAATACTCAACGACAAGAATCGTTTGTCGTTTGTGGCGTTTGTCTGAAGTTCAGTGAAACTTATCAAACGCCGCTCGCCACGTCAAGCTGAAAGCTCCCCGGCTGGTCACAGAGGATATATCGGAAATGATGAACCAATCGCGGACGTTGCTCATGGATACCGGACTCCAGTCTGGTGATAACGTTCGCAATCAGCGAAGAACTTTGGAAGGCGCCGGCGCGGGAGGAAGCGGAGCGATATCACGATGGGTTGCTTTGCTTGAACCCGATGAATACGATAAATGTCGTGCGCCTTTGTTTGTTTTTTGAACAAAGCCGGACAATTATCCCGTGACATCCAAAATCGATCGGATTAAATTGAATCCCACACGCTGGAAATATGGATGGTCGAGCCGGCAGCCGTAGTGGAAAAAATTGTCGTCAACACCGGCGGGATAAAACCAATGGGTCAAGGCCCGCCGTAGAGTTTCAATCTTTAAAATATTTGAAAACACTGCCGTGCGCGCCGCCATTTCCATTCTGAGCACATAAAAAATGAAAAAACTTATTACCTTCTCCATTTATACAACCGCCCTAGTTTCGTGCCTCGCGGCGGCTCCGACCTTCACCGTGGACGCGAGTCATCCGGCCGGCAAGGTCAGTCCCATGCTCTACGGGCTGATGACCGAGGAAATCAATCACAGTTATGACGGCGGACTTTATGCGGAACTGATCCAGAACCGCGCCTTTTTGGACAATGCCGCGACCCCGGTCCATTGGTCGGTGGTGAACGACAATGACTCCGCCGCGACGATTGCGCTCGATCCGACCAATGCTTTCAACGACCAACTGACGATGAGCCTGCGGTTGACGGTGACAGAGGCCGCGAAGGGGCATCCCGCCGGCGTGGCCAACAGTGGCTATTGGGGTGTTCCGGTAACGCCCGGGACAAGTTACCGTGCCTCGATTCTGGCCAGGGCCGATTCCAGTTTTTCCGGTCCGGTCACCGTTTCCATCGTGAGCGATGATGGGAGCACCGTTTACGCGACGGGAGAAATTTCCGGGCTCACGGCGGAGTGGAAAAAATTTGAACTGACCCTCACGACGGGCCGGGTTGATGCAACGGCAAAGGCGCGTTTCGTGATCACCCTCGACCGTCCGGGAACGGTTTGGTTTGGTCTGGTCTCGCTTTTTCCGCCGACCTGGGACAACCAGTCGAACGGTTTTCGCAAGGACCTGATGCAAATGCTGGTGGATTTAAATCCGAAATTCCTGCGTTTTCCCGGTGGTAATTACGTCGAAGGCAATACCGTGGAAACGCGATTTGATTGGAAGAAAACAATTGGTCCCATCGAGGAACGGCATGGTCATCCAAGTCCCTGGGGTTATCGCTCCACGGATGGAATGGGACTTTTGGAATTTCTCGAGTGGTGCGAAGACATGAAAGCGGAACCCGTGCTGGCGGTTTATGCCGGTTATTCGCTCGAAGGCGTGCACGTCAATCCCGGCGCCGATCTCGAACCGTATGTGCAGGATGCGCTTAACGAGATCGAGTATGTGACCGGCGATACGAACACGACGTGGGGCGCGCGGCGCGCGCAGGACGGCCATCCCGCGCCGTTCAATCTGACCTACGTCGAAATCGGCAACGAGGACTGGTTCGACCGGTCGGGGAGCTACGACCAGCGGTTCGCGCAATTTTATGACGCCATCAAAGCAAAATATCCCCGGCTTAAACCAATTTCCACCATCGGCAACGACCAGCCGGAAACGTTGCGCGTCCACAGCCGCAAGCCCGACATGACCGACGAGCATTACTACCGCTCCGTGGATGAGTTTATCCGCATGTCGCCGGAATATGCCCGCAAATACGACCGGAGCGGCCCGGAAATTTTCGTCGGCGAATGGGCGGCGTATGAAACTTCGTTTCCGCCGTGGAATGGACGCTCCCGGAACGAGCCACCGACCCCGGACTTTAAATCCGCACTGGGCGACGCGGTTTTTATGACGGCGATGGAACGAAATTCCGACCTCATCAAAATGCAGTGTTACGCGCCGTTGTTTGTCAATGTGAGCCCCGGGGCCCGCCAGTGGCGGCCCGACCTCATTGGTTATGACGCGCTCTCGGCTTACGGTTCACCGAGTTACTACGCCATCCGGATGTTCAGCCGGAACCTGGGCGACGAAATCCTGGACACTTCATCCCTTGAAACTCCCGTCCAGGGGTGCGCCACACGCGACAGCAAGACCGGTGAAATTTTCCTCAAGCTGGTGAATCCGCAGGCGACGACAGAACCGCTTAAAATTGAAATCAACGGAGTCGCCGCGATTGCGCCCAAAGCCGTCGCGATTGTCCTGGCGGGAAAACTCGAGGATTCCAATTCGATTACTCAACCACGGAAGGTCATCCCCGTCACCGAAACGGTGCGCCATCTCAAGCCCGATTTTTCCTACACGATGCCGCCGCACAGCATTGTGGTGCTGACATTAAAAACCGATTTGTGAATTCCAGATTATATTTTAATCTGGAGATTCGCGGTGCCTTCCGGCGTGCGCTCTTTTGAAGGCGGTGGAGCGGAAACCGGTTCAATTCAGCGGGAGCGCGGCGGAGCAGGGCGGCCGGCCGAAGTTTTGCCCGATGCCTGGCGTCGGCAACCTGAAAAAGCGCCGTCGGGAAATCAGTTGGGAATATATCCGGATGCATGGACGGTTGCATGGCAAACCGGGTGTTTCTTCCGAAGGCCCAAACGGCGGGCTGCGTACCGTCCGTAGTTGGTTTATATAATGTTCGACGAACATACGGAATCTCCCGCCTCGAGTAACCTCTTGGCAAAACTTGATCCACCTTTTATAATCGATCCACCTTATGAAAATATCTTTTAAATTTCACTACGCATTCCTGTTGGTTGCCGTCTCGGTTTTTATTGCCGGATGTGAATCGAAAGAAAAAGTCGCCAGCAGCAATCCGCCGCCGGCCACCATGTCACCACCGGCCGTTGCCGCGAGCCAACCCGTGGCCCCCGCCACCAATGTTCCGCCCGTCGAGAAAACCGTGGTCCGGATCAAGGCCGGCGCTTCATCACCCGTGACCGATTCCCAGGGCAATGTCTGGCTGGCGGACCAGGGATTTAGCGGCGGCGACACGATTGAACGGCCGGATTTGACGATTACCAACACCACGGAGCCGGAAATTTACCGTTCCGAACATTACTCGATGGATTCTTTTTCCTGGCCGCTGGCAAACGGGAAATATCTTGTGAAGCTGCATTTCTGCGAAACCTATGAAGGTATTACCGACAAAGGCCAGCGCGTTTTTTCTTTCAACGTGCAAGGGCATGAATTCAAGGATTTTGATGTCTGGGCCAAAGCCGGCGGCCCGCTTACGGCCTATGTGGAAACCGTTCCGGTGGAAATCACCGACGGCAAACTGCTGATCACGTTCACCAGCAACATTGAGAACCCCCAGATCAACGGCATCGAAATAATTCCACAACCTTGAGTCGAAAGTACTTCGTGAAAAAGGCGCTGGGATAAACAAAACTGCCGGCTTGCCAGCGCTCCGCCTTTCCGCCGAAAAGTGCATGCGCGATTTGTATGCGCGCACGATGCCGGAGGAGAAAGCCGTGCAGATGATGTGCAGCTGCGCAGGAAAAGCAGGCAGGCTGCCGGATGCCGCTGTCGAGTTTGGCCTCTTAAACGACTGTTTCCAGTCCGGCCACCACTGTCTGCCAACAAGCGTTCTGAATGTTTTAAGACCTGCCCGCCACCGGCCGCGAAATTCGCGCTTACGGTGGGCTCGGGCGGTCAGGGGCCTCCGAGCGCGAGTGAAAAGTTGGTGATGTTGACCTGAGGTGTGGCGCTGACCTCACTTAAGTACGGGCTTGTATTGCCCAAAATACCATAGGTATTGACCGCAAAGTAATAGACTTTGTTTCCGACCAGGTTGGAGATCGTTGCCGTCGTCACTTTTCCCACGTCAAGGGAGCTGGTGTAGTTGTGACTGATCTGGCCATAATAAACCATGTAGCCTTTGACGTTTTGGGCCGTGCTCGGCTGCCAGTTCAGGGTGACCGAACCGGTCAGATTGCTGCAAACACCCCGGATGAAAACCGCGGGCAGGTTGGTGAACGACAGGTTGGTGGTACCGTTAAAAACGCCAAGGGTCTGCCAGTTGGGAGCGGACAGATTGGTGGTGAACTGTAACGTGACGAGGTTTGTGATGTTGGCCGCCACTTTTTCGATGATAATCCCGGACGCTGAACCTGCCGGGGAGTTCGAAATGGACGGCGCCAATACCAGCGAGTTGGTCGCGCTTCCTGACAGGATGGCATTCGTTCCCCCGCCGCCAGTGAGCATGACCGTCTGAGTGTAATTGCTCGCCACCGTCGGGCTGAATACCACCGTCACCGCCTGCGTCTGGCCTGCGCCCAAATTGTAATTCCCGCCCGACACAATGCTGAATGGCGCCCCCACACTGGCCGTACCGGTCAACGTCCCGCTCCCCACGTTCTTTACCGTGAAACTATTCGTCACACTGGTTCCCCCCAACACCATTCCATACACGATATTCCCCGGCGTCACTTGGATCACGGGGGTCGTAATCAGCGTATACTGATACGGTCCGATGTCCCA
>JAJPJM010000012.1 GCA_021324235.1 Verrucomicrobiota bacterium
GGCCATTGTCGGTAACGCCTTCCTTGATGGCCTTGGTGGCCTGGTCGTCAGTGAAGGACGCCTGGACTTTGGCATCGGTCAGGTCTTTGATTCCCAGCCTCCGTCCCATCATCGTCTGGCCTTTGCCGTCCTTGCCGTGGCAGGCAGCACAGTCCAGGCTCCAAATCGCGGTGACATTGCCGGCCATGGCGGACCCGCCCAACGCGCCTCCCAACAGGAGGGCCAGGGTTGTTATTTTTAAGAATGGTTTTGCTTTCATTTTCATAATGTCTTTACTAAGAAGCTTGCGTGCTGTTTTGTCAACTCCCGCATTGGCCTTGGCCGCCCCTGGGCTGCCAGCCGTTACAGCATTGCTCCATACAGCTTCATCACCCTTGCAATCTAAAGATGAACGCGAAACGCGCCACCCTTCGATTGCCCTTTACTACACAAATATTGGTTGGAGAAATACAACAAACGTTTATTTAGTAACACAATAAAATTATTTACATTAATTTCAAAACGGCGAGATGGCGTTGGCGGCGGTTTCCGGGTTAATATGAAAAGCCATTCAACCAGCCTATGAAAACGGCCCGAACCCCGGTCGGAAGGGTTTTGCTCGAGGCGGCGCTCGTGGCCGTCGTTGGCGCCGCTTTCGCGTTTGCCGCCAATCGGGTCTCCCCGCGGGGTCTGGTGCTCGCCCGGGACTATTTTCCGCCCGGGACCAACCCACCGGTACGAATGGCCGCCATCACCGCCCCCGCGGATTCCCCGACGGACACCAATCCCGCCGCACCGTCTGCCGTGCTACGGCTGACTACGCCGACGGAGGGACTGGAATGGCGATTGATTGACGGAGACCGGACGGTACAACTCCTGCACGACTCGCACTTAAGACCGGGCGCGATTGTATTCATTGATGCCCGGGACGAGGAAGCTTACCTCGCGGGCCACATTCCGGGGGCTTACGGGTTTGATCCGTATCATCCGGACAAAGATTTTCCTGCCGTCCTGACGGTTTGCCGGGCGGCGGAGCAAATCGTGATTTACTGCTACGGCAGCAACTGCGATGACAGTCAGATGGCAGCCCGTTTGCTAAGGAACGTGGGGATTTCCGGCCAAAAGATATTCGTTTATGGGGGCGGAATCACCGAATGGACCAACAACCACCAGCCGGTTGAAATTGGCGCGCGCAACAGCGGCAACGTGAACATCACGATTCAATGACCAACCATCAGCCATCCTGGAAACGTGCCGGTGTGAACCTGTTCACCGTGCTGGCCCGCTGGCTGTTGGGTGCGGCCTTTGTTTACCTGGGCTTGACCAAGGCGTTGCATCCGGTCGAGTTTTTAAAACTGATGCGGCAGTACGATCTGACCCAGGACGCCCTGCTGTTGAACGCCCTGTCCGCGGCCTTGCCCTGGTTTGAACTTTTTTGTGGACTGCTGTTGCTGGCCGGGGTGGCGGTGCGCGGGACGGCTTTGACCCTGATGCTGATGCTGGTGCCGTTCACCCTGCTGGTCTGGCATCGCGCCCTGCTGCTGCAGGCGGCACAACACATTCCCCTGTGCGCGGTCAGCTTTGATTGCGGTTGCGGCAACGGCCAGGAATTCGTCTGCCGCAAGCTGTCGGAAAACCTGGTTTTTTTGGGATTGTCCGTCTGGCTGCTTTGGGGGCGTGGGCGCCAGTTCAGCCTGCGCTTCAGCCTGATGAAGCCGCCGTCGCCGCCGTCCGGTCTTTAACTCACAGCCATGCCGAGGAGGAACTCGATGTTGCTCTTGGTTTTCCTGAGCTTGCCCAAAAGCAATTCCATCGCCTCGACCGGCGGCACGCCGGTGAGCGCGCGGCGCAATAGAACGATCCGGCTCAGTTCGTCCGGGTGATAGAGCAATTCCTCCTTGCGCGTGCCGGACCGCTCGACGTTGATGGAGGGGAAAATCCGGCGGTCCACCAGGGCGCGATCCAAGTGCACTTCCATGTTGCCGGTGCCCTTGAACTCTTCAAAAATCACTTCATCCATGCGGCTGCCGGTGTCCACCAGCGCCGTGGCCATGATCGTCAGCGATCCGCCTTCCTCGATGTTGCGCGCCGCGCCGAAAAACCGCTTCGGCTTGTGCAGCGCGTTGGCGTCCACGCCGCCGGACAGGATTTTGCCCGAATGCGGCTGGATGGTGTTGTAGGCGCGGGCCAGGCGCGTGATGGAATCCAGCAGAATCACCACGTCGCGCTTGTGTTCGATCATGCGTCGGGCCTTTTCGATGACCATTTCGGCCACCTGCACGTGGCGTTCCGGCGGCTCGTCGAAGGTGGAGCTGATGACTTCCGCGCCTTTGCAGGTGCGTTCCATGTCCGTGACCTCCTCGGGCCGCTCGTCAATGAGCAGGATGAACAGGTAGGTCTCGGGATTGTTCTTGAGGATCGCGTTGGCAATCTTCTGCATGAGCACGGTTTTGCCCGTGCGCGGCGGCGCGACGATGAGTCCCCGGGTGCCCTTGCCGATGGGGCAGACGAGGTCAAGCACGCGCGTGCTCAACTCGTCGTCGGCGGTTTCCAGGATGAACCGCCGGTTCGGGAACAGCGGCGTAAGATTGTCGAAATGCGTCTTCTCCTTCGCCTTGTCCGGGTCTTCCCCATCCACGGCCTCGACTTTGAGCAGCGCGAAAAATTTCTCCTTTTCCTTGGGCGGCCGGATCTGGCCGGCAATGAGGTTGCCGGTCTGCAAATCAAAGCGGCGGATTTGCGACGGCGAAACGTAAATGTCTTCCGGGCACGGCAGGTAATTAAAGCTCTGGGAACGGAGGAAGCCAAAACCCTCCGGCAGGATTTCCAGCACGCCCTCGGAAAACAACACGCCCGCGCGCTCGGCATTTTTCTGGAGGATGTGGAAAATGACCTCGTGCTTGCGCATCGTGCCGAAATTCTCCACGCCGAGTTCCCTGGCCATGTGGTTCAACTCGTTCATCTGCATCGCCTGCAATTTGGCGATGTTCAGCGACGCGGCGATTTTGTCGCGTTGCGGCCCGCGGCGTTCCTCCACTTTCGTTTCGTCGTTGGTGGGCTCGACCGGTGTGGACGGCGGCTGCAATTCCGGCGCGGGCGGCGGTTCAATGACGGCGGTTTCCGGGGCCGCGCCGCCGTTCAATTCCGGCGATTCCACGGCGGGAGATTCCTCCGCTTTCGCTTTGGTTTTTTTGGTTGAGACTCTTGGCATAATACAAAATTAAATTGGTGAATTGACCGGCGTTTCGATTGCCGGCGGTCCTTGGCGCGTCGTGAATACGGTCACGCATTGGACGGCCTGCGACCGGAAAAGTTCAAAATGGATTTCTCAATCGGGCGTTCGAGGCTTCTCGGCCTTCAATACGGCAAGGGAAATTGTACAGTCAACTCCCGGCCACTCTGGCGCATTTTGGCCGCCGTGTCAAATCCGTTTTTCTGTGCGATCTTCGTCCCGGAGGATGATTGCAGATTTCACGTATGCACCGGCGGGATTGACAAGCCTCTTGGCATTCAGAACGCCCTCAAGGGTGGATTTCTGCGATACGTCTTCAGGTTCGTTGCCCCATCAATAAGGCAACGGATATTTAGCCGTCAATTCCCGGACCCGGGTGCGAACCTTGGCCGCCGCCTCGGCGTTTTTGATGTCCATCAGCACTTCCGAAATCATGTCGGCAATGGCCGCCATTTCCGGTTCCTTCATCCCGCGCGTGGTCACCGCCGGCGTGCCCAGCCGGATGCCGCTGGCCTGGAACGGTGACCGCGTCTCAAATGGAATCGTGTTCTTGTTCACCGTGATGGCCGCCTCGTCGAGCGCAATCTGGCAGTCCTTCCCGGTCAGATTCTTCGCGCCCACGTCCACGAGCATCAAATGATTGTCCGTGCCGCCGCTGACCAGCCGGTAGCCATTGTGCTTCATCCCCTCGGCCAGCGCCTTCGCGTTTTTGACGATTTGCTCCTGGTACGCCTTGAAGGCCGGTTGCAGGGCTTCGTGGAAACAGACCGCCTTGCCGGCGATGACGTGTTCCAATGGTCCGCCCTGGATGCCCGGAAAACGGTGGAATCAATTTCCTTTGCGAATTTTTCACGGCACAAAATCAAACCGCCGCGCGGCCCGCGCAACGTCTTGTGCGTCGTGGTGGTCACAAAGTCCGCGTGCGGCATCGGGCTCGGATGCAGTCCCGTTGCGACAAGGCCGGCAATGTGCGCGATGTCCGCCAGCAGATACGCGCCGACTTCGCGGGCGATTTCCCCCATGCGCGCAAAATCAATGAGGCGCGGATAAGCGCTCGCGCCGACGGTGATCATCTTCGGCCGGTGTTCGCGCGCCATGGTGGCAAGTTGATCGTAATCGATCCGCTCGTCGTCCCGGCGGACGCCGTAATGGACGATTTCAAAAAACTTGCCGGAGAAATTGGCCTTGTTGCCGTGGGTCAAATGCCCGCCGTGGCTTAAATCCATCGTGAGCATCTTGTCGCCGGGTTTGAGCACGGCGAAATAGACGGCCATGTTGGCCTGGCTGCCGGAATGTGGCTGAACGTTGACATGTTCCGCGCCGAACAGTTTTTTCGCGCGGTCAATCGCCAGCTGTTCAATCGTGTCGATGTTTTCGCAGCCGCCGTACCAGCGTTTTTTGGGCAGGCCCTCGGCATATTTGTTCGTGAGCACCGAACCCTGGGCTTCCAGCACCGCCGGACTGACAAAATTCTCGCTGGCGATCAATTCAATGTTTTCCTGCTGGCGCAGGCGTTCGTGCTCGATGGCCTCGGCCACGATGGAATCCACGGCGCGCAGACGCAATTGCGGCGGGACGGGATTTGACTCGAGTTTGTGCACGCGCCGTTCGTGGCGGCCGCCCTCGAATTTCGCCTTGAGAAAGGCGTCGATGATTTTCCGTCCCGTCTCGGCAGTGACGTTTTTGCCGCTGAGACAAAGCACGTTCACGTCATTATGCTGGCGGACCACGGCGGCGGTTTGTTCGTCCGCCACCAGGGCGGCGCGGATGCCGGGAACCTTGTTCGCGGCGATGGACATGCCGACGCCGCTCGTGCAAATCAGCAGGCCGAATTCCGCCTGGCGCGCGGCCACGGCTGCCGCGACCGGCTGGGCAAAATCGGGATAGTCATCGTCGGGTTCCTTCGCCTTCGCCCCGAAGTCGGCGATGCTCAGGCCGCGCGACTGCAAATATTGCTTCAGCGCCTCCTTTAATTGATAACCGCCATGATCCGCGCCCAGGGCGAAAGTGGCGGTTGCCGCGGGTTTCGGGTCGTGCGACGCCGACAAAATTTTGTGTTCTTCCATAAATTTCAGCAACGAGGCGACGCCCTGCTCGATTTGATGACGGCAGTTCTCATACACTTCGTAGGAACCGCCGATGGGGTCGGCAATGTGTTTTTCAAAAGGTTCCAGCGACTCGTCGAATTCACGCAGCAAAAAAGTCTTGTCCGCGGCCTGCGGGTACAGGAGCACAATCGTGTCCACGTGACTGTGCGTCATGCCAAAAATATAGTCCGCCTGCTGCACCAGTTCCACGGTCAGCGCCCGGCTGCGGTGCGTGGAAATGTCCACGCCCATTTCGCGCATGGCCTGGACCGAATGGGGGGTGGGCGGCTGGTCGTTCATCGCGCCCAATCCCGCCGATAGCGCCCGAAAGGGTCCGCGCCCGCTGGCGGCCCGGCGAAACAGCGCTTCGGCCATCGGGCTGCGGCAAACATTTCCGGTGCAGACAAACAGGACGGTTTTCATCAGCGCGGTGGCCCAAAGTGATTCGTGAATGCGAAATCGTCAACGCCGAAATCAAAGGCGGGATTCATGCACGATGGCGAGTCCCTTGATCAAATCCACGGCCCGCGCCAGCACCGGGTCCTGAATCACGGGTTTGGGCTGTGATTTGCTGTGGACCGGCACGCTGGCCTCTTCGTCGTCGCCGTCCTTTAATTTCTGCTGCACCAAATCCGCCTCGCTGGTGTGATCCACAAAAGGCAGAAAATCATTGGTGGCGATCGTGGCGGGGGCGTCGTTTTGTGTCAGGGTCGCATAGGGATTCTTCAGATAAGCCCGTTCATCGTCCGGGCTGACCGCAACTGCGATGTCCGGCAAGACGTGCGCAATGGCCACGCCGCTGCCCAGTTTTACCGGGTTCATCGCGATGCGCAGTTGTTCGCCGTTCTTCAGCGGGAAATCCCGGGTCGTCATGGCCAGGCCCGCCGTGGGATTTCCGATGATCAGCCCGGCATCCGCCTCGCGCAAGGCCGCGGCCAGGGCCTCGGCCGCGCCGCCGGTTTCGCCATTGACCAGCACCACCAAGGGGCCGGGAATCAGTTCCCGGGCCGACGGCGACTCCTCGACTTCCTTGCCCCAGTCCAGCAGGGTGGTTTTTTTCGCCGTGAACAAATCCGCCACTGCGATCGCCGCCGCGTAATCATTGCCGTCGGCGAAACGCAGGTCCAGAGCCACACCGGTAACCTGGTTGGTGGCCGCCAACGCGTGATACGCCGCGTCCATTTTGTCGGCCAATCCGTTGCCAACCTCTCCCACGCGCAAATACGCCACATTGCTTTCCAGGACCGCCGATTTGAGCGGCTCGACGGGGCCCGGTGAAAGGGGCATCCCCGGCGTGCCGCCGACCAGGGTGGCCCGGCCGTGCAATTGTTGCAGGAGGCCCGCCACCGCCGCGGAATTCAATTCGGCGTCCGTCACTCCCGGAAGATTTGCCCGCAGCAATTCATAGACCTGTTTGAAATCCGGGGCGGGGCCGGTTGCTTCCGCGTGCAACGATCCCCCCGCAGCCAGCAGACCGGCGAGCGGCAGAACGAAAAGATTCAAAAGACATCGTATCATGACCGCCAAAAATGGTTCACAAACGGCGGGAAGTAAAGTCGCAATGAAATCAGGACAGTGCCTTTGCCGCGATGTCGCGGCGAAACTGCACGCCTTCAAAGCAGATTTTTTCGACCGCCGTGTAGGCGGCGGATTGCGCAGATTTTAAATCCTTTGCCCAGGCGGTGACCCCCAATACACGTCCGCCGTTCGTGACAATTTCATTTCCGTTTTTTGCCGTGCCCGCATGAAAAACCTTTGTGTTCGGCAGTTTCGCCGCTTCGGCCAGCCCAAGGATTGGCTTGCCCTTCGCGTAGCCGCCGGGATACCCGCCACTGGCCATCACCACACAAACCGACGCCATCGGACTCCACTTCAATTCCACTCTGTCCAACGTGCCATTTACGCTGGCGTCGAGCAGTTCGACGAGATCGTTTTCCAACCGCGTCAGATAGACCTGCGTTTCCGGGTCGCCGAAACGCGCGTTGAATTCCAGGACTTTCGGTCCCGACCGGGTGACGATGATGCCCGGATAAAGGATGCCGCGGAAATCAATCCCTTCGGCGGCGCAGCCACGCGTGAATGGTTCAAGAATCTTGCGGCCGGTTTCCGCCAATGCCGTTTCGCCCAGAAATGGCGTCGGACAGTAGGTGCCCATGCCGCCGGTGTTCAGGCCTTTATCGCCATCCAGCGCGCGTTTGTGGTCTTGCGATGTCGGGAACAGTTTTGCGGTTTTGCCGTCACACAGTGCGTGCAGCGAAATTTCCATACCCTCCAGGAATTCCTGGATGACGATCTTCGCGCCGGCTGCGCCGAAGGCCTTGCTGACCAGGATTTCGTCAATGGCCTTGTTGGCTTCCGCCACGCTCGCGCAAATCAACACGCCCTTGCCGAGTGCAAGCCCATCTGCCTTCACGGCGCATTTGCCGCCCAGCAACCCGGCGAATTTCTTTGCGGCTGCCGGCTCGCTGAAGGTTCCTGATTTTGCGGTCGGGATGCCGTATTTCTCCATGAAATCTTGGGAGAAGACCTTGGAAGATTCAAACTGCGCCGCCTTTTGATTCGGTCCCCAAATCCGCAGATCGTTTTTCTGAAACAAATCCACGATGCCCAGTGCCAGCGGATTGTCCGGGCCCACGACGGTCAGTTCGATTTTTTTCTCCTGTGCCACCGCCAGCAGTTTTGGCAGATCCTCCGCGCCAATATTCACACACTCAACGGGTTTCCCTGTTTTCTCTGTTCGCTCCTGTTGAATTCCTGCGTTGCCGGGCGCGCACCACAATTGCGTGACGTGCGGCGACTGCGCCAGTTTCCACACCAGCGCGTGTTCGCGTCCGCCCGACCCAATGACCAGAAGTTTCATTTGCAACCGCAGATTACGCGGCTTGTCGCGTCGAAGCAATGCGAAGGCGGAATGCTGCGGATTGAAAAATAAAAAAGCCGCAGGTTCTGACAAAATGGCGGAGGCGTGCGGAAAAGTCGGCCTAACCATTTTACAAGGTCCGATAATACCTTTTCTTGGCCGGTTGACAGCCAGTTCGGTTCAGGCAATCTCGGGAGGTATGGACGTTCTAACTCTGGCGCGCATCCAGTTCGGGGCCACGATTGCGTTTCATTATCTTTACCCGCCGTTGAGCATCGGCTTGGGCGTGATGCTGGTCTGCATGGAAGGTTTATGGCTGAAGACCAAAAATCCCGTCTATCACCAGATGGCGCGGTTCTGGACACGGGTGTTTGCGCTCACCTTTGCCATCGGCGTGGCGACCGGCATCGTGATGGAATTTGAGTTCGGCACAAACTGGGCAACTTATTCGCGCTTTGTGGGCGACGTGTTCGGCAGCGCACTGGCGGCGGAAGGCATCTTCGCCTTTTTCCTCGAATCCGGTTTTCTCGCCGTGTTGCTGTTTGGCTGGGACAAGGTGAGCCGCAAGATGCATTTCTTTTCCACGTGCATGGTCTGCCTGGGCGCACACTTTAGCGCAGTCTGGATTGTGGTCGCCAATTCCTGGATGCAAACGCCGGCGGGTTATAAGCTCGTAATGCACAACGGCGTGGAACGCGCTGAAATTACCAATTTCTGGCAGCTGGTGTTCAATCCCTCCTTCATGGAACGGCTCTCCCACGTCCTGTGCGGCGCGTGGCAGGCGGGCGCTTTCCTGGTCGTGAGTGTCAGCGCGTGGTACCTGCTAAAAAAACGGCATCAGGATTTCGCCCGCGCCTCGTTGCGGGTCGGTTTGACCGTCGCGCTGGTTGCTTCGCTCGTGCAGGTGGTCACCGGCCATGTCAGCGCCCGGGGCGTGGCCAAAAATCAACCGGCCAAGCTCGCGGCGTTCGAGGGACTTTATAATACCACCTCGAACGCACCCCTGGTGCTCGTGGGTTACGTGGATGAAAAGGATCAGAGAGTCAAAGGCCTGGAATGGCCGGGCATGCTGAGTTTTCTCGTCGGCTTTAACACTCAAACCACGGTGATCGGTCTGAATGATTTTCCACCATCGGACCGGCCGCCGGTCACGGCCTCCTTTCTGTTTTTTCATGGCATGGTGGGCATTGGCTTTGCGATGATTGTCATCGCCGCGCTGGGCTTTCTCTATTTCCGCCACGGCTCCTTGCATGAACGGCGCTGGCTGCTGTGGATTCTGGTCTTCTCCGTGCTGGGTCCGCAAATGGCCAATCAACTGGGCTGGTTTGCCGCCGAAGTGGGCCGCCAGCCATGGATTGTCTACGGCCTGATGCGCACGCCGGCAGGGCTTTCGGCCATCGTGAAGGCCAATGCCATCCTGACCTCGCTGATTTTGTTCACCTTGATTTATTTCCTGTTGTTCGCGGTGTTCATTTACCTGCTCAACGATAAAATCCAGCACGGCCCGGATGAACAGGATTTGATTCCGTCCGGCAAACTCGCGTTGCCCACCGAACTGACCCACCACCCCAAGACATGAATCTCGATCTCAACACCGTCTGGTTCATTCTCGTCGGCGTCCTGTTCACCGGCTATGCGATGCTCGACGGCTTCGACCTGGGCATCGGTGCGCTGCACCTGTTCACCAAGGACGACACCGAGCGCCGTACGCTGATCAACGCCATCGGCCCGGTCTGGGACGGCAATGAAGTCTGGCTTGTCACCGGCGGCGGCGCGTTGTTCGCCGCGTTCCCGAACGTTTATGCGACCGTTTTTTCAGGGTTTTATCTCGCGTTTGTTTTGCTGCTGGTGTCGCTGATTTTTCGCGCCGTCGCGATTGAATTTCGAAGCAAACAACCCATGCGCTGGTGGCGGCAGATGTGGGACATCGGGTTTTCCGCCGGCAGCCTGGTGTCGGGCCTGCTCATGGGCGTGGCGCTCGGCAACATCGCCTGGGGCGTTCCGATTGGCGCCGACGGCGAATTTGCCGGGACGTTCCTGGGTTTGCTGACGCCGTATCCGTTGCTGGTCGGCGTCACCACCGTGGCGTTGTTCATGATGCACGGCGCGATTTACGGTGTGATGAAAACCGAGGGTGCGCTGCATGACAAGCTGCGCATCTGGGCCATGCGCTGCATCATCTTCTTTGTCATTTGCGCCGTGACACTGACGATGGCCACGCTGCTTTATGTGCCGCGCATGGCCGCGCGGTTGCATGACCACCCATGGCTCTTCAGCATCGCTTTGGCGAACATGCTGGCCATCGCCAATATCCCGCGCGAATTTCACCATCGCCGCGATTGGCTGGCGTTCCTGTCGTCGTGCGCGGCGATGATCACGCTGATGATGCTGTTCGGCCTGAACCTGTATCCGAACCTCGTTTACAGCCTGCCCGATCCGGCCAACAGCCTGACGATTTACAATGCGTCGTCCTCGCCCAAAACGCTCGGCATCATGCTCGTCATCGCGGGCATCGGCGTACCGGTGGTGATTGCCTACACCGTGTGCATCTACTGGATTTTCCGCGGGAAGGTGAAATTGGACCGGATGAGCTATTAGGAATTTACGATTTACGATTGAGGATTGAGGATTTGGCCGGCCCAACCACGCCTCGCTGGAATCGCTAAACCACTCTGGCTTGGCCGTTTCCCTTGACGACTTCGCCAATGAGCCACGCCTCGTGTTTCTGCCCGCGGATGAATTTCAAAATCGCATCCGCCTGGTCCGCCGACACGACGGCTACCATCCCGATGCCCATGTTGAAGACTTGGTAAAGCTCGGCTTCCGGCACGCCGCTTTCGGCCTCAATCAATTTGAAAATCGGCAGCATGTTCCAGGAACCCTTGCGAATGACCACATCCAGATTTTTCGGCAGCACGCGCGGAATGTTGTCCACAAACCCGCCGCCGGTGATGTGGGCGAAGGCCCTGACTGGCCGATGGGAGTTGGCCGATGGGAGTTGGGGATTAAAGCATTTAAGCAATCTCTGAACAAGCGGACCGTAGCTGACGTGGACCTTTAACAGTTCGTCGCAAATGGTATTTTCCAGTTCGGGGACGTAACTCGTTGGTTTTAACTGCATCTTTTCAAAAAAAATCATCCGCGCGAGCGAATAGCCGTTCGTGTGCAGGCCGCTCGAGGCGATGCCGATGACCGCGTCGCCGCGCTTCACCGTTTTCTGGCCGTTGAGCATTTTGGATTTCTCCACGACGCCCACAATTGTGCCGCTCACATCGTACTCGCCGGGCTGGTAAAAACCCGGCATCTGGGCCGTCTCGCCGCCGATGAGTGCGCAACGGTTTTCCGCGCAGGCGCGCGCGAAACCCTTGATGATTTCGGTAAAGACATGCGGCTCCAGTTTGCCGGTGCCAAGGTAATCGAGGAAAAACAGCGGCTCCGCACCGAGCACGGCAATGTCGTTGACGCAATGGTTCACGAGATCGGCGCCGATGGTGTCATGCTTGTCCATCGCAAACGCGATTTTGAGCTTGGTGCCGACGCCGTCCACGGACGACACGAGCACCGGCTCACGGTATTTTTTCAGGTCGAGAGCGAACAAACCGCCGAACCCCCCGACCTTGCCGAGCACCTCGCGCCGGTGCGTGGACGCGAGCAATTGCGGCAACGTGGCCTTGACCTGATTGCCCAAATCGATGTCCACACCGGCGGCGGCGTAAGCCTTCTGTTTCATCGGCAAAGATTAAATCCGCAAAACGATGTGCGGGCGAGAAAATTTAAGTTGGGAGGGACGGGGTGTTGCCGTCCAAACAAAATCAGGGTCGTTGACACGGCGACCCTCCCAGGAAAGGGATTTCCACAATTTTCGCAGAACTCTCCCCGGCCACTGTCCTCAACACCAGTTCGGTTCCAATTTGGTTCGCCTCGCGGCGGATGTAACCCAGCGCGATGTTGGCGTTGAGCATTGGAGATTTCACGGCGCTGGTGACGAAGCCGATTTCCTTGCCATTATGGAACAACTTGTCACCGCGTTGCGGTAATGGCAGGCCCGCGCTGGCGGGGTCGGCAAGGCGGAGGCCGCGCAGCTCGCGGGTGACGTGGCCGACGCTGTGGATGCGGTTGATGACTTCCTGTCCGACATAACAACCCTTGTTATAACTTACGGCGCGGTTCTCGATACCGCATTCGAGCGGGATGTTCGTCTCGTCCATGTCCAGGCCGAAGCGCGGAATGCCCGCCTCGATACGCGCCGTTTCAAACGCCTGCCAGCCACAAGCCCGTCCGCCTTCGCTCTGCTTCGGCGCGACAAGCCCGCCGATTTGTTTCGCCGCCGCGATGAGTTTATCCGCCACCGCGCCGAGAGAGGGGTTGGGAACGAATAGATCAAAGCCGCTCGAAATATTTTCCCCCTCTCTTCCATGGAATGGAGGAGAGGGCCGGGGCGAGGACGTGAAATGTTGCCCCTCGCCCTGACCCTCTCCCCGTTTGGCGGGGAGAGGGGATGAAAAAAGACGCGCGTGGTTCATCAAATATATTTCGCCGAGCGTGGCGTCCGAAATTTTCACCGAATCAAGTGCTTTGACTGGAAACGGGTGGGGCGAGGCTCCCGACGAGCCGTCTGGATTTGCTTGCACATGCGGCTCGCGAGGACGCTCGCCCCACCCAAACAATCCAATCGCACGAACAACCTGTTCCGCTTCAGGTCCTTGCACGCTCAATAAACCATATTGCGGCACGACATTCACGATTTGTACGTCGTCAGCGACGATGAATTTTTCCAGCCGTTGCGAAATTTTTTCGGTCAAACCCGGCTCGAAATCCAGAAGCAGTTCATCCGCCAGACAGAAAATGTTCAGGTCGCTTTCCATTTTGCCCTTGTTGGTCGTGATGGCGGCATAGCAACCGTCGCCGACACGCAGTTTTTTCACGTCGTTCGTCACCTGTCCGTGCAGAAAGCGGACGCGGTCGGCGCCGGTCAGGCAAATCCGGCTGCGGCCGCTCAAATCCAATACGCCCACGCTCTGGCGCAGCGCGGCGTGCTCGGCCAGCCAGTCGCCGTAATCGTTCACGGTTTCCGTGCCGTTCAATTCAGCGAACCGCGCGTCAAGGTGGTGGTGAAATTCGTGCAGGAACAATGATCCCATGGGGTGATTGTAGCGGCGGTCTGTGACCGCCGCATTTAGATAATTTGAAAAAATAGCGACGCTCATAGAGCGCCGCTACAATGGGAATCGCATTGCGTTGGGGCGGGCTTGGGCGCAAATTGGGCGCATGAATTTGGACGCGCTTTATTCCGAACTGACACTGAAAACCAAAGCCAAGCTGGTGCTGGTGGTGCTTGACGGTCTTGGCGACCTGGCCACGAAGGAGCAACTTTATCTGACACCGTTGGAAGCCGCCGCCACGCCGAATCTCGACAAGTTGTGCAAGGACTCCGCGCAAGGCCGCATAATTCCCGCCGCGCCCGGCATCACCCCCGGCAGCGGGCCGGGACATCTCGGGTTGTTTGGTTACGACCCGCTGGAATTTCAAGTGGGCCGCGGCGTGATCGAAGCGCTGGGGCTGGGTTTGGAATTGAAGCATGGTGACGTGGCGGCGCGTGCCAATTTCTGCACGCTCGACAAAAAAGGCATTGTCACCGACCGCCGCGCCGGGCGCATCCCGACGGAGACCTGCGAGAAACTTTGCGCCTTGCTCGCCGCCAAAGTCAAAAAAATCGGCGACACGGAGGTCATCATCAAGGCCGGCAAGGAGCATCGTTTCGTTGTCATCTTTCACGGCAGTGGTCTGGAAGGCCCGCTCACGGACGCCGATCCCAACCGCGAAGGTTTTCCCATTCCGACGGTTCATCCCCGGGATGAGCACAACGCCGGCCAGAAAAAGATGGCCGGGCTGATCGCCGATTTTTACAAGGCGGCGTTGCCGGTCCTGGCCAATGAAAAACCGGCCAATGGTTTTCTGATGCGCGGCATCGCGCATCAACCGCACATTCCGCTGTTCGAGGAACGCTACAAACTGAAAGCCGCCGCACTGGCGGTCTATCCGATGTACAAGGGCCTGGCCCAGCTCGTTGGCATGAAAAAAATCGAAGGCCCGGCGACCATCACCGAGCAGTTCGAGCGTTACCTCAAGGAATACGACCACTTTGATTTCTTCTTCATCCATTACAAATACACGGACAAGGCGGGGGAGGACGGCAATTTCAGCGCAAAGAAAAAGGCCATTGAAGATTTTGACGCCGCGCTGCCGATTTTGCTGAGGAAAAAGCCGGACGTACTGGCCATCACCGGCGATCACTCGACGCCGGTGGCGCTCAAGGGCCACTCGTGGCACCCGCAACCGGTGCTGTTGCACTCGGTGTACAGCGGCTCGGATAAACTCGAGCGTTTCACTGAAACCGGGGCGAACCTTGGCTCGCTCGGTGTGTTTGAGGCGAAGTACCTGATTCGACTCATGCAGGCCAACGCGAAGATGTTCGACAAGTTTGGGGCGTAAGTTTTTCGTCCTCGTCGCCATCCTCGCGCTCGCAATCGAATTTCTTCGAGGACGAGGAGGAGGAGGATTAAATTTAAATGAATTTGCCAAACAAGCTGACGGTCGGACGGTTTGCAATGACGGTGGTTTTTCTCTGGGCCTTGTTCGTCCCGGCCCCGTTTCATTACAGCCTGGCGCTGTTTTTCTTCTGTCTGGCGGGCGTTTCGGATTTTCTCGACGGCCGGATCGCACGGCAACGCGGTCTCATCACCAACTTCGGCGTCCTGATGGACCCGCTGGCGGACAAGGTCATGACCTGCTCGGCGTTCATTGCCTTCGTGGAAAGCACGCATCAAATTCCCAATCCGCCGGTAACGGTCGAGGCGTGGATGGTCATCATTATTGTTGCGCGCGAACTGGCCATTACCGGATTGCGGCTGCTGGCGGCGTCGAAGCACGTGGTGTTGGCGGCGGAACGCTACGGCAAGCACAAGACCGTATCACAAATCGCGGCCATCATTGCGCTGCTCATCGTGGACGCCTGCCGCGAATGGCCGCCCGGGTTGCAACGCCTGCTCCAGGGCTGGGTGCCGGGATTTGCATATATCGCATTGTGGGTGACGGTGGTGCTGACCATGACTTCCGGCGTGCTCTATTTGTGGCGCAACCGGGCGCTTTACATGAATGACGTGTGAAGGCAAATGCAGAAGGCAGAAGGAAGAGCGCGGAAAGAGAATGTGAAGCGGGACAAGACGCGCGGTTTGGGTCCGCCTTCCGTATTTCAACGGCGCGTGGTCAGTGGCAAGGTCTCACCCGCGTCGGCGGATTGATAAACCGCGGGTTTCAAACCGGCGAGCGGATTGCTGCGCGAATGATGCCGCCAGGCGGAACCCACGAGCAGGAGGACCAGCAACAAGACCAGTGCGCCGCCGGCGATCACCCCGACCCGCCAGTTGAGTTTGGACAGCCAGAACATCGCATGGTCAATCAGCGTGTTGGACTCTTCCATCAACGGCGGCGGTTCCTTGAATTTTTCCGTCTGCTTGAGTTCGGCATCCAGCGCGGACATGATTTGCGCCGCGTTGAGTTTGAGTTGCGTGGCGTAGATGCGGACAAAACCACGGATGTAGACCGGGGCGGAGAACACTTCGAAATGACCTTCCTCCAGTGCGCGGATGTGGTCGGTGCGGATTTTGGTGGTATCGGCGATCTGCTGCACCGTGAGCTTCAAGGCTTCACGGGCGGCATGAAGTTGTTCACCAACCTGAGACATGGTCATATTTGTCAGCATTTCCACGCAATTTTGCAACCTAAATAGCAAAAAATAGGCCAATTCCGGGCGGTCTTTGCGTAAAAAACCGGTTCGGCCCGCCCGTTAACCGCCTTTCGGGGGCCGTTGAACCTTTTCTCGCGTTTCGCATTCCTCTCTGTGTAAATGCAGGTAGTGGCTGAACGCGAACAACTGCCCGTGTTGCAGGCCAGGGCCGGAGAACCGGCGGCTTGGGACACCCTCTTTCGGCGCTACCAATTGCCCTTGTATGTCTATGTTTTCGAATTGGTACATGACGAGCAGGCGAGCCTCGACCTGGTGCAGGAAACGTTCATTGCTGCCGTCCGCCATATTGGCGGCCTGCGGGAGGATGGGCGGTTCGGCAGCTGGCTGTTCGGCATCGCGCACCAGAAATGCATTCAGCGCTGGCGAAAACAGAATCGCGAGGAGGTTTCGCTTGATGAAATTCCCGAATCACCGGACGAGTCTGAAGGCGCCCCGGACGACCTGCTCATCCGGCAGGAACAGGAGGCCGGGTTCATGCAAGTATTAAACCAACTGCCATTGCCGCAACGCGCCGTGCTGTTGTTGTACTTCGTTGAGAATTTTTCGATTGAGGAAATCGCGCGCATCACGAACACGCCGCCGGGCACGGTAAAATCCCGATTGTTCTACGCCAAGCGCGCACTTCGGAAATTGATTCAAGGGAATGACGACAAATAAAGTATGAAAACGCCACATGAAATCTTGTTTAAACGGCATCAGGCCGCTGAATCGAAACTCGACGCGATTCGGGAAACGGTGGTGGCGTCGGTCGACGACCGTCGCACTGCAAATCCACCGGCGATCGCCGACCACAATTACGCCTGGCGCGAATTCTGGTTTTCGCTTCGCTGGCATCTGGCCGGGATGGGTGCAGCATGGCTGGTGATTGTTCTTTTGAATTTGAACATCGGCCGTTCGGTGAGCCTGGCGTCGGCCATGCCGCGGGAGAAAATTCCCTCCGCGCAAATTATCCTGGCTTCCCTGCACGAAAACCGCCGCGAACTGCTGGAGATGATTCAACCCTCCGAATCACGCGAGGCCCGGCCGTCAAAATTATTCCGGTTACAACCGCGAAGCGAGCGGCCTGATGAAACCCTGACTGCCTGATTGCGTATGAATGCGAACGAAAAAACCAAAAACGGGTGGCCTGGAACCCGTGCCGCGTTGCGCCGTCTTTTGTGGATCGCGTTGTTATTAGGCCCGCTCTCATTGGTGGTCTTTGCGTTGTTGGTCGGGGACTGGAAGCTCAACCTCCCGGACGGAACCGAGGAGTCGCGACGGCATCTTGGGGAGTGGTTGGTGATCCTGGTCGCGGCAATTTCCGTGACTTTTCTGGCAGGTTTGTTGCCGGCGGTCCAACGATTTTCCGGCTGGCTGTTCAATGGGCGTGTCATCCGCAGGCTGTTGATCGGACTGGCCTGGCTGGTGACGCTGGTTGTGCTGTTTTATGCCGAGGAGGACTGGCGCGGCTGGCATGAGTGGAACGAGTATCGTCAGCAACTGGAGGCCGGCGGCGCGCAACTGGATTTGAAGGCGTTCATTCCCAAACCCGTCCCCGACAATCAAAACTTCGCCGCCATCCCCGTCATTGATTCCTGGTTCACACAGAGAACTAATTTCACCCAAAAGTGGGCGGACGATTATTCATTGGCCAGCAGCATGCTTGGCTCTCAGACAAGCCCAAGCCCACCCGCACCCGAGGGCAATTCTTATCAAGGTGGCAAGCGTTATTTCCTGGATCTGGTTGCGTGGAAAATGGCCTTTGACGCGATTCAATCCGGCCAGACCAATTCAAATCAGCAATTGGCATCGGGAAAGCCTGATCTGACATCGCGTGCGGCCGCAGCGCCGGCGGTTCTGGCCGGATTGGTGTCCAGCGAAACCGAACTGGCGGCACTCCGCGCCGCCAGCGACCGGCCGGATGCATGTTACCCCGTGGTTTATAACCTGGACAACCCATGGGGAATCCTGTTGCCGCACCTCGGCAATATCAAAAGGACGGTCCAACGTTTACAACTCCGGGCCTGCGCTGAGCTGGCCGCCGGTCGGAGTGACGACGCCTTGTCGGACATAAAGCTGATGCTGTATCTGGCCGATTCGGTGAAAAACGAACCCTTTTTGATTTCATACTTGGTTCGCCTTGCTTGTGTGCATCTGGCGATCCAGCCGGTCTGGGAAGGACTGGCTGAACATGCGTGGTCTGATGATCAACTGCAGGAATTGCAAACGCTTTTCCAGCAATACGATTTCTTTCCCCAGATGGAACAGTCTCTCACCGGGGAGCGCGCGGCGGGAATTCTGACTGCGGATCTTCTGGCCCGGGGAAAATATCACTTAAACGATTTGACCGATGATCCCAGCCAGGCTGGCTCATCACTGGCCAATCTGTTTGGCCGGATTGCCCCGCGTGGCTGGTATTATCTGGAACAGTTGAATTATTGCCGGCTCTTTCAACTGCAATTGCACGGGGCATTTGATCCCGATAAAAAACGGGTTTTCCCGAAGCAGATTGAATCCAACACCAATGCCTTGGAGCGGGCATTTGCCGGGCGCAATCCCGTCAACACCATTTGCACCCGTCATCAGCTCCTGGCGGCAATACTGTTGCCGGCGTTACATAACATACCCATGAGGGCGGCCGCGGCTCAAACTGCTACTGACGAAGCGAGCATCGCCTGTGCGCTCGAACGGTACCGGCTGGCCAACGGGCAGTTTCCCGAAGCCCTGGACGCGCTGGTGCCGCGGTTCATTTCCCTGTTGCCCAATGACGTGATATCCGGCGAATCGTATAAATATCATCGCACTGCCGTTCCGTCTTCCCAAAGCTCCGCCGCGACAAGCGGACCATTCGTGCTCTATTCCGTGGGCTGGAATGAAACGGACGATGGAGGTGTATCGGGACAAAATTTGTTCGACAGCAAGGAGGGTGATTGGGTCTGGCGGTATCCGGCGAAGTAGCAGGGAAAATCGAACATTCAATCCCGCAAAGCGGGACTGAACATCAAATTGGCCTTTACCACCTGCCTGGGGTTGATTCAGAGTTTGTTGTTCGGTGTTCAATGTTCGATGTTTTCTCCCAGTTTCTCCCCACTACTGCCCCGACAACCGAACCGACGATTGCTCCGGCCACGAAATCCGAGAACCAATGGATGGTCATGGAAACACCAATGCCGATATAGAACGCGTAGAGAATCGTCGCCAGACTCAGCCACCATTGTTTTGGATGGAGCGTGAACACCGTTACGGCCATCGCAAAGGCGATGGTGGTATGTGACGACGGCCAGCCCCAGAAAACTCCGCCGCGCAGAAAACCAAAATGAAAGACATGACTGATATCCGGGCCGACGTTGTGCGCCGGATGGGCGCGGCCCGTGAAAGCTTTGTAAGCAATAACAACCAAGGCGCCGAGGAGTTCAGCCTGAGCGACCGCCCAGCCGGTCAGAATGGTTCTGGTGCTTTTGGCAAGAAAACCGAAGGCAAGCAGCAGCAGCGGCAGATAGATGGGCAACAATCCGCCGATGAAAACGGCGGGCCACATCCATGAACGCAACGCCGGATTGCGGGTGGCGAGGAAATAACGCCAGTCGAACCCGGACAGAACGAGAATGATAGTGAGAATGATGGCAACGAGATGCCAGGCGAGCTTCCAACCTTTGAAGCAACCCATCAGGTTACCGGGCAGCGTTACCAGAAACTGTTTCATGTGGAATAAATGAACCGCAGAGACGCCGAGGCGCAGAGTTTTTTTTCCGGCGTCTCTGCGTCTCCGCGGTTAAACGGCTTGTTGCCCGCCGCCATCCGCACCGGTGCCGTCCAGATCGATCAGGATATCACGCGGCTCGGCGCCCTTGCTGGGGCCGACGATGCCGCGGTTTTCCAGTTCGTCCATGATGCGCGCGGCACGGGTGTAACCAAGGCGCAGCCGGCGTTGCATCAACGAGACGCTCGCCTTTTGTTCGCTGCGAATCACCTCGATGCATTGCTGGATGAGCTCCTCGTCCTCGTCAATGCCGCTTTCGTTCCCGAAATTGGCGGCGGGCTGGGAAAGTTGCTGGTGAATTTCCAGGTCATAGTTCGGTTTGCCCTGTTTGGCGATGAACTCAACGATGCTGTTGATTTCCTGGTCGGTGATGAGCGCGCCCTGGGCGCGAATCAGCTTCGCCGAACCGGGCGGCAGGTACAGCATGTCGCCCTTGCCGAGCAGTTTGTCCGCGCCCATCGCGTCGAGAATCGTCCGCGAGTCCACGCGCGAGGCGCACTGGAATGCGATGCGCGCGGTGATGTTCGCCTTGATGACGCCGGTGATGACGTCCACGCTCGGCCGCTGGGTGGCGACGATGCAATGGATGCCGGCCGCGCGCGCCATCTGCGTGATGCGCGCGATGGCCATTTCCACGTCGGCGGGCGCCACCAGCATCAGGTCCGCCAGCTCGTCAATGATGACGACGATATAACTCAGTTTTTCGGGAATGACGATTTCGTCGTCGCGCGGCACAACGATTTCCTCGTCCACCTCGACGGCGAACCCTTCCGCGCCGGGCTCGACCTTTTCCTTTTTGGCCTTGAGCGGCAGTTCCAGTTCCTGCTGCGGCAGCGGCTTGTTCTTGGGGCGCGCATTGAACGTGGCGATGTTGCGGACGCCGACGCGTGCGAAAATCTGGTAGCGCTTTTCCATTTCGTTCACGACCCAGCGCAGCGCAAGGATGACCTTTTTGGGGTCGGTCACCACCGGTACAACGAGGTGGGGCAGGGCGTTGTATTGCTGCAGCTCGACGACCTTGGGATCAATCATCACGAACCTCAGCTGGTCGGGGGAAAATTTGTAGAGCAGCGACGTGATGATGCAGTTGATGCAAACGGATTTGCCGGAGCCGGTG
The DNA here is from genome assembly GCA_021324235.1 of Verrucomicrobiota bacterium. Classification (GTDB taxonomy): domain Bacteria; phylum Verrucomicrobiota; class Verrucomicrobiia; order Limisphaerales; family UBA11358; genus UBA11358. The sequence goes on from JAJPJM010000012.1 coordinate 20,822, forward strand.
CTGCCGGCGATGAGCACGTGCGGCATCTCCACCAGATCGGCGATGATCGGGTGGCCGTAGACGTCCTTGCCCAGCGCGATGGGGATTTTTGCCTTGGAATTGCGCCATTCCTCGGATTCGAACAGGTCACGCACGATGACCTTGGTCTTGACCGGGTTGGGCACCTCGACGCCGACGGAACTTTTGCCGGGCACCGGGGCGAGGATGTGGATGCGCTCGGCCTTGAGCGCGGCGGCGATATTGTTGGAAAGCGCCGTGATTTTTTCCAGCTTCACGCCGGGGGCCGGATGCAATTCATAGCGCGTGATGGTCGGGCCCTTGGTGATGTCGCCCAGCGAAACCTCGATGTCGAATTGCGCGAGCGTCTGCTGCATGAGCCGCGCGTTGGCCATCAATTCCTCCTTCGACTCGGTGGGTTTGAGGGTGGTGTCGGGATGCTGGAGAAAATCCAGCGGCGGCAACTGGTAATTGCCGATGATGGGCGTGGCGGCGACGGTGAGCGGCTTCGATCTCTTGGGTTTCGGTTTGGATTTTGCCGACCCGGAATTGTCCGCAATGTGAACCACCGGTTCGGCGGGCTTTTCCGGCTCGGCTTTTTCCGGTTCTTCAATTTTGGTTTCGGCGGATTTTTCGGTTTCCGATTTTCTGCCGAGCACCTCCTCCGTTGAGGCCGGAGGCACTTCGCGTGGAGCCGCCGCTTCTTCGTCAGCCGCGGGCGCGGGTTGGGGCGCGGACAACGGGGTCGGGGCTTCCTCCGGAGTGGCCGGTTCCCGGGTCAAACCGCCGGGCAACGTGGTTTTGCGGATGCGGATGGACGTGGTGGAGGCGGCTCTGGCCGGCGGCACGCTCAAATCGCGGACGGTGGGTTCGGGCACCGGCTGCATATCCGCGCCCAGCCCGGTGCGGGCGACTTCTTCCTGCAACTTTTTGGCCTGCTTTTCCAGTTCGCGCGCCCGGCGTTCCAGCGCGCTTTCGTCGGCGGATTTGGGTGCCGGTTCGGTGTCGGTGCTGCCGGTGGGCACCTTTTCCAGAAAACCGCGAATCCATTCACCGAGACGGAAATTGGTCAGGAACAGCAGGCTGATAAGACAGAGTGCCGTGTAAACAATGGTCGCCCCCGCCGTACCCAGCAGGCTGAAACCATATTCGTAACGCGGGGTCTGGCCAAAGGTTAAAAATCCGAGCCAGCCGCCGGCGCTGAGTGAACCAATGGCAACCCGGACCTTCCCAAGCCAGCCGGCACTATCCACGATGTAGAGCAATCCCGTGAGCGACATCACCAATATGGCCGACCAGATCAACGACCACCGTAACCGCTCCCGCAGGTAACGGGGAAAGTTTAACAGATAAGCCAGGCCAAAGACGGCGAGCAGGAAAGGCAAAAGATATCCCACCAAACCAAACGGGATGAACGAGGCCCATGCCAGATAGGCGCCGAGCGGGCCAATCAGATTATGCGTGGGTTTGTTCAGCCGCGTCGTCAGGAAGGAAATGTCATCGCGGTCAAACGTCCATTGCGCGACCAGCAGCAACAGCGCGGCGAAGAGCAGCGCCACCCCGATGATGTCGCCGAAACCGTGCGCGGAATTCGATGGCGTCTTGCGTGACATGCCCCCAACGTAGCAATTCAACGGGGCGACTTCAAAGTTGAAATTGCTGTGGCCGCGATTTGCGAACGCAACTCTTTGATCCGCTTTTGCGCGTCGGTGAATTGTTGGGGCGTCAATCCCTTCCGCAACAAATCGCGGCTCTCGGCCGCGTCGGAATCGGCCTTGGCCGCCATGCTGAACCAGGCATACGCCTCCACGGTATTCCTTTCCACGCCCTGCCCATTGGCGTAGCAGTAGCCCAGATTTAATTGCGCCTCCGGATGGCCCTGCCCGGCGGCCTTGCGATACCACTTCACCGCCTCCACTGCATCCTTGGCCACGCCCCGGCCATTGTCGTAGCAGTAACCCAGATTGGATTGCGCCGGGGCATAGTTCTGTTCGGCGGCCCGGCGAAACCACTTTACCGCCTCCTCCTTGTCCTTCCTCACGCCCTGGCCATTGGCGTAGCAGTAGCCCAGATTGAACTCCGCCGGGGCAAAATTCTGTTCGGCCGCCTGGCGATACCACTTTACCGCCTCGCCATAATCCTTCTTCACCCCCCGGCCGTCATCGTAGCAAAAGCCCAGATTGAATTGAGCCTCGGCGTCGCCCTGCTCGGCTTTGGCTTTATATTCCTGGAATTTGGCGGGAACGGCGATGTCTGCCGTCGCGGCGTCGCGGGGCGAAAGCAGGCTGGTGATGTACTTGAAGACGGCGCCTCGGAATCTTTTCATCAAGTTGAAACCTACGCTTGGGCCCTCCAGAACTGCAAGCTGAATCCGGCGGCGGACCGTCAATTCGCGCTTGCCAACGCGGGGCGGGATTGTCACGCTGTTAATCCCACGGCTGCGCGGTTAGCTCAGTGGTAGAGCACTACATTGACACTGTAGGGGTCACAGGTTCGAACCCTGTATCGCGCACCATTCCACCAC
>JAJPJM010000015.1 GCA_021324235.1 Verrucomicrobiota bacterium
CCGCCAGCGTTCGTTCTGAGCCAGAATCAAACTCTCCGTAAAAAACGTTAGTTGATTCCTGCCTGATCGTAAAATCAGGCAGCTTTACTTTAATGGTTAAAACCTTCGCAATCAGCCAACTAACTGGCTAATCTTGAAGGGGCTCTCACTAATCGCACAAATCAATTTTCAAAGAGCAACTGGTGTCCAAAACACCAAAAAATCGTATCGAAACCGCCCGACTTCGCTTCCCATCCGGGGGACAAAAAACCTGAGAGCCGAATCACTTCTCCCAACTCGGCATCTCAGTTCGAGTCTCGAAGGCGCGAACTTTATCAGACCCGCGCCATATGTCAACAGGCTTTTTTTGCCAGTCGCTTCCTCCGCTACGCGGAAGACTGCTAAAAGATTATCAGCCCCCGTCCCGGGCGCAAGAGTTTTTTTGATTCTTTTTTTCCCCTCGCTAAGGCCTTATTCCAGGCCGCGTTCCGTCAGTTCATCCTCATCCAGACCCAGATAATGACCGAGTTCGTGCAGGAAAGTTGTCTGCACTTCCTTGTGAAAAATCTTTTCCTCTCCGCCCGCCAAATCCCAAAGATTTTCCAGAAACAAAATGATTTGCGGCGGCATGGGAACATGACCTTCGTCGGCGAATTCCGGTCCGGTGAACAAACCCAGCGTATCCGGTTCAATCCCATCCGCCTGCAACCCGGCGTTTGGAATGCGTTCGAACGTCACCGGCAATTGCCCAGCCTGTGCACGCAATGGCTTCGGCAACGACTCCACGGTTCTTTCAACTTCCCCGGAAGCCATCGCACATAATTTTTCCCAGTCGACGTTCACCACCCGATTTTGACGTGGCCGGCGTTCCTTGGCAATTGTCCCCCGACTTTTTTCTCGCGCTTGAACGGCGCAGGTTTATGGTTGTCTGAACATCAAATTTATGACGGCCAAAAACCAAAAGCCCCGCTTCCTCCTGTTCATTTCCGTTTTGTTCCTCACGTTGACCGGGTTGGCGACCGGGCACGCGGCCACCAACGAAATTTCTGCCGGGCAGAACGTATTGCGCACCACGCTCGCAAACGGCCTGCAAGTCATCATCGTCCGCAACCCCCTGGCACCGGTGGTGACGACGATGGTCAATTACCGCGTCGGCGCGGACGAGTGCCCGACGAACTTTCCCGGCATGGCCCACGCCACCGAACACATGATGTTTCGCGGCAGCCCGGGATTGTCGGCGGATCAACTGGCGGACATTTCGGCGGCTTTGGGCGGCGATTTTGACGCGGACACGCAGCATCCGGTCACCCAGTATGTTTTTACTGCGCCGGTGGAGCATCTGGATGTGGCCCTGCACGTCGAAGCCGCCCGGATGCAGGACCTGGTGCCCAGTGAAGAATTATGGGACAAGGAGCGGGGCGCCATCGAACAGGAGGTCGCGCAGGATTTGTCCAATCCGGAATACGTTTTCTATATCAAGCTGCTGGCGACCATGTTCAAGGGCACGCCTTATGATCAGACCGGATTGGGCACGCGGCCTTCTTTTGACAGGACCACCGACGCCATGCTCCGCAAATTCCACAACACCTGGTATGCACCCAACAATGCCATCCTGATTATTGTCGGCGACGTGCAGCCGGCGCAGGCGCTGGAGCAAGTCGAGAAAATTTTTGGCGGCATTCCGTCCAAGCAGCTGCCCGACCGGCCGGAATTTCATTTTGAGCCGGTAGAGCCGAACCTGCTGCAGCAGGACACCGACCTCCCTTACGGCCTGGTCGCCATCACGTTTCGCCTACCCGGCTCGGACAGTCCGGATTTTGCCGCCGCGCAAATTCTGTCGGACGTGTTGAGCAGTCAGCGCGGCCAGCTCTACGGATTGGTGCCGGCGGGCAAGGCGTTGTTCGCGGCCTTTGAATGCGACAGCCTGCCCAAGGCCGGACTGGGCTACGCGATCGCTGGATTTCCCGCGGGGGGCGATGCCACCAATCTGCTGGGACAGGTGCGGGACATTCTGGCCGCGGAAGTGACGAACGGTGTGATGGCCGATCTGGTGGAGGCGGCGAAACGGCGTGAAATAGCCAGCGCCGAACTTCAAAAAAACTCCGTGTCCGGGCTGGCTTCGGCGTGGTCGGACGCGGTGGCCATTGAGGGACGGCAATCGCCGGATGACGACATCGCCGCCATTCGCCAGGTGACCGTGGCCGATGTCAATCGCGTGGCGAGGCAATATTTGGATTTTGACCACGCCATCTCGGCCATTTTGACTCCGCAACCTTCCGGCAAACCGATTTCCTCGAAGAGTTTTGGCGGCAAGGAATCATTCGCCGCGTCAAAGGCGACGGGGGTCAAGCTGCCGGTGTGGGCCAAAAAAATTACGGAGCAGATTGAAATTCCTCCTTCCACGTTAAATCCGGTGGTCACCAATCTGCCCAACGGCATCACGTTGATCGTTCAACCGGAGACCATCAGTGACTCCATCAGCGTCTATGGCCGGGTAAAGAGCAATTCCAAGGTACAAACGGCGAAAGGCCAGGACGGCGCGGACCAGGCGTTGGACCAGTTATTCTCTTACGGGACAAAAACATTGGATCGCCTGGCTTTCCAAAAGGCGCTCGACGACATCGGCGCGAACGAATCGGCGGGTGCGGATTTTTCGTTGCAGGTGTTGACCGACCAGTTTGAGCGCGGGGTGCAACTATTGGCCGACAACGAACTTTCCCCGGCGTTGCCCGAGAAGGATTTTACCATCATCCAACCACAACTGGCCGCTTCCGTGGCGGGCCAATTGCAGAGCCCGGACTATCTGGCCGGACGCGCCCTGCGGGCGGCCCTGTTTCCCGAAAACGACCCGGTGCAACGGGAAACCACGCCGGCGACCGTCAAAGCCCTCACGATTCAGGATGTGCGGGATTATTACCAACGCGTTTTCCGGCCCGACATGACGACCATCGTGGTCATCGGTGACGTCACGCCGGAAGATGCCACGACGGTCATTACAAAATATTTTGGCGGCTGGCAGGCGGCAGGTCCAAAACCCAACACCCTGTTCCCGCCGGCGCCGGCCAATGTCTCATCCTCGACGCACGTACCGGATTCGAGCCGCGTACAGGACAAGGTCACGCTGGCGGAGACGTTGACCCTTACCCGCACCAACGCGGATTACTACACGTTACAACTGGGGAATCACGTTTTGGGCGGCGGCTTTTATGCGACACGCCTGTATCGCGATCTCCGGGAAAAAAGCGGGCTGGTCTATTTTGTCGATTCCTCGTTCAACGTCGGCCTGACCCGCGGCGTTTATCAGGTGGAATACGCCTGCGACCCGCCCAACGTCGCGAAGGCACGCGCCGTCATTTTAGGCGATCTGAAGGATATCCGGACGAAACCGGTGACGGCCCGGGAGTTACACCAGGCCAAGTTGATGTTGTTGCGGGACATCCCCCTCGCGGAATCCAGCGTGGACTATATCGCCCAAGGCTGGCTTTCGCGTTCGGCGCTGGGTCTGCCGCTCGATGAACCGATCCGCGCAGCGCGCATTTACGTAAAGCTCACCGCCGGCGATGTCAAAGCTGCCTACGCCCGCTGGCTCCGCCCGGATGACCTGGTCCAGGTGGTTCAAGGACCGGTGCCGCATTAGCACCAATGCGTGAATGCCGGTGAGGTTTGCAGACCGCAGGATGTCCAATAAAATGCCGAATAATTTTTTTGACGCTTTCCTTCGACGGTGCGTTAATGGGGTCTGAACGAAACAAGGAAAAACTATGGCAGACAATATGAACACAACCGGCTCATCCAAAAATATCCTGAACGCGGATGTTGAAATCAAAGGCAACATCAAGTTCTCCGGCGAACTGACACTCGACGGCAAGCTGGATGGAGAAATCCACACTGACGGCGCCCTGAATCTTGGCGACAGCGCCGTCATCAACGGCAACATCAACGCCCAATCGGTGGTGGTCCGTGGCAAAGTCCACGGCAACATCAGTGCCCGGGAAAAAATCGAGATCAAGTCCAAGGCCGAATTGTTCGGCGACATTCGCGCCAGCAAACTGGTGATTGAGGAAGGCGTCACATACGTCGGGAAGACGGAAGTCAATCCGAACAAAGTTGCGCCGACGGCGCCGACGGCGCGACCCACCGAAGCGCCCAAGACCCCGGAACCCGCCCGGATGTCCCGTTGAACCGACGTCATTTCCCCGCAGATCGAACAATTGAATGCCGGCAAAAAAACAGGACCAGGTCCTGCTGACCTGCCCCCATTGCGGCCATCAGCAAGCGGAGTCGCGTGAGGCTTTTTCCACGATCTGCAAGCAATGCGGGCAGCACCTGCGCGTCCAGGAAATCCTCCGCCCGCCGCCGAAAGCGCCGCCCCGCGCCCCCAGGCAAAAACACATCACCTGTTTTGAATGCGGCGCCGAACTGGTCATCCCCGCCTCCGCCGAATCCACCATGTGCAAGCGGTGCAGCCAGTATGTGGACCTGCACGATTACCGCATCACCAGCGCCCTGGCCAAGAATTTCAAAACCAAGGGTGCGTTCACCGTCGAACTCAAAGGTTACGTTTTCAATACCGAGAGCATCGTCGGCGATGCCGTCATCAAGGGAAAATTCCATGGCAAGTTGGCGGCCCTGGGTTCCCTGACCATCTACTCCACCGCCGACATCAAGGGCAGCCTGACCGCCGCTCATTTGATCATCCCGGCGGAAAATCATTTTCGCTGGCCGGACCCGATCAAGGTCGGCTCGGCGGAAATCACCGGTGAACTGGCGGCGAACCTTCGCGCGCAGGACACGGTCACCTTGAAATCGGCCGCGCGATTCTTTGGCAATATCGACGCCAAAAACCTGATTATTGAGGACGGCGCGGTGGTCGTTGGCAAAATGCAAATCGGCCCGAGAACCGGCCATGAACAGTCTTCGCTCCTGTAAACGAGGAGCACATCGATGGCGTTTCCGAACCGGTGAGTTATCTTCCATCATGCGTTATCTGGTTAAAGCCCGCGTAAAACCCGGCCGGGGAAAGGCCCTGCTACAGGCCCTGGTCGACGGCACGCTCGGTCGGGGTTCGATTGCCGGCGATGAATATGCCTGGGATTTGCAACAGGCACGCCTGGGCGACGACGGCGTGGCCCACTGGGTGGAAACCTGCTTCTGCGATACACCGCTGGCCGAGGAACGGCCGTACTGGGAGGAATTTTTCGAGCTGCTGACCGTCAAGGATGCGCACAACCGCAGGAATTGCCGCCACGAAAACGGCACGGAACCGTGGGCATGCGGCCATTGTGATTGTACCCGGCGCCTGGAAGAACGGTTGCAACAGCGGGGCAAGCCGTTTCTGCAAACCTTGCGAAGCCCGGACCATGGATGCGTTAAGCGCACCGGTTAATGCAACCTCACCTGACCACCGCTCTGTTGGCAGAGCCAACCGGGAAACGCGGGATCGCCAAAACATCTTTCCAAAACAAATCACGGCGGACTTTTGATCCGCCGTGATTGATGGGTTTTCGCCGCGGCTGTTTGCTAAGGCGCGGTGATGAGATAAAACCGTTGCGGCAAACCGCTGGCCGGATCCGTGAAGACAATCGGGCCGGTGCCGAACGTACTATTGGTGAGCAGCGTCCAAGTACTGGTCACCGGCGTCAACGCGAGGTTGGTCGTCGCCCAGACACGGTAACCAAAACCCGCCGATCCGGTCGCACCGGTGATGGTGAACTGAACGTTGCCGCTGTTGTCCACCGTGGGTGAGGCAATCGTTGACGGGGTCGTTGGCGGCGTCACCGTCAAAACGGCATTGCTGCTGGTGACACTGCTGACCGTATTCGAGACGATTACGGAATACGTGCCGATGTCCAGTCCGCTTGCGCTGCTGATCGTGAGCATCGCGCCGGTTTGTCCGACAAGGTTGGTGCTGTCCTTCACCCATTGATACGTCGGGTCCGGAATGCCGGTAGCGCTGACCGTGAAGCTGGCACTTTGGCCGGCGCCGACGGTCAGGCCGGTCGGCTGGCTGGTGATGTTCGGCGCCAGTTGCGGCGACCAGCCGGAGAACCAGATTATGGGATTCGTGGCCGCCAGCAGGCGTGGGTCGTTATTCGTCACCCCAATCGTCTGCACGCCGGGGAACGAGATGGGATTGCCGACAAGATCGGTATTGCTGTATTGCCAGAACACATACGAGTTTGAAAGAGCGACCGGCCCCACATATACGTTGGTATCGAACCGGCTCAGAGCCCATGAATCCAACCCGCCCGCTGTGCCATTGGAGCCGGCCAGGGTGACGTTGGCAACGCCGGGGTCGCCCTCAAAAGTGCAGCCCACGAACGAAAAACCGTAGGCCGAATAAGTCGTGCCATTCGGATTCACCCACGGAGTGTTGGTGCTCGAAGAGCTGGCGGTGAGCGTGCGTGCGGCCGTCAGGTTATACGAACTGGAGAGGGTATTGGTAATGGTGTGGAACACGCAGTTGTTGAAGTAACCGACGCCAACACCCCAGATGTAGTCGAAGTTACCGACGATCCGGCAGTTGTTGAAGTAACCTTGGGACGTGCTGGCATTGATCAGAATGGTGTCCTGGCGGCTGTCGATGTCGCAATTGTCCACAACGCACCGCAAACCATTGTTATAAATCAACAGGGTTTCGGCCTGCGAACCTCCTTGCGGCGTGCCGTTGGTCAGCGTCAGATTCTCAATCTTGATGTCGCTCGAATTGACCTTGAACGCCATGCGCCCGGCGGTGGTGCCGGTCAGGTTGTTGTTGTTGGGATAACCCACCACCGTTCCGGCACGGCTTTGTCCGCGGAAGGTGACGTTGTTCTTGCCCGAAATATCCACGATTTCCACGTAGTTGCCGTTATGGATGTTGACCAGTGTGTAGCTGGTATTGCCGGGCGCGATGGAGTCCACCGCTCCTTGCACCGTGTCAAAATCGCCGCTGTTGTCGGCGGCCACCACCAGGTTGGTCGGGTTGGCCGGACCGGTCGGCTTGGTCGTGAATCTCCAGGCATTCGTGTCCGAGACGCCCGCGAAATACGCCCCGGTGTTGTCCGCGACGATTCCGCTGTCCATGACGACATAGTAAGTCTGATTGCTGGTCATCACGCCGGAGTGCGGATAAATCGCCGCCGTGTTGCCGGAAACAATGACCGGGAAGTAGTTGATCACCTGGGAATCACCGGAGAACAGGCTGTGCGGCTGGATGTTGTTCGTCAGTCCGATTCCCGGACTGACCACCACGGTGTTCGAACTCATGTCAATCGTGTCCACCGGCGTGACGGAGTTGGTGGAGTCATAGATGCGAATCCGGCCGGAATTGACGGTGGCAACCGGGCCGTTGAAGGTGACGTACAGCGGCGTATCATAGCAAACGCCGGTCGCCCCGTTGGTGGGACCAAACGTGGTCGCGGTCAGGATTGTGGAGTTCACGGTCAACGTGACCACGGAACTGGTAACCGAACCGGCGGTATTGCTGGCCACCAGTTTGTAACTTCCAATGTTCGTTCCCTGGGCGTTGGGGATGGTCAGCGTGCCATTGGTTTGACCGGAGATGGCCGCGCCATTGACATACCATTGCAATGTCGGCGTCGGAACGCCCGTGGCCCCGGAACTGAAAACCGCCGTGTCCCCCACGTTGACCGTGAGGTTGGTCGGTTGGGGAGCGATGACCGGCGTCACGATAACGTGAAGTGTCGCCATATTGGTGGTCGCACCGGCGACATTGGTGGCAATGACCGAGACCGTTGTGCCGTCCATCGCAAATTGAACATTGGTCAGGATCAAAGACGTGCCGGTCGCGCCGGTAACATCGACGCCGTTGGTTTGCCACTGGAACGTCGGCGCCGGGTTGGCGATGACCACGGTCGTGTTGAAGGTGGCATTGTTGCCTTGAATGACAGTCTGGTCAGACGGTCCATTAAGAACCGGAATCACATTGCCGACAATCAGACTCGCAAACCGGCTCATCACGGAATTGTAGCTGTTGGAAACCACCACGGCATACAAACCCGTATCGGACGGTTGCGCGTTGGTGATGGTAAAGGTGGAGTTGGTGGCTCCAGCCTCCAGCACGGGCGTGTTGTTAGTGCTGTTCCCGAAGGAATACCAGTAGTAACTGATGGGCGCAGTGCCGGTGGCACCAACGGTGAAGCTCGCGGCAACGTTGGTGGAAACGATGAGGTCCTGCGGCTGACTGGTGATGCTTACTTGCGGAATGGCCACCAATTTGATCTGGCCCGGCGTGCTGTCGTCGATGGTGATGGAACTGTCAATCGAACCACCGGTGATGACCACCGTCGGATTAAATGAACCGGTTTTGGTTCCCGTATAGGTAATCAGCGTGTTGGTGGTCGGTTCCAGCGCCGACCCCTGAACACTGATCGCAATGGTACTGTTCGGCTGGATGGTCAGATTACCCTGGACCGCCAGCAAATTCCCCGGGGTACCGTTGATGACTACAAAAAGATTGGTGGAGCCGCTTTCCACGGTAAGACCGGATCCCAAGGTCAAGGTGCCGGTGCTGTTGCCCGGCGAAAGGGTTCCGCCGCTCTTGATGTCCACCGGACCGGAAATCATTCCGGTGCCGCCCAGGGTGCCGCCATACACCGTGAAACTGCCGCCGCCCGAGTAATTGGTCAGACCGCTTGTGCCGGTCAGTGAATTGGTCCCATTGACTGAAAGCAGACCATTGCTCACCACCGTGGGCCCGTTATAAACGTTATTGGCGGCCAGCACCAAAGTACCGCTGCCGGCCTTGGTCAACCCGCCCCAGTCGCCCAGGTTCAAACCGGGTGTCAACGGCGAATTAAAACCGCCGCCACCGGTCAAGGCTCCGGTTTGGGTGATGGTAGCACTGCCCTCAACATCCAATGTGCCGCCGACACCATTTAAAATTATTTGACGGGTGCTGGTTTCGCCCGAACCGATATAACTCAGCGTCCCGTTGTTCATCACCAGGGAACCACCAGCCAATTGGGCCAAAGCGCTCACTTCAACGGTGCCGCCATTGAGGTAGTTGTTGCCGGTCATGGTGTCTGTCCCGGCGATGATCAACCGGCCGGAACCGGATTTCGTCAACGCTGTGGCACTGCTGTTGTCGGCCAGCGTGGAACTGATGGTCAAATCGCCGGTGCTGTATTGATGAACGATGAGATCCGCTCCGCTGGCGCCCTCAAGGGTGCCACCGGTAATCGCATTGGCGCCGGTGCCGGTCACCAGCAAACCGCCGGCGGCCAGCGTCAGGGTACCGTTAAGCGTCACCGTGGAGGCACCACTGAGCTTCAAGGTATTGATGGTGGTCGGGTCAGGAATGTTGGCCAGGGGATTCCCGCTCAAACTCACATTGTTGGTCGCCGCCCAAGTGGTGGGATCCGCGCTTGTGGTGTAGGCGGAATAGGCGGCGAGGGAGGCGCCGACCGCCCAATCTGTTGTCCCATAAGTGGCATAACCGCCCAGGATGCCGTTGACGTTCGCGGTGGTGGTCGTACAGGCTTTCGTCCCGGGGCTCGTGCCGCCGACGGAATAGTCCACCGTCCCGCCCACGTTCCGGGTGATCGCATTCTGTGAAAAAGTGTAGTTGTTTGGACCGTTGTTGGTCACCATGACGGAAGTGGCGCCGGGATTGACCAGCACGCTGCCGACAACTTCAGTGCGATTGGCCGCCGCATTGAAGCGTTGAAAGAGCGTGCCTCCCGCCAGAGTCATCTGTGCCGTGTTGATATATTTTGCCCCGCCCTGGGAATCACCATTGGGCGGTGAACTCGGATAATCACAAATGAAGGTTCCTGCATTCAACTTCAGCCCGGCAATGCCGTTGACTCCGGAAGAATTGGCGCGCGTTTGAACCACCATGGTTCCCGGCGTGGATTTGACGCTGAAATTGGTGGTCATGACCGAAGGAAATTTGGGAAAGGCATCCGTGCCGCTGCGGAAATCAAAATTAGTCACGTTCAACTGGCTCACGGCCGAGGCGCCGATAAATCCGTTGTTGTCGAACGCCATGATGTTCAGATTAACCGTCGTCGCGGTCGGTGAAAGATTGGTCACCGTTCCGCCATTGATGAAGAGCCGCTTCCCGGTCGGGATACCGGCACTGGCGGCAAACAAAGCGGTTGCGCCGGGGTTGACAATCAGATCATCATTCAAGCTGCTGGTACCGCTGCCCGCCAGATAAAGCGTGCCCGCATTGACCGTCGTCGCGCCGACATTGGTGGCGGCCACGGGCGGAAGCAACACGAACATCCCGTTGCCGGCCTTCGTAAAGCCCGTGCCGCTCAATGGAGCGCTATTGGTGGCGGTAACACCGCTGGCAACCGTAATGGTCGGGGTACCGGTTAAAATTAATGGAGAAGTATTGGTGGAACTGGCGATATTGTAATTGCCGCTGCTGGCGGCATTAAAAGTGATATTGGAAACCGTCACTCCGGGGGGATCCGTAATGGTGATCGTGCCGGCGGCGCCATTGCCTGATCCAAAGACCGCGCTGTAACCCGGCGACCAGATACTGTCACTGGCGCCGATGGCCCCACCGGGACCGCTCGACCAGGTGGCATTGGTGACCGACCAATTACCGGCACCGTCGGTCGGCGTGGCCGGGTTGGCGCCACTGGCATCCCACGTCAGGGAATTCCCCAAGCCAACGTCACTGAGCGTAACCGTGACCGGACTGGCCGTGGTGTTGTTGAACATGAAAGCGAATTCATCGAACGTGTTCGTCCCATTGGCCGGATTGGTGTAACCCCGGGCCGTGAGGTTTACTCCATTCATCGCCACGCCCGCAGCGCCCAAAGTGGAACTGCTGCTGCCCAAGGCGACCCCAACGGGCGCAGTTTTCAGATACAGTCGGATCTGGTTGGTATAGATGGTGCCGTCAGTGGGTGCTCCGGTGGTGGTTTTGCCCAGGCCCGGGCTCGTGCCGGTAAACAAATTGGCCGCTCCGCTGGCGTGAAATATGCCTTCCACGTAAGCCCCTTCCCAACCGCCATACATGCCAATATCATCAGCCAGACTGGCCGTGCCGGCGGAGTTGTATAGCCCCCATTCCACGGTGCGTTGATTCACACCCGTAAGGCCGGCGGACGCAGAAAATTGGAACGTCACCACCGCCGAGGCGTTCGCCTGCGACAGAACGATCGGCGTAAAATTTTTGGTCACGAAAAACAATTGGGTGTTGGCGGGAATGGTAAAGGTCACGCTGCTGGCGGAAGTCAGGTCGCCGCCGGTGGCGACATTGGCCGTGACCAGATTGCCGCTGGTGTCATACGAACTCCATTGCAACTGCCCGAAGGCCGGAGTTGCCAATCCGATCAAAACTGCGAACGCCAGAAGGTTTTTGAGCTGAGTTTTCATGGTTTAATTACTGTGGATGGATGTGGATATTGCCCATTAAGAACACGAAACCGAATCGTTTGCGCGCCTAAACATTTTTGGAGAATTTGATAGTAAGTATAACGCCACCTTTCAGCTTCTCAATCGCTGGTCTTTGCAAATGATTTTGAAATTAGTGCACAGGGGATCAGGGCCGGGCCGGGGACTTTGTCCCTTCCAGGTTATGGCACCCATGCCGGAAATCGATAGCGGTCATAAAGCCAGTCAAGTGGGTCAGGTCGCGCGCGGCGCCATTGCATTTGCCAAAAATTTCCTCGTCAGCGCCGGAGAAAACGCCTTGAATCCGGACTACACCATGCGCCCTGACGAAACCAACCCCGCCCGCCGGCGCCAGACGCGACGGCAGTTCATCAAGCAAACCGGGCTGACCGCTGCAGCCGTGGCCGGCGCCAACCTGCTTCAGCCATACCTCTTCGCCAACGAAGGCAGCCCGGGGATTTCAATTGTACTCGATCCAGACGATGCCGTTCTGAAGCAATCGCCGGTGACATGGGCGGCGGCACAATTACGCGAAACTCTGGCTGCTCGGGGCATTGCAACCCAGATTTGTCCAAGCCTCGATCAAGTGCCACTTTCGCAGGAATGCATTCTCGTGGCCGGGCGCAATTCAAACCTTTCTCAACGCCTGCTCGCCGATGCGAAGATTTCATTGCCGGACACTCCGGAGGCCATGGCCCTGACCTGCGGAAAAGTCGAACCCCGCACAGTCCTCCTCGCGAGCGGTTCGGACGCGCGTGGTCTCGTTTATGCCTTGCTCGAACTGGCGGACCGCGTGAAGTATGCCTCCGACCCGGTGGCGATGTTGAGGGACGTAAAACCGGTCAGCGAACAGCCGGCCAACCCGGTCCGCAGTGTCGGGCGCGCATTCGCCAGCAATGTCGAGGACATCCCCTGGTTCAACGACCGGGATTTCTGGACGGCCTATCTCACGATGCTGGCGACCCACCGGTTCAACCGGTTCAATCTCGCCTTCGGCCTCGGCTACGATTTCACCACCGACATTCGTGATTGCTACTTTCACTTTGCGTATCCCTTCCTGTTAACGGTACCGGGCTACAACGTGCGCGCCGTACCCCTGCCCGACGCCGAGCGCGATCACAATCTCGAGATGCTCCGGTTCATCAGCGATGAAACGGCCAAACGCGGCCTGCAATTCCAACTGGGCCTCTGGACCCACGCCTACCGATGGACCGACAGCCCGAAGGCGAATTACACCATTGAAGGGCTCACGCCGGAAACCCAGGCGACCTATTGTCGTGACGCCCTGCGTACGTTGCTCGCCGCGTGTCCCTCGATCAGCGGCATCACCCTGCGCACCCACGGCGAAAGCGGTGTACCCGAAGGGAACACTGCGATTTGGAAAACCATTCTGGACGGTGTCGTCCAGTGTGGTCGCAACGTCAGGCTTGATCTGCACGCCAAGGGTATTGACCAGGAAATCATCAACGTGGCGTTGGGCACCGGCATGCCGGTGGAGGTCTCGCCCAAATTCTGGGCCGAGCACATGGGCCTGCCCTACATGCAGGGCGCCATCCGGCCGCAGGAAATGCCACCGACCGACACACGCGACAACGGGTTCTTTGCGCGCAGCGCCGGTTCACGCCGGTTCACGCGCTATGGTTACGCCGATTTATTGATGGAGAAACGGCGTTACGGCGTGGTGCATCGCATCTGGCCGGGCACACAGCGGCAGTTGTTGTGGGGTGATCCCGAAATGGCCCGGGCTTACGGACAGGTCTCAAGTTTTTGCGGCAGCAACGGCGTGGAACTGCTCGAACCGCTTTACTTTAAAGGTCGGAAAGGGTCGGGCCTGCCGGGCGGGCGCGACGCGTACGCCGACGCTTCATTAAAACCCGTCGGCGGCGATTACGACAAATACGATTACAGCTACCGCGTCTGGGGCCGGAACTTTTACAATCCTGACACCGATCCGGATGGCTGGCAACGTCTGCTGCGCCGGCAGTTTGGGCAGGGTGCGGAACCGGCCGGTAATGCGCTGGCCTCGGCCAGCCGGATCCTGCCGCTGGTGACCACGGCGCATTGTCCTTCCGCCGCCAATAACGTCTATTGGCCGGAGATGTACACCAACATGCCGATGGTGGACCCGAACCGTCCGCATCCCTACAGCGACACGCCCGAGCCGCGCCGCTTCGGCACCGTCAGTCCACTGGATCCGGAATTTTTCCTGACCGTCGACGAATTCGCCACTGAACTGCTCAAGGGCGAAAAGAGCGGAAAATATTCACCGGCCTGGGTCTCAGAGCAACTGGACGAAGCGGCCCAACAAGCGATTGGCCAATGGCGCGCGGCGAAATCAAATGTGCGCGATGCCAGCAACCCACAATTCCGGCGGCTGGAAATTGATGTCGCGATTCAAGCCGGGTTGGGCCGGTTCTTCGCGTCGAAATTCCGGGCGGGCATGCTCTACGCCATTTACGAACAAACCGGCCACCGGCCGGCGCTGGCAGCCTCACTCAAGACACAATACGCGGCGCGCGAGGCCTGGGCGCAATTAGCGGAAACCGCAAAAGACCCGTACGTCCACGACATCACTTACGGTTACGATTATTTCATGCACGGCCATTGGCTGGACCGGTTGTCTGCCATGGACGATGACCTTGCGGACATGGAAAAACTCCTGAAGAACGAGCCTGACACCTTGATTCACGGCCGGCCACCGACAAAGGCAGACCCGAAAATCATCAAGCAGGCCATACGCGCGGTCTTCGCGAAATCGAAACCGGATGATCATCCGCCGTTGGCGAACCTGCACGAGCCGGCGGCTTCATTTCAGCGTGGCCAGCCGTTGACGATTCTGGCCCGGGTGCCGAACGCCAGCCATCAGCCTCTGATTGCCGGCCTGCGCCTCCGCTACCGGCATGTCAACCAGGGAGAAGTCTGGCAGATGGCGGAGATGAATCGGGCCGGAGAGGGTTATCAGGCGGTCATTGCGGCCAGTTACACCGATTTGGAGTTTCCATTGCAATATCACTTTCAAATCCGGAACGTCTCCGACCAGACGTGGCTGCATCCCGGCCTGGAACACCGCTGGCACGGCCAGCCTTACTTTTTCGTGTGCCAGCGGGCCTGAATCGTTTTCGGTCTCGTGTAAACCCCTTCCGTTCGACAATGAAGTGTTCGATGTTTCCGTTGTCTTCTGCCCTCAACCATCAGCTATCAACCCTCAACCGTTTTTTACGCCACCTCTTTACTGGGAGTTTCCGCGGCCGCCCGTCGCGCCCCGCCACGAACAATCAACATCACCGCGGCAATGATCAGCGTCCCCGCCACGAACAATTCGTGTGAAAACGTTTCCCGCCCGATGGTGCAACCGAGCAAAACGGCGATGAACGGATTTACATACGCATACGTCGCCACGCGCGCGGGCGTGGTCGCGTGCAGCAGCCACACGTAACAGGTGTAACCCACCAACGATCCTGCCGCCGTCAGATAGAGCCATGAACCGGCCGACAGCCAGGTCACCTGACCAGGGGAAAACTGCATCACTTCACCGCGCGCGAACGCGATTACCAGCAATAAACTGCCGCCAGCAATCATTTGCATGGCCACGCCCAGCAACGGTGACGCCGGTTTGTGTGCCTGCCGGCTAAAGATCGAGCCAAACGCCCAACTCATCGAAGCGGCCATTAACGCGGCCATGCCCCAGCCGTAGGCCGGGCCAGGATGGTTTCCATGGCCGTGTGCCAGCAGCGCCACTCCTATGAAACCCACCGTCAGTCCCGCAATCACGAACGGACGTGGGCGCGGACCACCGGGCCGTAACCAGTCAAACAACACCATCCATAATGGCGTCAGCGCCACCAGCAACGCCGTCACACTCGAGGGTATCACCTGTTCCGCCCAAGTCACCCCACCATTGCCAATCGTCAGCAGCAAGCCGCCGGAGATGGCCGCGTCGCGCCACTCAATGCGCGTGGGGGCGATGCCACCCCGGACGCGCGCAAACGCATAGAGCAACAGACCGGCGGCAAGATTACGCGTCCCCGCCATCAGGAACGGCGGAATGGATCCCACCGCGTAACGAATGCCAAGATACGTCGAGCCCCAAATCACGTAGACCGCAGCAAACGCCGCGATCACGCCCCACACGGGCGGGGTTGAGGGCCTGGTTTGGTTGTGCATATTGGTTGACCGGGGCCGCGGTATTTGTCCGACAAAACAAAAACCCACCGCCGGATGCCGGCGATGGGTGGTTAAATTTCCCTACAACTCGTCTACGAATCCAACCTCCCATCGCCCAGGATATGCGTGGCGCCGACCTGACGCAGCCACGCGGCACGCTTCGGCATCCAGTTTAATTTGGCGATGACAGGTTTCATCAGTTAAAAGCGCGGCCAATTTACCCCGTCGTCGGAAAAACGCAATCTGGAATTTAGGGGGACGGACCCGGCAATGCTCAAACATCAACTCATCCATTTATTCCGGCAGGACGCGCCGGCGGAACTCCTTTTTGTCGGCCTGGTGGGATTTACCGGCCAGCATCCGGGCCTGGGCGCGCCGGGAACGTTTCCGTTTCTGGCGGCGGATTTTTTCAATCCGGGCCCGTTCGGCATCCACGTAACCCTTTTGCCGCGCTTCAACCTTGTCGAGCAGCAGCCGGCGGGCGATGAACCGGTTGAGTCCCTGCTGCCGGGTGGCCTGACATTTGACCTGCAGACCGGTCGGACGATGCAACAACATCACGCAGGTGGACGTCTTGTTGACGTTCTGGCCGCCATGGCCGCCGGAACGGACAAAGGTTTCCTCCAGATCGGTTTCGCGCACGCCCAGGGCCGCCATGCGCCGGGTGAGCTGGGCCTCTTTTTCAGGGCTGACGGGAAATGCGCTCATGCCCCAGCGTAACGCCCCGGGGCCACCGGCTTCAAGCTCATCACGAATATCAGAGGCGGGAAAAACCAACCCAAGTACGGCGACCTGAAAACACAAATTCAGTCCAAAAACAAATCAACCGGACGCGATGGGCTGCACGTCCGGTTGCTGGTTGATTCAACCGCTTAAGCTTTATCACAGCATTTGCACATGCCGACGCACATTTTTTTCAGGCCGAATAGAATGATCAGGATGGCAATGGTAATCACGGCGGCTTTCGCACTGATTACTTCCAACACACCCAGCAGAATGGCGACGCCAAACAGGGCGATCAACAAGCCGGGCACGCGGTGGCAAAAGCAGCTGCACTTCCTGGTTTCACAACACTTTTTTTCTTCGGTCGTTTCCATGGCGGATTCCTTTCGGGTTGATGGTTTGTGTTGCGGGTGCGACTCGTCAAATCCGGATCAGGCGATGGCCTTCGCGGCGGCCAGGTCCACCTTCCGTTGGCGGAGGCTCTTGAAAAACTCGTAACCTTCGCGGCAGCGGCGGACCAGCACGTCCTTGTCTTCCAGCATCGTCTTGATGATGCGGAGAATCGGCTTGGGACGCAGATAGTAGGTGCGATAAAAGCGGTCCACGGATTCGAAAATTTCCTCCTTGGTCAGTTCCGGATATTCCAGCGTGCTTTGCTGAAAACCGTCGCCTTCCACGAGGTCGGTCTTGTCCTTCTTCACGAACCAGCCGTTTTGTTTCGCCATTTCGTAAAGCTCCGTGCCCGGATACGGCGCGGCCAGCGAGACCTGCAGTGAAAACACATCCAGTTCCTGCGCGAAACGGATGGTGTTCTCGACCGATTGCCTGGTCTCCACCGGCAGGCCGAGAATGAACGTGCCGTGAATTACGACGCCGGCCTGATGGCAGGCCTGGGTGAACCGGCGCATCTCGTCCATGGTCACGCCTTTTTTGATGCGCGTGAGGATGTCGTCGTTGCCGCTTTCATAACCGACCAGGAACAGCCGCAGGCCGTTGTCCTTGAAACTCTTGATGGTGTCGTAATCCAGGTTCGCCCGGCTGTTGCAGGACCAATGCACGCCGAGCGGCCCGAGTTTTTTGGCAATCTCGCGGGCGCGCGGCAGGTTCGCGGTGAACGTGTCGTCGTCGAAGAAAAATTCCTGCACCTGCGGAAACAATTTCTTCATGTACGCCATCTCGTCGGCGACGTTCTGCGGCGAGCGAACGCGGTATTTGTGTCCGCCGATGGTCTGCGGCCAGAGGCAGAAGGTGCATTGCGCCGGGCAACCCCGGCCCGTGTACATGCTGATGTACGGGTGCAGCAGATAACCGATGAAGTACTTTTCAATCTCGAGGTCGCGCCGGTAAACGTCCGCCACCCACGGCAGCGTGTCCATGTCCTGAATCATCTCGCGCTCGGGATTGTGAATGATCTTGCCGTCCTTGCTTTTGTACGAAAGACCGTTGATGGAGGAAAGGTCACGGCCTTCGGCTACTTCCTTGCAGGTAAAATCAAATTCCTTGCGGCC
>JAJPJM010000043.1 GCA_021324235.1 Verrucomicrobiota bacterium
AGCGCGTTTGCCTCCGTCGAGGCCTCGGGTCCGGCCCGCTCGCGCGAGGTGGTGGAAAAACTGCTCAACCACCCGTTGTTGGACGAGGGCCGCGTGCTGGCGGAGTCCGACGCGGTGTTGGTGAGCCTGAGGGGGGGCAAGGATTTGACGATGACCGAAGTCGACCGCGTGATGGAACAAATCGGCCGTCATTGCGAACGCGCGCGGGTCATCATGGGTGCGGCCGTGGATGAAACGATGAAAGCCGGTCTCTCGGTCACTCTCATTGCCGCGAAGCAGGCCGGCACCGTGCCGGTGGCGGAATTGCCGGTGATGGCAGCGGAAGCGGCCGAACCGGCGGCTTCGCGCGGTTCCGGGCGGTCCACGTCGCGTTGCGTTCCGCCGGCTTCGTCCCTGTCGCCGGAACAGCGCGAACAAGTGCTGGGCCGGCATGGCGGTGGACGCGGCCGAAAAGCGGGTTCCCGAATGCACCAGGCCCAGCTGCCGCTGGCGATTATTTCCAAGGGCCGGTTCGACAAAAGCGAACCGACGATTCACAAGGGTGAAGATCTCGACATCCCGACCTACATTCGGCGCGGCATCGCGCTAAATTGATTTCAGTAGTTTTTAAACCAGGCGGTCAACATGCCATTGGTGTCAAATGTCAATTGCAGGTAGCGGTCGTTGAAACCGGGGCTGACATTCTGGCCCACCCCAAATCCATTGTTCATGCCGTTATTGGGCGTACCAGCGGGACCTCCCGGTTGGAGGAACCATTTGAATTCCGTTGTGCCATTACTGAGGTGGGATTGCCGGTTCGGGGCGCCAAGTTCATTGAGGGCCTGCCCGTAAGTATAATGCCCAACCCGATTGTTCCAGTCAACCGGCGGGGCGGTGGCACAGCCGATAATGAAGGCAATGACGAGAAATAAAGCGATTGGCAATGAACATTTCGCGGCGGGGTTCATTTTCATGAATGTAGTTTAATCGAATATCCGTCGCCTGCCAACCTCGTAAGGTGGTTTCATTTCCGCTTCCCGGCCCTAATGTGTTGACTTGAAGGAGCGTACATACCTGGCCAGTGCGTCAATCTCTGACGGGGACAATTTCTTTCCAAATGCCGGCATCACGCTCGGCCCGGTTTTGATGGCGTTGAGAATCTGCCCGTCCGTGGCGTCCGCCTGCCATTTTGCGTCGGTAAGATTCTGTGCCCCGACCAGCCAGCCGTGGAAAGTCCGGGCGCGCCCGTTCTGGCCGTGGCAGATGACACAATTTTCCGCAAACAACCCATGGGCATCCACCTGGTCGGGGGGATAATTGGCCTGTTGAACGGTCAATGGCCCGGGCGATGCACAACCCGAAGCCAGTAAGAGAACGCCGGGAATGGCTATCAACAGAAACGCCCGGACAATTTTACTTTTCATTTTTTGAGGCCCCCAAAAGACCTTTGCTCCATCGTAGCGGCGGCTCGGCAGAGCGGCGCAAATCCAGAAAGTCGAAGAGTCCGCCCCGCATTGTGGGATGCCGAAAGCCGCTACGCTTGCTTTGAAGTGGTTTCATTTCAATAATTCTTTGACCACGCGGCGAGCACGTAGTTCGTGCCGAACGTCAGGGTCAGCACCCGGTCCGGATAGCCGCTCCCGATCGTCTGGCCGACGCCAAAAGCGGAATTGCCGCCATAGAATCCGGTGCCGACGCTGAAGCTGGTGCCGCCGTAACGGTGCGTAATCCAGGAGGCAACGATTTTGCCGTCGCTGAGCGCGGCTTGTTTGTCGGGTGGCCCCAGCTCGGTCACGGCCTGGTCAAACGTGTAGGTGCCGACTCGGCTGTTCCAATCAATCGGCCTGGTGGTGGCGCAACCGGCGATGAACGCAACCATCAGCGCCAACATCGTGAACCACGAAATGCCTGCGATCGACCTCGTGTTCATGGGTTCAATGTAGTCAGGTCCGGCCAAAGTGCAAACGAGGCGTTGCGCCCCTCCGCCAATTTACCCGTCTTTTCGTGGAAAGAGCGGCGCCGGTTCGCCGATTTTGTGGCCGGGCTGCAATCCGCCCCATGTGGCCTCGGAGAATTTATCCGGTGTGCCGGACAGTCCGAGTTGCGCGTAAATCTTCGTGGCGGTGCCGGGCAGAAACGGCCACAACAAGACCGCGAGCACCCGGCAGGTTTCGGCCAGGTTGTAGAGCACCTCGTCGAGCCGTTTGGCCTGGGCCGGGTCCTTGGCCAGCTTGAATGGTGCGGTCTGGTCCACGTATTGGTTCGCGCGCGTGACCAGTCCCCAGATGCTGTGCAGCGCGGCTTGGAGCTGGTTTTGTTTCAGCAACGCGTGGGTCTCATCCGCGGCTTTGGCGGCCGCGGCGGCCAGTTCATCGTGCCTGGCGGGCACGACACCGTTGCGATAGCGCTTGAGCATCGAGAGCGAGCGGTTCACCAGATTGCCAAGTCCATTGGCGAGTTCGGCCTGATAACGCGCCCTGAATCCGGCGTCGGTCCAGTTGCCGTCCGGCCCGATGTCCAGCTCGCGCAACACGTAAAAACGAAAAGCGTCCAGGCCCCATTCGTCAATGACCGCAACGGGATCAACAATGTTGCCGGTACTCTTGCTGATTTTCGCGCCTTCCTTCTGCCACCAGCCGTGGACGAGAATCTGTTTCGGCAGCGGCAGGCCCATCGCCTTGAGCATGATCGGCCAGAAGACGGCGTGAAATTTCAGGATGTCCTTGCCGATCACGTGGAGGTCGGCGGGCCAGAGCTGGAGCTGGGATTTGGCGTCTGGAGTCTGGGGTTTCGCGGTCCCGGTACCGTCTCCGGGAACCAAGACGCCAGAACCAAGACCCGAAAGTGGATCACCATGTGCGGCGGGGATGCTGATGTAATTGACCAGCGCGTCGAACCAGACGTAGGTGACAAAATCCTTGTCGAAGGGCAGGGGAATGCCCCAGTTCAGACGCGCTGCCGGCCGCGTGATGCAAAGATCTTCGAGCATGCTGTTTTTGAGAAAGCCAAGCACCTCGTTGCGGCGGTAATCGGGCTGGACGAACGAAGGATTCGCTTCGAGATAATCGATCAACCATTGTTGATGGTCGCGCAATTTGAACCAGTAGTTGCTTTCCTCGAGTTCGATGACTTCGCCGTACGCCGGATCAAACGTGCCATCGGGCAGGCGGTCCTTGTCGGTCAAAAATGTCTCCTCCTTCGTTGAATAAAAGCCCTTGTAGGTTTCCTTGTAAAATTGGCCGGCGGCATGAAGGTTGGCCAGGATTGCCTGGACAAATTCCTTGTGGCGCGGTTCGGTGGTGCGGACGAAATCATCGTTGGTCAGTTCCAGTTTTTTTGCAAACGCCTTCCAGTCCGCCGCGAGTTCATCACAATAGGCCTGCGGCGTTTTGCCTTCGGCCACGGCGGCTTGCTGGACCTTCTGGCCATGTTCATCCAGGCCGGTCAGAAAAAAGACTTCCTGACCCAGGCTGCGCCGTGACCGGGCGATCACGTCCGTGATGATCTTTTCGTAAGCGTGGCCGAGATGCGGCTGGCCGTTCACGTAATCAATCGCGGTGGTGATGAAAAACCGTTTGTTCATTATCGAACAAGCAGTGTGACGGACAAACGCGCGCTTGGCAATCCCGAGCCGTGAATCCCATGGCAATCTGCTTGCCGCCGGGGCTTTTCGCGATATGCTGGTGGCCGGCTGTGGCGGAAAACCAGCCGACAACCAAAAACCGCGTGAACAAAGAACTTTCCAATTTCGCCGCCCGCCTCCTCCCGCTATTGCGGGATACGGCGCGGCAAGCGCGTCCGGCGCAAGACGGCGAATTTAACCAACTTGCGCTCGAGCTTTTCGCTCTTCAATTTAAACACAACGCTGCCTACCAAAAAATCTGCGCAGCGCGGGACCGGACGCCGGGAACCATCGAGCATTGGACACAGATTCCTGCCGTGCCGGTGGCAGCGTTCAAAGAACTGGAGCTGACCTGTCTGGCGCCATCGGAGCGGACTGCGGTTTTCCATTCCAGCGGCACGACGGAACAAAAGCCCAGCCGGCACTTTCACAGCGCAGAGTCGCTGGCGGTTTATGAGACATCATTATGGTCCTGGTTCGCTCAAAATGTTTTGCCGGATTTACGATTTACGATTTACGATTTACGATCCGAAAACCAATCGGCAATCGGCAGTCGGCAATCGGCAATCTTCCTGACGCCGCCGCCTTCAAGGGCACCGCATTCATCGCTGGTTCATATGTTTGAAATCGCGCGGCAAAAGATGGGTGGGGCGAGCATCCCCGCGAGCCGGACCGAATTTCTTGGCAGAATCGCCTCCGACGGTTCCTGGACGCTCGATTTCGATGCTGTGCTCGCTGCGTTGGAAGATGACTTAAAACTCAAAACTCAAAACTCAAAACTAATTTTGGGCACCGCCTTTTCCTTTGTCCATCTGCTGGATTATTTGGCCGAACGCAACCTGCGGTTCCAGCTTCCGCCGGGTTCGCGCGTTATGGAGACCGGCGGTTATAAAAACCGTTCCCGCTCGATGCCAAAAGTGGAACTGCATGCGCTTATCACGGAACGACTCGGTGTCCCGATTGAAAACGTCGTTTGCGAGTACGGCATGAGCGAGTTGAGTT
Source organism: Verrucomicrobiota bacterium (assembly GCA_021324235.1). Taxonomy (GTDB): domain Bacteria; phylum Verrucomicrobiota; class Verrucomicrobiia; order Limisphaerales; family UBA11358; genus UBA11358. The sequence continues at coordinate 4,604 of JAJPJM010000043.1, forward strand.
CGCAAGCGTACGATGTTTCCCTTGGTGGTGCGGGCTGTCTCCAGCCTGCCGAAGAGCGGCGCGGTGGGGACACCGCGCCCTACCTTCGCCGTCATTTTCATTTCCCCCCCTGGGCGCGGGTGCGGATCATTTCGCCGGAGAACGGCCGCGAAGTGGCGGACGGCGAAACGGGGTTGATTCGGGTTTATGATCTGGCGAACGTCTTTTCCGTGATGGCTGTTCAAACGGAGGATTTGGGCATTCGTCGGGAAGACGGATTTGAATTAATAGGCCGGGCCCGGATGGCTGAGCTGCGCGGCTGCTCATTGATGAGCGCGTAAATCGTAAATTTGATGAATCTGCCAAACTATTATTTTGTCGATCTGCCGCCGGAAGCCACGTTGTCGCCGGTCCTGCTGACGGAGGCGTGCCAGACGCTGAAGCGCAACCGTGAGCGGTACCTGGCCGGGCGTTCGACGGAACAGATTGTGAATGTGTTGAGCGACGTGGCGGAAGCCTGGCGGAAACCGGACAACCCGTTTCGGCGGCTGGCGCTGGAACTTGGCCCGACCGAAACCGGTTTTTCCATGGCCACGCTGAAACGCGGTCTGGACGATTTCTTCCGACAAATCACCCGGGACCATTTGCATGCGCTGCTGACCCAGGAATTGGGTGACTCCCGCCGGCTGGATGCCATGACCGCGACTGACGTGGAGCAAAAATCGTCGCGCGCAGCCACGGTGACAGGGCCGGAATTCCTGATCCACATTGCCGCCGGCAACATTCCCGATCCGACATTCATGGGTATTGTACTTGGTTTGCTGACGCGCTCGGCGCAATTCGTGAAATGCGCCAGCGGCTCGGCGTTCCTGCCCCGTCTGTTTGCGCACTCACTCTACGAGGCGGATCCGAAGCTGGGCGCGTGCCTGGAATTGGCCCAATGGCGCGGGGGAAACACGGATCTGGAGAATATCCTGTTTGCCGAGGCCGATTGCGTTACGGCGACCGGCAGCGATGAAACCCTGGCGGCCCTCCGCTCGCGGTTGCCGGCGTGCGCGCGCTTCCTTGGTTACGGTCATCGCGTGAGTTTTGGCTTTGTCGCCAGAGAAGTTTTGTCCCATGCGGGCGGGCCGCGCATCGCCTCCCGTGTGACCGATGACGTGGTGGCGTGGAACCAGCTTGGCTGCCTGTCACCGCATGTGATCTACGTCCAACCGGGCGGTGAAGTGTCGCCGGAACGTTTTGCGGAGTTGCTGGCGGATGAACTGGAACGGCGCGAACAGACCGAACCGCGCGGTGAACTGCCGTCGCCGCACGCGGCGGCCATCACGTCGCGCCGGGGGATTTACGAGGTGCGGGCAGCACATTCCCCGGAAACCCTGATGTGGCACAGCAAGGAATCCACGGCGTGGACGGTGATTTTTGAGGCCGACCCGCGTTTTCAAACCTCGTGCCTGAACCGGTTCATTTACGTGAAGCCGGCAAAGGATTTGACCGAGCTCTTGCAGAACGCCGAGGTCGTGCGCGGAAAGGTGTCGACGGTCGGCCTTGCTGCGCCGGAACCTCAGGCTGTGGAACTGGCCCTGCCATTGGCGCGCTGGGGCGTGACGCGGGTGTGTCCGCTCGGCCAGATGCAAAATCCGCCTCTGACCTGGCGTCATGATGGCCGCCCGGCGCTGGGCGATTTGGTGACGTGGACGGACCTGGAAAAAGGATTTTAGCCACAGATGGACACAGATAAACACAGATGAAAATGGAATTACGAAAGACGTTTCAATTCGAGGCGGCGCATTTGTTGCCACGGCTGCCGAAGTCACACAAGTGCCGGCGATTGCATGGCCATAGCTTCAAGGTGGATGTGGTCGTGGCGGGCGAGTGCGATCCGAAGCTCGGTTGGCTGATGGATTACGCCGACATCACGGCGGCCTTCAAACCGGTTTGGAAAAAGCTGGATCACCGTTATTTGAATGAAGTTCCCGGCCTGAAAAATCCCACCAGCGAGGAAATCGCGGTCTGGATCTGGAAAAAGCTGAAACCAAAACTGCCATTGCTGACGGAAATTGTCGTGGCCGAGACCTGCACGGCCCGGGCGGTTTATCGCGGGTAGCACCCGCGTCTCGCGGGTCGTTTCGGGCGTCGCGCCCGAAACCTTTGGAAACGGAACTCACCGGTTTTAGTGCGGCCTGGACCCAGTCGAGCGCTCACCACTGCAATTCGGCGGGACGCCGAATTGAACCCGCCGGAGGCGGGTGCCACCAACAGGATTACGGCGAATAGACCATGTTCGTGCCGGTCAGGGGATCTTGCGGAATGGCCTTGAGATAGTCCGGCACCAAATCGGCGAGGTTCGCAGGCGGATGGCCCTTGTCCAATTGGTAAGCCCGCGCGGCGAGGTCAATGATCAGTTGGCGCGTCTTGATTTGCTGCGCGTCAAACTTTTGCTCGGCACTTTGGTAAACCTTGTTTAAGGAATTGCGGCTCATCACCCGGACGAGTCCATAACGGATTCCTGTGAAAGTCCGCCGTGACCAATCGCGTTCCTGCTGCATGACTTCATCCCAGGTTTGTCGTTGGGAATCCAGGGTTTCCAACGTTCTGGCAGCCTCACGGCAGGATTTGGCATCCAGTTGGTCAACAAGCTTTTGCAAATGACTAACACCGTTCACTTCAATAGCCGTACCCACCAGTTGATCCAGGATTATTCCACCGCGCGATGACTCGTTGCCCAGGTCAATTACATCCAAATAAAATTTGGCGGCGTCACTGGTTCGATTTTCCTTTTCTGCCAGACGACCTTCCGCAGTGACGGCAATTGCAAGTCGTTTCAATGCGGTAAGCTGATCCAAATGCGCCAAAGAAGTGGCCGAATAATCCAACGGTACCCGGCATTCCTGTTGCAATCCGGTTCGAGTTGTTTGAAATGCCTCGGCATCCTTGTTTGTCAATTCACTCAATTTTGCCGGAGAAAGTTCGTCATAATCATCAAAGTCATTCGATACCATGTTCCCCGCCTTGACCAAACTATCATACCCATTGGGATTGGGCAAAGGCGGGACGGGTGGCAGCGGCTCGGCGTCCCAGAACAGCAGGAGGCCAAGGAAAAAAACAAACGGGCCCGCCAGAATGGAAAAGGTAATCAGCCGGTTGCGGGTTCTGACGGTCATGGTCGATGGAAATCTGGCAAAAAATCCGCCGGCGTCAATCATTCAAATGTTGACGCGGTGCAGCAAATTCATTTAACCATTGCCGTCAATTTAAGATGACTTATGAATGCTACGGCAACCCCGGCAACCTCGACTCCCTTGCAGGACAAACTGATTGATTATGTCATCGGTCACAGCGGTGCGCTCGTTTCGGCACTGGTGGTCATCATTATCGGCCTGATCGCTGCCAGTTGGCTCGGCAAACTGATGGATCGCTGGCTGACACATCGGGCGATGGACCAACCCATGCGGACGCTCCTCGTCCGCATTGTGAAGTTGTTCATTTTCGCGATGGCATTGGTCATTGCACTCGGAACGGCCGGGATGGACGTGACTGCCTTGATCGCCGGGGTCAGCGTGGCCGGTGTTGGAGTCGGTCTGGCCTTGCAAGGTGTGCTCGGAAACCTCGTCGCGGGCCTGACCATCATCTTTACCAAACCGTTCCGGGTGGGGGAGTGGATCGAGATCGCCGGGGTGTCGGGGCAGGTCACCAAAATTGAACTTTTCTCAACCACGTTGTTGCACACCGATCAGTCGCGCGTCGTCATTCCCAATCGTAAAATCGTCGGCGAAATCCTGCACAACTACGGCAATGTCCGGCAGCTCGACCTGGCCGTCGGCGTGGCGTATGGGACAAATCTGAACGATGCCACGGCCATCGTGCGCCGCGTGTTGGCCGCCAATCCGCGCGTCCTCAAGGAACCGGTGCCGATTGTCGGTGTGACGATGCTCGCGGATTCCTCCATCAACATCGCCATCAAGCCGTGGACGAAAGTCGAAGATTACATCCCGGCCCAGGTGGAAATCAATCAGGCCGTGGCAGAACAACTCCGCGCTGCCAATGTCTCCATTCCGTTCCCGCAGCGCGAAGTGCGGATGCTTAACAGCGTTTAGAGGCGATCACGCTTCGGCGTGAGCCTTGCCGTGGTGGGTTTCCTCGTGGATTTTGGCCAGGGCTCTGGCCAGCGCGTCCCAATCCGCCTCCGTGGTTTCCCAGCCGCTGCTGAACCGCAACACCCGGTGCGCGTCCGCCGCCTTGAAGTGCATCGCGGCGAGGACGTGCGACGGCTCCTCCTTGCCGGTCGTGCAGGCCGAGCCGGTGGAAACTGCAAAACCGGCCTTGTCGAGTTTGGAAACCCAGCGGAGCTGGCTGCCCTCCGGCACGAGCGCCGAAACGGTGTTCCATAATCGCGGTGAACCCGCGCCGACAATCACCGCGCCGGGCAGTTTGTGCAGCAGTTGCCGCTCAAAATTCTCGTGCCACACACCACGCAAAATGTGTTCGCTGCGCGCCAGTTGTTTTTCGCGTGCCTCCAGCGCTGCCAGCATCGAAACGATGATCGGGACATTTTCCGTTCCGGCGCGCTGCCCGCGTTCCTGTTTGCCGCCGACAATCAGCGGCGTGACATGGCTTTTGGCCGGGACCTTCAGGAAACCGATGCCTCGCGGTCCGCCGAATTTGTGCGCTGCGCCGCTGAGAAAATCACATTCACCCAGGCCTTTGGCGGGCATTTTGCCGAGCCATTGCACGGAATCACAAAAGAACGGCACCTGGTACTGGCGGCAAATGGCCAGCGCCTCGCGCCACGGCTGAATCACGCCGGTTTCGTTGTTTGCGGCCATCACGGCAACCGCCCCCGGTCGCACGTCGCCCAGTTCCACGGTGAGCCAGTCCAGATCAATCACCCCGGCGTGCGTGACGGGAATGAATTTCACGCGTTTGCCGAAGTAATGTTTCGACGATTCCATCACGCAGGGGTGTTCGATGGGGGAAACCCAGACCTCGGCCTTCGGGTCCAGCACCTGGGCGAAGTGGTGTATCGCCATGTTGTTGGCCTCGGTCGCGCCGCTCGTCCAGATGATTTCATTCGGCAGGCAGCCGAGGAAGGCCGCGAGTTTTTCGCGGGCCTCGATCATGGCCTTGCTGGCCGCCGCGCCATATTGATGCGGGCTGGACGGATTGCCGGCGACATGCTCGGTGGCGTTCAGCCAGGCCTCGCGCGCCTCGCGCATGACCGGCGCGGTGGCGTTATGGTCGAAATAAATCATCGGGCGGATAAGATACAATCGAATGCGGCGCTTGCCAGTTTTTTATGGGCAGCCGTAAAGGCCAGTTGTTGCATCTGTGCCGGCGTCTTCCAAATTCCCATTTTTGAGGAATTCGTGTGACTTGTCTCCCGGAGTTGTGCCCGAAACGCTTCCAGGGTGATGCGATAGCGGGTGATGGAATGTATTACGGTGCACAGCGGTTGAAGTTTTGGAGGCTTAGCGCCGAGGATATTTTTCGCCAAAAGTTTTGGATCGGACTTTCCGTTGAGAATCTCAACGTTCGGGAACTCCCATAAATGCGCGTTGACGACTCCGGCCGGACGTTGCCGGACCAGAAAGCGTCCGTTTTGTTCGGCGACAAAGGCAACAAAGCGCCGGGCCGTGGCCGCTTCGCGTTTACCAAGGTCGGGCAGTTCGTTGACGCGATTTTCCCGGAGGGCGACACAAAGCTTTTTGACCGGGCAGACCCCGCATTGCGGGTTTCGCGGCGTACAAACCAGCGCCCCGAGTTCCATGAGTGATTGGTTAAGAAAGGAATGGTTTGTATTTTCGGTGGGGCGAGACTCTGTCGGGCCGTGACGTTTTTTGTGGTTGGTTGGGCTTTTGGTGAAAGAAGTTTGGGCTCGACGGAGTCTCGCCCCACCCGCGTTTAAAACCAACGCTTCCGCCAGCTTCCAAAGCCGCGCATTTGTTTCCTTCTCCTTCGGATTCCCGGCAATGCCAAAAATACGGGTCAGTACGCGGATGACATTGCCATCGAGAATGGGCGTTGGCTGGCTGAAGGCGATGCTGCAAATCGCGCCGGCGGTATAACGGCCGACACCCGGCAACGCAAGGACGTCGTCAAAATTTCGCGGGAATTTCCCCCCATGCTTTTCCATGATTTGTTTCGCGGCCCATTGCAGATTGCGGGCGCGGGTGTAATAGCCGAGTCCTTCCCAAAGCTTGTGAATTTTGTTCGGACCGGCCTTGGCCACGGCTGCGAAGGTTGGCAATTCCCGCAGCCAGCGTTCCCAGTACGGAATCACAGTTTTGACCTGGGTTTGCTGAAGCATGATTTCGGAGACCCAAATCGCGTAAGGATCGCGCGTGCGCCGCCACGGCAGGTCGCGGGCGTTCTTCGCAAACCAATCGAGCAAAGCGGGGACCAGCCTTGCCAATTTTGAGTTTTGCAGCCGTCGCGCCGGAGCGGCGCTATGGCTCGCCGCGAAGGCGGAAGTTTTGAGTTTTGAATTCACGCGCACGACTATCTGTTGGCGCGAGGCTACCGACGAGCCGGAATTCCGGCAAAGACTTTTAACGGCGGCTCGCAAGGACGCCCGCCCCACCATCGATGGATCTCAAAAAAACTTTGTGTTCTTTGCGTTCTTTGCGGTTATTCTTTTTTCCGTGAAACCGCTGAGTTCCTATACGTGCAAACTGACCGACGAACAGGCGTCGGCGCTTGACGCCGCCTTGCGCGCGCGCCAATGGAAGGCCCGCACGGTGCCGTATGCGCGGTTTGCCTATGAATCCGACAAGGCCAACATCGTCTTTTATGAGAGCGGCAAGCTGGTGGTGCAGGGGAAAGGGACGCAGGAATTCATCGAGTTCGTTCTGGAACCGGAAATCCTGAAACAGGCGCGGCTGGGCTACGAAACCATCCTGAATCCCGAATTGTTGCTCCCGCGCATCGGCGTGGATGAAAGCGGCAAGGGCGATTTCTTTGGACCGCTGTGCATTGCCGGGGCGTACATCAACGAAAGCGTGGTCAAGGCGTGGCAGGATGCCGGCATCCGCGATTCCAAGAACATTCCCAGCGATAAAAAGATTGCTGAACTGGCGGAAAAAATCCGCAAAACGCCCGGCTGCGTGGTGAACACCGTGGTGATCGGCAACGAAGCCTACAACCGGCTCTATGCAAAGATGAAAAGCGTGAACGCCATCCTGGCGTGGGGCCACGCGCGCGTGATTGAAAACCTGATGGGCCAGCGACATCAGATGAATCCTCCGCCGGTCAAGGCCATCAGCGACCAGTTCGCGGCGAAGAAGGAAGTGGTGGCGAAGGCGCTGATGGCGCTGGGCCGGGAGATTGAATTGGTGCAACGTCACAAGGCGGAGGAAGATCTGGCGGTGGCGGCGGCTTCCATTCTCGCGCGGGACGGGTTCGTGGAAGGCCTGGCGAAACTGGAAAAGCAATTCAACGTGGAACTGCCGAAAGGCGCCTCCAGCGCCGTGGACGAAGCGGCAAAGAAATTCGTCGTCGAGCAGGGTGCGGAGAACCTCTCGAAGATTGCCAAAGTCCATTTCCGCACGGCCTTGCGCGCCCAGGGCCTGCCCGAGCCGCCGAAAAAGGAGTGGCGAAAACATTAAACCTGTTGGTCATGGCAGGTTTCGAATTATTGCAGAGTCATTTCTCTTAATTGATTTTCTTTGCGTGAAATTTACGCGTTTTAGTGTGAAAAACGCGCGCTCGATTGCGCGTCAACCGGCGGAAAAGCCGGATTTTCAACGGAAATTTCCGTTGGCACAACCCATGCGAGTGCGTTTCCTGTCACAAGCAACCCTTGAGGTTTATGATACCAGTCAAGATTCAATGTGGTTGTGGTCAACGGTACGCATTCGATATTGAACCCTTCTGTGGGCGGATGCCTTTTCCAGTCGCCTGCCCGGTCTGCGGTGCCGATGGCACCAATGCCGCGAACGAAGTGATTGCCTTTACCCTGGCGACCGAAATGTCGACACACCATGGCGGCCGGGAGAGGATGGTGCTCCTGGCGGTTCTCGGTTGTTTGATTGGCGGCCTGGTCGGCGTCCTCAAAGCATTAACCATGGCGAGCGGACTTGATGTCCTCTTGTGCCTGTGGGGTTCCGTACTGGCGTTCGGCGTGGCGATTGGCGTCTATTTCTGGAAACACACCAATCATCTGCCGGGATTGGCGAAAAAAGGCGCGTCCCGATCGACCCGGGGCACTCCAATCGGCCGAAGAGTCCGGGTTTGGATTTAGCGGGCGGATAAAATTTGTGCAATCGGTGTAATCGGTGGATGCTGTCCGCGACATGGCCAAACCGGATTTCATCGAACTGCCCGATTGTGAGCCGATCCCGATTCTTTACGAGGACCGGTCGGCGCTGGCAATTGACAAGCCGCGCGGCTGGATGCTCGCGCCGGTCTCGTGGCAGAAGACATCGCGCAATCTGCAGGCGGCCATTGAATCCTCGATCGCCGGGCGTGATTTTTGGGCGCGCTCGCGCGGCCTGAAATTTCTCCGTTACGTTCATCGCCTCGACGCGGACACGAGCGGCATTTTGCTGTTCGCGAAAAGTCACGGTGCGGTCGAACGATTTTTTGAATTGTTCGAGGGCCGGAAAATGGAGAAAACGTACCTGGCCGTGGTCGTTGGTGTGCCGCAACAAAAGACATGGACCTGCCAGCTCAAACTCGCGCCGGATAAGAAGCGATTCAGGAAAATGAAGGTGAACGGGCGTTTTGGCAAGGAGGCGGAAACGCATTTCAGATTTTTGGAAACGCGCGGACGATTTTCATTGATCGAGGCAAAGCCGGTTACCGGTCGCACACACCAAATCCGCATCCATTTGGCGGAATCCGGTTTGCCGATCGTCAGCGATGAGCTTTATGGAAAGGCGGAGAACAACTTTCAACTCGGTTTGCGCGCCGTGCGGCTGGCTTACGTGGATTCGTTCACAAAAAGGCGCGTGGAAATCCACGCGCCCACGGAGAAGTTTTTGAAAGAATATGGATTTTAACCGGTGGGGCGAGCGTCCTCGCGAGCCGGCTCGTCGGTAGCCTCGCCCCACCAAAAATCAATCCGCGTATTTCACGCTGCAACCGTAGGGCTTGGTTTCAGTAATCGCGACCGGCTTGTCGGTGAACAGGTCGTTAATGGCTTCACTCACGTAATTCTGCGCCTTGGTGGGGTCATGAAACGGATCAGGCTGGTTGTCGATCGCGCCCTCATAGACCAGGACGCCGTCCTTGTTGATCACATACATGTCCGGGGTGGTTTTCATGTCGTAAAGGTGGCCGACGGCGCCGGAGCTGTCATCGATCCATGCCGTCACGTCCATTTTTTCCGCGGCCATTTCCGCCCGGGCCTGTTCCGGCGTGCGATGGCTGAAATTTTTCGGATTCACGGAATTCACCAGCAACCACACGACTCCTTTGGCGGCGAGGTCGCGTTGCATGGCCTGCATCGCGCCGGTTTTATATTGATTGTGACAGTACGGACAGTCGGAGTTATACGATTCGATGACGACGATTTTGCCTTTGTAATCGCTGAGGTGAATCGTTTTGCCGTTGATGTCCCGGGCGGTGAAATCCGGCGCGGGTTTGCCGACTTCCACCGCCGAGGCCGCCGCGGCCAGAGTCAAGGCGGCGAATAAGGTAAATACAGTTTTCATAATCATCAATTTACTTACAGTTTAGATTGTCAGAATACCAGACGCATTTCGCAGGCGTTTGGTTCAATGTTTTTTGTAGGAGCCGAGTCACGAGGCGCGACGTCAAAAGCCAAAATCAATTAGGGACTCCTTACGGCGTCTCCTACTCCTTGGTAGCGCGGTTGAGCGCGTTCAGCACAATGCCAGGCGTCAAAAGTGCCGGCAACACAATCGGTTGCGCATCAATCGCTTTTGGGTAGACCAAAACCAGCGGCACGCCGGCGCGGCTGTAACGATTCAGTTCTGTCGTGATGCTGTCGGGAAAATGGGTGTAATCGCCGACCAGGGTCACCGCGTTGATTTCCTTCAATTTTTGACGGACTGAGGGGACGTCGATGGCGATTTTTTTGTTCACCTGGCAGGTCAGGCACCAGTTGGCGGTGAAATCCACGAGCACCGGACGGCCTTCATTTTGCGCTTTGGTAACGGCTGCCGGACTCCACGGCCGCCAATCGATGCCGTCCGGCGATTCCGACAATGAACCCGCGGTCGCAATGGGCGGCGGCTCGCGCCAATGCAACTGATTTTCCAGCGCGAAGGCGTAACCGCCGATCGACAGAATCAACACAATGACGAGGGCAACACCTTTACCGGTGCGGCCGCGTTGAACGAACTCACCAAAAATCCACGCGGCAAACGCCATCATGATGAGGAAAACGCCCAGCCACAGGACATTCGTGCCGTAATCGTCAGCTGCAAGGTTGAACAGCCACACGGCCGTCAACAACATCGGGAAACCCATCGCGATTTTGAATTTCTCCATCCATGCGCCCGGCTTGGGCAGGAATTTCAGCCATGTCGGATTCCAGCTCAGCACGACGTAAGGCGCGGCGAGACCCAGGCCCACAAACAGGAAGATCAACACAATCAGCGGCGGGCTTTTGGTGAAGGCATAGCCCAGTGCCGGCGCCAGGAACGGCGCGGTGCACGGCGTGGCCAGGGCTGTCGCCAGCAAGCCGTTGAAGAATGCGCCGGGGGCGCCTGGTTTGGAGGCGAGTTGCCCGGCCGCAGTCAAAGCCTGCCCGCCGAGGGTGACTTCGAAGACGCCGAACAAATTCAGCGCCACGAGTGTGATGAGCGTGGTGAGCACGACGATGAAGACCGGGCTGCCAAATTGCATTCCCCAACCGGCATGGCGACCGGCGGCCTTGACGCCTATGACCACGGCGGCGAGCGCGAGGAACGACCCCAGCACGCCGGCGGCGTAAACCAATCCCAAGGCGCGGACGCGACGCGGTTCGTGCTGTGCGTGGTTGATGAAGCCAAGGATTTTTAACGCGATGACCGGCAGCACGCACGGCATGACGTTGAGAATCAACCCGCCAATGAAGGCGTAGAGCAGGATTCGCCAGAGCGGTTGCGGCGGCAGAACCGGCATTCTGCCGGTTGCAGCAGGCAAATTGTCCATGCGATCCGGTGATGAAATTAACTCACCGGCAGGCGCCTGATCGCCGACCGTCACCCGGACATTGAATCCTTCACGTTGGCCGCCGATCTCCATGACGATGACGCCGCTGATTTCCTTCGGCCAGTCGCCGGAAAATTTTTGCACCGGTTTGCGCAGACGGATTTCACCCGCCGCGGCGGGAATATTTTCGGTTGTGGCTTGAACGTCAAAATTATCATTGGCGTAGGGGAAAAAGTCGGCTTTGCCATTCTGGCCTGGCGCGGACCATTCGAGGGCCAGCGATCGCATGTCGCCATTGGCTGGTTTTTCCCACCAGGCACGAGCCTGCAGACCGTCGCCGGGCTGCGGCACCTTGTTTTTCCACAAATCAATCGCTGCGGCATCGGCGGAATTTGTGGTTTCCCGGCCGATATTAAGCGTGGCTTCAACATTTGCGCTGCCGGGGACGCACTCTTCCTTGCATTCGAGCCAGGTAACCTTTGCCTTCAAGTCGAACGCAAAGCCGGGTTTGAAATCAGCGGGGACCTTGAGCGGTATCAGCAGCATGACCTCGCCGTTGTAGCCATAGGTCGTGACTTCGGCGGGTGGGAGTTTCTCCGGCAACGGCCATTGGGTCTCGCCGGCGTTGACGCCGGGGGGCAATTGCCATTCGATCTTCGTGGCCATGCCGGCTTCGCCCGGATTTTTCCAGTACGTGTGCCAGTCCGGGTCCATTTTCAGGTCCACGCCGGCCCAGATCGTGTCGCCAGGACGGACTGTGTCGGCGGACAACAGCAACTGTACCCGGGTATGCGCGGCGTGCGCACAATTCCCGGTCAGGCCGAGAAAAAGAAGAGGCAACAGTTTCCAAAAAGCTCGCACACTGTTATAGATGCCTGAAACGGGGGAAAATTAGAATATTTTTCATGCTTTATCCCGGATTGAAAGTTTCATCCAATAAAATAGCCTCGATGCACGCCGATGCAGACTGGACTCAGCCCCATCTACCAGTGGTTGCGCGCGGGTGACGAAATCTTCCCTGCGATGCTCGCGGCCATTGACGCGGCCTCCCGATCGGTCTGCCTGGAAATCTATACTTTTGAGGAATGTCCGCTGGGGCGTCAGTTTCGCGAGGCGTTGATGCGCGCCCGCGGCCGCGGCGCGCGGGTGCGGGTGCTGGTGGACTCGGTCGGCTCAATTTTGTTGTCCAACCGGTTTTGGGAGCCGTTGCGGCAGGCGGGTGGCGAAATCCGCTGGTTCAATCCCATCGCCTTGAAACGCATGACCATCCGGAATCATCGCAAGCTGCTCGTATGCGATGAACAGGTGGCGTTTGTTGGTGGCTTCAACATCTCGCCGGAATATCAGGGCGACGGTGTGAATGACGGTTGGTGCGACGTCGGGTTGAAAATTGAAGGACCGTTGGCCGCGCGGCTGGCGTCGTCCTTTGACGACATGTTGGTGCGCGCCGAATTCCAGCACCGGCTTTTCATGCGCTGGCGCAGATCCAGTGCCCGGCGGGCGCTGGCGCTGCCGCCGGAACAGATTCTGTTCAGCGGGCCGGGCCGTGGCCAAAGTCCTTTCAAACGCGCCTTGCGACAGGATTTGGCAATCGCAAAAAACGTGCAGCTTGTGGTCGCCTATTTTCTGCCGTCGTGGCAATTGCGCCACGACTTGATGCGCGTGGTCCGGCGCGGCGGGCGGGTGCAATTGATTCTGGCCGGCCGATCGGACGTGCCGCTTTCCAAACTGGCGGCCCAAAGCCTGTACCGGCGATTGTTGCGGGCCGGCGTGGAGATTTACGAATATCAGCCGCAAATTCTGCACGCGAAGCTGTTCATCGTGGATGACGCGGTTTACACCGGATCCAGCAATCTCGACACGCGCAGTTTACAAATCAATTACGAACTGATGATTCGTTTTGCCGATCAAAAAATCGCGGAGCCGGCGCGCGGGATTTTTGCGGACACCCTCAAACATTGCCGGCGCGTAACGCGGGAGGAATGGCGCCAATCGCGCACGTTCTGGCAGAGACTGAAACAACGCTGGGCGTATTTTCTGTTGAACCGGGTTGATCCCTACGTGGCGCGACGGCAATGGCGCCGGCTGCCGGATTGATGGGCGCCATGCGATTGTGGACCTTACATCCGGAATATCTGGACGCCCGGGGGCTGGTCGCGCTCTGGCGCGAGGCGTTGCTGGCGCAAAAGGTTTTGCGCGGCGCGACCCGCGGTTACCAGCATCATCCGCAACTTGTCCGCTTCGCCAAAACGAAACATCCGCCTGCGGCCCTGGCGGCCTACTTGAAAGCCGTCCACCTGGAAGCCGTGCGGCGCGGTTACAAATTCGACGCCTCGAAAATCGGCCGGTCCCGTTTTCGTGGAAAACTGGAGGAAACGCGCGGGCAATTGCTCTATGAATGGCGACACTTGAAACGAAAGCTGAAACGGCGCGACCCCCAGCGGCTTCGCGAACTGTCCGCGGTAAAGATTCCTGCGCCGCATCCCCTGTTTCGGATTGTGCCCGGTGCCATTCGGTCCTGGGAAAAAATTATCCCGGCGGAAAAATAAATGTCGCACCGGGGAATTTGCCGATTGGCGGTTTTGCGCTAACTTAGCAGAATGGAGTGGCTTAATATTCTCGCCGGGCTGGCCGTGCTGTTTTTCGGCCGCCGGCTGTTTTGGCTGTTCGTGGGGTGCGTTGGCTTCATTGCCGGTTTTGAAATCGCCGGCGCCGCGTTGCAGGGACAGTCGGAATGGCTGATTCTGGCCATCGCCCTGGGGGCGGGCGTGCTCGGCGCCATCGCCTCCATTTTTTTGCAACGCGTCTTCGTCGTCGTTGCCGGGTTTTTCGCCGGCGGATACTGCCTGTCCACGCTGGCACCGGCCGCGCTGCATGTGAATGGTGAAACCGCCCTGTGGGTTACGTTTGCCGTGGGGGGGCTGCTCGGCGCCATTTTATCCGTCGCCTTGTTGGATCCGGCGTTGATTGTTCTGTCTTCGCTCGCGGGTGCGACCGCGGTTTCCCAAAATATCCCGCTGGAACCATCGACCCGAACGCTGATGTTCGTCGTGTTGCTCGTTTTGGGAATCGTTGTCCAGACGGGACAATACGCGCGGGAAACCAAACCGCAACGTTCGCAAGCGGCGAAATGAGGCATTTCAGTAGCGCGCCCGCAAATTCCATTCGTTCAACAGGTCGCGTGGAATTTCCGACAAAAACCGCGAGGGATGTTGCATCGCATCGCCACCGGAGCTCCCAAAGCTGGCGCGGATCAGCGGATAAATCAGGTACAATTCGTTGCGCGCGCGGGTGATGGCGACGTAAAACAGCCGGCGTTCCTCTTCCTCGCCTTCGTCGGCATTGAGCGTGCGTTCGGACGGAAACAATCCGTCGCAGAGCATGATGACGAACACGGCATCGAACTCCAGACCCTTGGCCTGGTGAATGGTTGATAGCCGGAGTTGCTCGGTGTCACGGTCGCCGGTCTTGTCGTCCTCGGCCTCAACGTTGGTGAGCAACGCGAGCTGGGTCAGGAAATCCTCGACCGAGTTGAACTGGTAGGCGAAGACGGCCAGCTGTTCCAAATCCTCCAGGCGCAGGCGGTAATTGGCGTAGGTTTCCTGGAGATAATCGTCATAGCCCGCGTCAATCACCAGTCGCAGCATCTTCGCGGCACTCTGGCGGACGGTGGCGGCTTCCAGCTGGGAAATGGTCGCGACGAATTGCGCCCAGGCGGTGGCGGCCTTGGCCGGAATGGATTTGGCGCAGGATTGCAGGGCGATGGCGAGGGTTTGGCGTCCGGCGTCGGGGGTCTGGGGTTGCGAATTGGATGCGACTTGTGGTTCGTTCCCCGGAACCAGGACGCGAGAACCCAGACCCTCCATATACTTCTTCCAAATTTTGTCCGCGCCCTTGGCGGCGATGCCGGGCAACAACTGCGCGAGCCGTTTGAAGGCGATTTCATCCTGCGTATTCACGACGAGTTTCAAATAGGCCGTGGCGTCCTTGATGTGGGCCTGTTCGAAGAACCGGATGCCGCTGGTGATGGAGAAGGGGATGTTGCGCTTGGTGAGTTCGAGTTGCAATTCGAGCGCGTGAAAGTGCGAGCGGTACAGCACAGCCACCTGGTTCAGGTTCACACCTTCCTCGCGCAGTTCGAGCGCGCGCTGGGCGATGAAGGCCGATTGCTGCATCGCGTCGGTGCAGGCGACCAGCGCCGGTTTCAGGCCGGATTTGCGCGCGGGAGTGAGCTGTTTGGTGAACTGGTTCCGGTTGGGGGCAATCGCGGCGTTGGCAACCTTCAGGATTTCCGGCGTGCTGCGGTAGTTGGTTTCGATCTTGAAAACCTTCGCCCCGGGATAACGTTTGGGGAATTCCAGGATGTTGGCGAAATTCGCGCCGCGCCAGGCATAGATGCTCTGCGCATCGTCGCCGACGACAGTGACGTTGTGATGCCGCGCGGCGAGCAGATCAATCAGGTCGCTCTGGAGCTTGTTCGTGTCCTGGTATTCATCCACGAGAATGAACTGGAAGCGGCGCTGGTAATGTTCGCGCACCTCGGTGTGCTCCTGCAACAACTTGAGCCAGAGCGCAAGCAGGTCGTCGAAGTCCATCGCGTTGGTGGCGCGCTTGCGTTTGATGTAGCGCTGCGCCAGGTCCGCAATCGGCGCGGCGAATTGCGAAAAATAATCGTATTGCGACTCAAGAATGTCGTCCGTCGTCTTGTGGGTGTTGACGGCGAGCGAAAAGATTTCATTGAGCACCTCCGGTTTCGGGAAATGAGTGCCTTTGGTCTCAATCCCCGCGTCGGCAATGTTGGCTTTGATCAAATCCTTCGCGTCGTCGCGGTCCAGGATCGTGAAATCACGGCGATAACCGAGCAGGTCGGCGTGCGAGCGCAGAATCCGGGCGCCGATGGAATGGAACGTGCCGCCCCAAAGCTCGCGCAATTCATGGCCGAGCAAATCCGCGACGCGGCGCATCATTTCGCCGGCGGCCTTGTTGGTGAAGGTCAGCAGCAGGATGCGGTCGGCGGGGATGCCCTGTTCGAGCAGATAGGCGACGCGGTAGGTGAGCGTGCGGGTCTTACCCGAGCCGGCGCCGGCGATGACAAGCGCGGGGCCGGGCGGTGCGGTGACGGCGGCAAGCTGCTGCTCGTTCAACTCGCGCGCGTAATCAATCTGCAAATGAACGGCGGAATGGAACGGTTCCAAAACGTACTCATGCGACATGGCGCGGAATTGAAATCGCAAATGGCTGCCGGCAAAAGAAAAATCGTGCGGGAAAAACTTTAACCGCGAAATGCGCAAAATACCCGAACGATAGGGCGCGGCATTCCGTGCGCCGTTTTGGTGTTCAATGTGCGGCGGATTGGGAACGGCCCGTCCCTCCAAATCAGCAAGCCTGTGTGGCTGTGGTCAGGCTCTAGTTTAGCTGGATTTCTTGTGTCAAATTGACAAATAAGTTTAAATGATTTATAATCACTGAATGGCAAAAGGGGGGTCTGAATTCATCCTGATTACAACGTTCTGCTCTCTGATGTTTATTCCATCGGTTGAAGCGCAAACGAATCCATCGTTGCAAATCAGCAGCACTGGCGGTAGTGCTGTGGTGTCGTGGCCGGCAACCAACGCGGGTCTGACCTTCTATTTGCAGTCCGCAACGACTTTGCCGTCACCGAAGACGCCCAACCCCTGGGTTGATTCAACGGTGCCTACGACCTTGGTGGGGAACCGAAGCACGGCCACCTTGCCAATGACGAATACCCAACAGTTCTTCCGGCTGAAACTGCCGCTTTTCGCTTTTGGTTTGGGGACTCCGGTCTTTCAATTCGCCGTGTTTTACAACTTCGATTTGGAGATCAATTCCGGCCAGCCAATGACGGTTAATGGCAACGTATTTTGCAACGGAAATATTTGGGCGTCGCCGGCCGCCCCCCTGACTTTCCAAAGCAATGTCTGGTGCACCGGGCTGTTCCGAAGGATGCCCAGTCCCGGCGATCCATTTCCTCCCGGCGGTGGGTCGGTGATATTTAATGCAGGCCTGACGACGAATGTTCCTGCCGAGACCGGGATGGGAATTTATGCTCCGCTCTACATGGTAATTTATCCCATCAACAATCCCACCAACCTGGGCGGGGCGATGCTGGATCCGCCGCCATCCGGTGAGAACCCCAATTCGACAGCCGGTCAGGAACGGTTTTATAACTTTGCCGATCTGATTGTTTCCAACTCATCCAACGGCGTTATCACCGCTTTTTTTCAGGATTCGAACAATGTCAGCCGACTGATGACAATTCCTTATGATTCGCAGGCGATTACAGGGAGCACGGAAACGAATTACTCTACGGATTACCAAACAAATATTATCTTTATCAACAGGCCGCCGCCGGGACACTACGTCACAAATATTATTGCCACTACGGTAACCAACATCGTCACGACCGACACCACGAATTACGTCTATTCGTTCGCCACCGAAGCCACGTTCTACGATTACCGCGAAGGAAAAACCGTTCAAGCAGTGCAGATTGATGTGGGGAATCTGGTTGCCTGGATGACCAATGATGCTCCCAACGGAGGAATTTTGTATAATTTTCAAAATTGGAACGACAAGGGTCATGGAATTGACAGCGTCCATGTTTACACCGATGCACCGTTGACCGGCACACAGCTTCCGGCGGTGCGGCTCGTTGATGGGCAACAATTGCCGCCGTCCGGACTGACCATCGCCACACCGATGCCGCTGTATGTCTTGGGCAACTACAACGTCCAAACCCCGGAGGGTACTTCCATTGGTACCAACAACACCGTTTATACCTATCCGGCTGCGTTCATGGCCGATGCCGTTACTGTTCTTTCGGGCAATTGGAGTGACACTTACAATGGCAGCACGGCTTTGGTGCAGCGTCCCGCCGTGGATGCGACCGTCAATGCGGCCATACTTCAGGGCATTGTTCCCTCCGCCGTTGTTGGCGGTAACCAGTATTATAGTGGCGGTGCGGAAAATTTTCTCCGGCTCCTGGAGGACTGGAGCACCAATACGCTCGTGTACAACGGCTCCATGGTCGCCATGTTCGATTGCCGGTATGCGACGAATTATTGGCAGTCGCCCGGCAACTACTACAATGAGCCAGCCTGGCAGCGGAGTTTTGATACGAATTTCTTGAACCCGGGCAGGTTGCCGCCGGGAACGCCGAATGTTGTGCCGTGATTCGCGGGCTATTTCAGGTTGTTCGCGTCTGTTTTCCCTTGTGATGCCCCTCCCGAACGGAGCTTGAATCATTTCCAAATTGCCGGATTACAAAGATGCCGGCCCTACGGGCTTCTCCGATTGAATTCGCGTTAATTCGTGAAATTTACGTCAAAAAATCCTTCGTTGCCTTCGCGTCCTTCGCCCGTCATTTTGGAGATGGTGAATGAACTGGGCAAATTTCTGGTGGTGGCCGGCCTGCTCGTGGCGGCGGTAGGCGCGTTATTGTGGTCGGGTTTCGGCAAAGGCTGGTTCGGGCGTCTGCCCGGCGATGTGAATTATTCCAAGGGCAATTTCAGTTTTCATTTTCCCATCGTCACCTGCCTGATCTTGAGCGTAATCCTGACGCTGCTGCTGTGGCTGTTCCGGAAATGATGAATGAGGAAGGCAGGAAGGCATGAATGAAAAGTCCTGATAAAAGTATTTCCATCGTTCATGTATTCCTTATTAACATATACGCATGAACAAACTGGTTCATGCGGAATTGACAGGGCAAATCATCGCCTGCGCAATTGAAGTTCACAAAGCCCTCGGTCCGGGATTTCTGGAATCCATTTATGAGGCGTCTCTGGTTGTCGAATTGCGCCGGGCCGGTCTGCGGGTCGGGCAGCAGAAACCATTGCCAATTTACTATCGCGAAGTTCTGGTGGGAGAGCATCGGCTTGATTTGTTGGTTGAAGACCTGATTGTGGTGGAGCTAAAGGCGATTTCCAATTTGGAAGACATCCACTTCTCAATCGTGCGCTCGTATCTGAAGGCCGCCGGGCTTGAGCATGGATTATTACTAAACTTTGCGACCATGCCATTGACCGTCAAGCGTGTCATTTACCAACTGGTTTAGGAATTCCTGCTTTCCTTATTGATTTCTTGGCGTTTGTTCTTAATTTCTTCGCATGGAACAGACGCAACCGTCGCAATTGGCGCAATACATCCCGGTCCTCATGCTGCTCGTCGCGGCCATCGGCTTCGCGGTCGGCGTGCTGGCGATCTCACCGTTGCTCGGCAAATATGGCAAGCGCACCAAGGCCAAGGACACGGCTTACGAATGCGGCAAGGACCCCATCGGCGAGGGCGGCGCGCGGTTCTCGGTGAAATTTTATCTCGTGGCCATGCTGTTCATCCTGTTTGATATCGAGGTCGTCTTCATGTACCCGTGGGCGGTGGTTTACCGGCAAATGCTCGCCGAGCACGCCACGCGGAATCTGATCCTGGGTTCGATGGTCTCGTTTCTTGCGATTTTGTTCGCTGGCTATCTGTACGCACTGAAGAAAAAGGCGTTCGACTGGAAGTCCTAAAAGCGAGGAGATGGGAGATGGCAGTTGGAAGTTAGTGTTTTTCTACCGTTCCCAGCTCCCAACTGCTAACTCCCAACTCCTGATTTATGGATTCGATCAAATTCGGCACTTCCGGCTGGCGCGGCATCATCGCGCGCGATTTCACCTTCGACAACGTCCGGCTCGCCACGCAGGGGATCGCCGATTATCTGAATTCCGAACTCCGAACTCCGAACTCCGAACTTCACGGGCGCAAGCCCGTTGTCATCCTGGGCCACGATACCCGGTTTCTTGGGCGCGAATTTTCCCTGGCCGCCGCCGAAGTGCTGGCGGCAAACGGACTCAAACCGCTCCTGTGCAATCGCGACACGCCCACGCCCGTCATCGCGCACACCATCCGCCATCGTAAGGCGGCCGGCGGCATCAACATGACCGCCAGCCATAATCCGGCGGAGTACCAGGGCCTGAAATTTTCCACGAGCAACGGCGCGCCCGCCACACCTGAAGTGACGAAACAAATCGAGGCGAACATCGCAAAGCTTCAGTCACAGGGTTGGTCGTTCAAAGGCGCGGTCATCGGGACGTACCAATGTCCCACGTTCGATCCGCAGCCGGATTATTTCAAACAGCTGCGCAAGCTCATTGATTTTCCAGCGCTCAAAAAAGCGAAGCTCAAGGTGGCGGTCGAGCTGGAATACGGCACCGGGCGCGGTTACCTCGATCACCTGCTTGAAGGCATTGGTGCCAAAGTGACGGTTTTTCATGGTGAAATTAATCCACTGTTCGGCGGGCATCATCCCGAACCGAACGCCGCCGGCATGGCCGACGTCAGCAAATTCGTCCGCAGTGGCAAGGCCCAGATCGGCCTCGGTCTCGACGGCGACGCCGACCGGTTTGGTATTGTGGACAAGGACGGCACCTGGCTGACGCCAAATCAGATTCTCGCGCTGACGCTTTATCATTTGAAAAAGAACCGCGGCTGGACCGGTGCGGTGGTGCGCACCGTGCCGACCAGCCATCAGGTGGACGCCGTTGCGGAATTGCTCGGCGTGAAAGTGCACGAGACGCCGGTCGGTTTCAAATACATCGGCGCTCTCATGGAGAGCGAGCCCATCATCGTCGGCGGTGAGGAATCGGGCGGCCTGAGCGTCAAGGGTCACGTGCCGGAGAAAGACGGCATTCTCGCCTGCCTGCTCATGGCCGAACTGGTCGCCACCGAAAAGAAATCGCTCGGCCGGATTCTAAAGGAACTCTCGAAGCAAATCGGTGAATTTTACACCGACCGCATCAACGTCAGCTTCGCGCCGGAGAAAAAAGACGCGTTGCTGGCGAAACTCGGCAGCGGTCTGAAAAGCATCGGCACATTCAAAGTGGAAAAATTCATCACCACCGACGGGTTCAAATTCCTGCTGCCGAACCGCGAATGGGTGGCCTTCCGCGCCAGCGGCACGGAACCGTTGATTCGCTGCTACATCGAGGCCAAGTCCAGGGCTGGGCTGAAGAAACTTCAAGCCGCCTGCCGCCAGGTGTTGGCGTAGCCAAGAACGAAGTAACGCAGGCTTTCCAGCCTGCGAGTCCTGGCGACTTTCCAGTCGCCAGTATTGGAAAGGAGTCCCCGGTTTTGGGACACGAGACAGGAATGTCCCGTCAACCCACAGACAAGAATGTCTGCGCTACGCCAAAGCACGGCTTGCTTGCAGATAGGCAACGGTGCATTCTGCGGTTATGGATTCCCGCAGCCTCGAGCCGGCCTCGCGCAGGTTTATGGCCGGTCTGCATTCGCGGGGCGTCCTTCCGCATCTGAAGCGTGAAGGCGCTGCTTAATTCGTCACCTTCCGGCTCGCCGGCACTTTGCCCAGGGACATCCTGCTCAAGTTCAAGGCCGAGCGCGAAGCCATCATCGCCCAATCCCAGGCCGCCAAGCGACCATTGGCCTGGCACGAACGGGAGGAATTGTTCCGGTGGTATTCCGCGCGCGTGGACCATTATCTCGATGCCGGACACGGTGAGTGCTGGCTGGCCCGGCCGGAAATCGCCGGCATGGCGGCCAGCGCCATCCAGTTTCACGCCGGCCAACGGTTCGATTTACATGCGTGGGTGGTGATGCCAAATCACGTCCATGTCGTGCTGCATCCGCGAGCGGATTGGACGTTAAGCCGGATTTTGAAAGGTTGGAAAGGCTTCACTGCTCACCAAGCCAATCGAATTTTGAAGCGCACCGGAACAACGTTCTGGCAAGCGGAATCCTACGACCACTTTGTGCGCGATGATGACGACCTTGTCCGTTGTTGCCATTACACCGCGATGAATCCGGTGAAAGCTGGTCTTTGTCGGCAATCGGAAGACTGGCAATGGAGCCACGCGTACTGTTCTCAAACGTGACCGTAGCCAGGCATTTGTGGAGCAGACTTTCCAGCTGCTAGTTCTGGCGAATTTTCAGTTACCGTATCGGAAAATCTTCTCTAGTTTCGGAACACGGGACAGGAATATCCCGCCAACCCGCAGACAAGAATGTCTGCGCTACGCGGAAATGCGGAAGCGCACGAAGCAACGACGCGAACGCTCTCCTCGTTTGCGAGTTCGTTATCATTGCTAACTCAACCTTTCCGCGGGCCGCGGAGTTTTACCACCTCCGCGTGCGCCAGCACCACGTCCGGGTCGCGTTGCAGGGCCTGATAATAATGCCCGGAAAACCCGTCGCTGCTTTCCTGGACCACCAGCAGGAGGTCCGATTGGCGCACCAGGGCTTCAACCTTGTCCGCGGTCAACGGTTCATCCGCGTCCAGGGCCTCGTCCATGGCAACGATGAGTTGGGAAAGCGGATGCAACCAGGCGAACCAGGGGTCCTTGGTAAGGAGTTGCAAAAAATGGTTCGGCGACGGGATCTGGCCCATGGTCTTTTCGTAACCCACTTTCTCCGAGTCAACCAGCGCCTTGTGCAATTTGAGCAGGGCATGACGGAGTTCCGTCAGACGTCGCCGGAGGCCTTCCGGTTCTGATGTGGTGGTTGTTTTCTTTTTCATCAATGAATATGGCTCAGGCCGATTTCTTCCTGGCTTTCTGGGTGGCAATAGCTTCGGTGAACCAGAGAACTTCATCAAGAAACACCGCCGCCCGTTTTTCGTAGGCGGTATCGTTGGGCGTGCCGTCCTCCTGAAAGGTGTCGTGCACGTGCGAGACCGACAGGTTTTCCGGGATTGGAAAGGCGCCCATCCCAATCGTCACCAGACGCAACTGGGCCAGACAGGTGATGCCGCCAAAGCCGCCCGCCGAAACCGTCACGATGCCGACCGGTTTGCGTTCGTATTCCGGCAGCAGATAATCCAGCGCGTTTTTGAGCACGCCGGGATAGCCATTGTTGTATTCCGGCGAAACAATGATGAACGAATCGGCGCGGCCGATTTTATCGCCAAACTCCTGCAGGCGCGGCGGCGGATCGTCGCGGCGATGCAGGCGTTCTTCCATGATGGGAAAATTGTATTCCAACAGGTCAAGCAGTTCCGTGCTTATGCCTTCGCGCGACCGCAACCGTGCCAGGACAAAGCGCGCCACCTTGATGCTTTGCCGGTCCCGGCGCGTGCTGCCGGCAATGATGGGTATGTAATACATGGCGTTAAATCACCTTGTTCAATCCACGCCGGATTTTGTGGTGAACCCGTTCACCGTGGCAAGTGCGTTTCACCATCTAGTGAGACCGGGCGGCGCTTCACGAATTCCCGATCAAAATTCCCGCCAGGAAAACCAGCGCACCGCCCAGCGCGATCTGCAGCACGGCCGATACGAGCGGCGTGTCCATGAACCGGTGTCGGATCCAGGAGATGAGGCCCAGTTCCACCAGCACCACGCACACGGCAACGCTGGTGGCGGTTCTGAAGCTGGGTATCAGGTAGGGCAGGGTATGGCCGATGCCGCCGAGTGCCGTCATCAAGCCGCACACGAGTCCGCGTACCCAGGGATGCCCGCGTCCGGTCAGGCTGCCGTCGTCGGACAACGCCTCGGCAAATCCCATGCTGATGCCCGCGCCGACGCTTGCGGCCAGGCCCACGAGAAAAGTTTGAAAGCTGCTGTGGGTGGCGAACGCGGCGGCGAAGAGCGGCGCCAGCGTTGAAACCGAACCGTCCATCAAGCCGACCAGACCCGGTTGGATGACTTGCAGGAGGAACAGCCGTTTTTGTTGCGCGGATTCGGTTTCGCTGAGTTTGGTCAGGGTGATTTGTTCCGCCGTGCGCGCGTGATTGCGTTCCTCTTCCGCAAGATCGCCCAGCAACTGGCGGATGCCGGTGTCAGTGGCGCGGCGGGCGGCAGCTTCGTAAAAGCGCCGGGTTTCCACTTCCATGGTCTCGGCGGTCTTTTGGACGGTCTTCAAGCCGAGCGGCCGCACGAGCCAGACGGGTTTGCGGTCGACAAAACCACGCACGTCCTGCCGCCGGATATGCGGGACGTGGTCGCCAAAACGGCTTTTGTAAAGCTCCAGCAGGCGATGACGATGGCCATCCTCCTCACGGCGCATGACGCGAAATTTTTCGGCCTGCTCGGGATAGTTGGCTTGCAGGCCGTCCACAAAATCTTCGTAGATGCGGGCGTCCTCCTCCTCCTGGGAAATGGCCAGGGCGAGGATTTCCTGTTCGGTCAGACTGTCGAATGTTCTCATGCGTAATTAACTTTTGGATGTTCAAGATAAGTGCCCCTCGCCCCGTCCCTCTCCCCGCTGGGCGGGGAGAGGGTGGCCAGCGGCCGGGTGAGGGGATGGTCCAGGTTTGAAATTTTTGGTCATCGAAACTTCTCCATTCATAAGTAAGGTGAAAACAACCGGGCGATGGCGTCGCGCAAGCGGGACAGGAACGGCCGTCCATCCGCCTCGGCCAGGGTCACTTCGCGGGCGTGGCGAAGTTTTTGTTCAATCACCGATTCCATGCGCTGGGCGAACTCGCGGCCATAGCATTCAACGTTCAGCTCGAAATTCAATCGCAGACTGCGCGCGTCCCAGTTGGCCGAGCCAAACAAAACCCAATGGCCGTCCACGATCATCAGTTTGGAATGATCGAACGGCGGCGGCGTGAGCCAGAGGCGGCAGCCGCGCTGGAGCACCTGCCACCACATCGCGCGCGACGCCCAATGGACGAACGGCAGATTATTTTTAGCGGGCAGGATAATGTCCACGCGCACGCCGCGCAGCGCCGCCAGATTCAACGCGGAGATGAGCGCCGGGTCCGGCAGAAAATACGGGGTGACAATTTGCGCGGACGTTTGCGCTTCCGCCAGCGCGGCCAGCAGCGTCCAGCGCGCCTTTTCAAAATCGCCGTCCGGGCCGTCCGTGATGACCCGGGCGATGACCTCGCCACCTTCGGACAATTCCGGAAGCCATTCACTGCCTTTGAGAATTTCCCGGGTGCAAAACGCCCAATCATTGACGAACGACTCCTGCAACTGGGTAACGACCGGGCCTTCGACATGGAATTGCAAATCCTGCACCGGGCTTTTGGGCTGGTCGGCGAGCACATTGCCATGGCGGATATTCATGCCGCCGGTGAAGGCGATTTTCCCATCCACGATGAGCATTTTGCGATGGTTGCGGAGATTGATGGTGGCCACGCGCCACGGCGTCAGCAGCGATGCCGGGAGGAACCGGGCGTGGGGAATTTTTGCGTGGCGCAATCTCCCCGTGACCGGCGGCCACGAATAGCGCGTCCCGGCGGCGTCAATCAACACGCGCACCTGAACTCCGCGCTGGACGGCGCGCGCGAGCGCGGCAACGAATTTTTGACCGCTGGGGTCGTTGTCAAAAATGTAGGTCGAGAGCGAGATGGTTTTTTGCGCGGATTCGATGGCGGCCAGCATGGCGGGAAAGGCCGCGTCGCCGTTGACCAGCGGTTCGATTTGGTTGCCCGGGATCAACGGTTGCGCGACGACCCGGCTTACCACCCGGGCGAGCATTTGCAGATGTTCGGCGCCGGCATGTTCGGGTTCGCCGAGATTTTCCGGGACCGGCCGGTTCAAGGTTTTATGAACGCCCAGGGACTGTGCGCGCCGGCGGATGCGGTTGACCCCCATCGCGAGGTACGAAAGCGGGCCGAACACCGGCAGCAGCCAGATGAAACCGATCCAGAGGGTGGCGGCGCGGGAATCGCGTTTGTGGAGCAGGGCATGAATGGACGCGAGCAGGGAAGCCAGAAAATCGAAGCTCGCCGCCAGATGCGGCCAGAACCGGGAGATATGCTCAAGCCAATCCACGCCTTTTTATTGGCTAAATCGAGCTCCGACGCAAGCGCGGTGTATAAAAACACCACCGCCGCAGCGGACGCGGTTGCGTCCGTGCGGCGATGGATTCTTGTCTCGGACCTGGCGATTACGCTCAGGCAACCGTAATGTCTTTGTCGAGATAAACGTCCTGAATCAGGTTCAGCAGTTTGATGCCTTCCTTCAGCGGGCGTTGGAACGCTTTGCGGCCGGAAATGAGTCCCATGCCGCCGGCGCGTTTATTGACGACGGCGGTTTTCACCGCGGCGGCGAGGTCGCCCGCGCCCTTGGATTCACCGCCGGAGTTGATGAGCCCGGCCCGGCCCGCGTAACAATTCAGCACCTGATAACGGCAAAGATCGATCGGATGGTCACTGGACAGTTCCGTATAAACGCGCTCATCGATTTTGCCGTAGGTGCTGCCCAGGGCGGCGCTCACCGCCTTGTAACCGCCATTGTTCTCGGGCAGTTTCTGCTTGATGATGTCGGCTTCGATGGTGACGCCCAGGTGATTGGCCTGGCCCGTCAGGTCGGCACTGACGTGAAAGTCCTTTTCCTTGGTCTTGAACGAACTGCTGCGCAGGTAGCACCAAAGGACCGTGGCCAGACCGAGTTCGTGCGCGCGTTTGAAGGCGATGCTGGTCTCCACAATCTGCCGCGTTGATTCCGGCGAGCCGAAGTAGATGGTCGCGCCGACGGCGGCCGCGCCCATGTTCCACGCCTGCTCGACCTGGGCAAAATAAACCTGGTCGAACCGATTGGGGCAGGTAAGCAATTCATTGTGGTTCAGTTTCACGAGGAAGGGAATACGATGTGCGTACTTGCGCGAGACGGCGCCGAGCACGCCGAGCGTGGAGGCGACCGCGTTGCAACCGCCTTCCATGGCGAGCTTCACGATGTTTTCCGGATCAAAATAGTCGGGGTTTTTGGCAAAACTTGCGCCGCCGGAGTGTTCAATGCCCTGATCAACGGGCAGGATGGACACGTAACCCGAGCCGGCGAGCCGGCCCGAATGGAACAGCGTCTGGAGGTTGCGCAATACCTGGGAATTGCGGTCGGTGGGCGCAAAAATGCGGTCCACGAAGTCCGGTCCCGGCAGGTGGAGCCGCTCTTTTGGCACGGTTTTGCATTTGTGTTCCAGAAGCCCTTTGGCGGAATCCGCCAGCAGTTTTTCAATTTCAGCATTCATAGTTTATCAATTTAAATTTTCCAACCTCTCGCGCCCGGCCGGGCAAAGGTTGAACATCAACCGTTTTGGCGCATCGAACGCAAGCTCAATTTATCGTTGCGAACAACTTAATGTCCGGCGCCATCCGCGGCTTGTTCCATTTTGTGATTTAGTCACCGGATTTTGCCAGTTCCGTTGGAAGATAAAATGAAGTGAAGGCCGAACTCTGTTTTCAGTGTCCTTCCGGGCCGGTGGTCAACTTCAGGCCCCAGTCGTCGTTGGATGGAAAATCCGGCAGCACCACCCAACCCCACACGTTCGCCTTTAACCGGCCGTCGCCCGCCTTCGACCACCGGCCGGTGCGCGGATCAAACCATTCCGCCTCATAGGTTGTGTTGGGCAAGGCTCCGCGAATCATGCTCCGGTCCGGACAATCCTTTTCAAAGTAGGCAAGGAAGAAAGTCTGGTCGGGCGTCCGGGCACAATACGCCCAACCGGTGAAACCCTTGGTGAGATGCGTTTCGCTTGGCGAAACCAGGTTCGCGTCGGGAACCAAATCCTGGTACCGGCGGCCCTCGCACAACGCGAATGTTTTCAGATACTGCATCAGGTTGGCGGAGTTCCATTGAAAAGCCTGCCACATGAAGGGGTCGGAACCCGGCTCGATGTCCGCGCCCCAAATGCCTTCCGCACCATAAATATGACCGGCAAAGCCGCCGGAGAGAAAGCTGCCGTACATGCCCGAACGCACGTCGCGGTCGTCGTCCTCCGTCCCGCCCGGCGCTCCGTATCGATAAGGCGTGTAGCGTTTGTCGGCCATGCCGGAATAGTACGGCTCGCCGTTCAAGGCGGGCCGCGCCGGTTGGGCGTCGTAAATCTGGGTGAGATACCAGTAGGCGTCATGTTCCCGCAGGTTGCCGATTTGATGGAATGTCAGCCATTGGTTCTCTGCCGGTCCGCCAAAATCCAAAAGGCTGGACACCGATGAATTGCAGGAAACGAGGGTCCCGAACGGCGGACGACCATACTTCTGAATGACCAGATTGGCGGCTTCATTGAGCTGGCGCGGGGTGGCGGTCATTTGCGGATAGTCGTAATGTACCGGGCTGAGCAGACAGTTGTTGGCCTGGTAGCGGCTCCACACATATTCGATGTAACGCGAGTACGATTCCGGCCAGTCGTAGTATCTGGCCCAGCACGAGGTCATGTCCCGGCGCGCAACTTCAATGATGGGAATGAATCCCTGCGCGTTCAGGTAATCCATCTTCCGGTCCAGGTATTTGAAATAATCCGGGTTGATGCGGTCCACATCCGGATAAATTTGTTCATAACCCGGAACCTTGCCGGGGAACAGGAAGGCCCGGCCACCTTCGTTCGTCATCTCCTTGGCACGCCACTGATCACGCGGCACGTGACTGGCAATATCGCCCTGGTTCACCCAGGTCGACCGCACACCGAGGTTGGCATTCGTGTCCAGCCAGATTTCCCACGGTTTCCCGTCGTCCGCCCAGTTGGGAAACGCGGCCAGGATGAGCACGCTGTTGAAGCCCTGGCTTTTCCGCAAACGCACAAAGTCCTTGAAGCCGGCTTCCGGGCCGATGGGGCGTTCCCGGTCGTCGTCGTACCACTTGAAGCGGTGGGTTGAGGCTGCATACCAGGTGTCGCCCAGGAGAATGAATGGCGTGCCGTCGGCATAATCAAAGGCATGACCGTTGGCAGACGGCTCGATCAGCCCGCGGCGCGTGGGCACGGCCGCTTTCTCTGCCTCGGTCCAGGCGACCGCGGCGAAACTGCCGTGCTGGTTGTTCAGGCCGGCGTCTTTTTGATTCGACCCGCTCTGCCACGTCCATTCGCCCGGTTGGGTGGCCAGGACCCGCACCCGAAAAACGTCGTCGCCGTCCCAAAACCCGTAGCAGCGTTTGTCAAAGCCCGGTCCTTTCAAATCCACCCAGACCTCGACGTTGGTATAAGGATTGGCGTAATGATTCTGTGCGTGAAAGGTCAACTCCACTTTGTCCCAGACGTGCACTTCAGCTCCAGCCACGCTGAAATGGAGCAGACCGGTCAGCAGCAGGACAGAGGGCAGGGATCTCATGACGGGATTCTTCGGAAAAAAGGTGATAACGTCAAACGGGAAGCTTCCATGTAGCGGGTAGTGTCCTGATTTGGTTGTAGGGCACGACGTAAGGAGTGCTGACCCAAACGACTCGTCACCTCGTCGCCTACAAATTAGGACGCTGCCTTTTAGCGCAAAAGATTGCCAAAAACGCAAAACTTTTGCATCCTGCCGGTGATATAAGCTTGGGATTTTTTTAATGTGAAGGGTTTCCCCCATTTTCTGAAGCTCGTTTTGCTGGTTACGGCGATAATGGTCGTCTCTTTGCAGACCCATGCCCAGCAATTCGGACTGTCCGTCACTCCTTCGTCCAGTTCCATCCTGGTCAGCAATTCCGTCACTTACACCCTCAACATCACCAACGTGGGTGTGAGTCTGGGCGATGCGGTGGTCACCAACATTCTGCCCGTATCGGCCCAATTTGTGGGAGCGACACCAGGTTATGTCCAAATCAGCAGCAATGTGATCGCTTTTGACCTCGGCACATTCGGGTCGAGCAACTTTGTCCAATTGACCGTGGTTGCTGAACCGACGGCGGTTGGGTTCATCACCAATACGGTATCGGTCGCTTCCACCGACTTCGGCCTGACCAATATCACTTCCACCAATACGGTGGTGCAGGTCACCAACCTGGTGATTCTGGCCGATCTGGGCGTGGCGATGACCGGACCAAATCAGCCGGTGATTACCAACGATTTGATGACTTACGGGGTTGCCCTTACCAACGCCGGGCCGGGTGATGCGCCTGGCGTGATACTAACCAATACCTTGCCGGCGGGCGTATTGTTGCTGGGGGTTTCTCCGGCGAGCTTTGCCTATTCACTCGCGGGCAGCAACATGATTTTCAACCTGGGCACGCTGGCGAATGGCGGTTTCGCCAGTTTGCAATTCACGGTTGAACCGACCAACGCGGGGTCCCTGCTGCTTTCCGCATCCGTTGGTTCAGCGGGGGTGCTGGACACCAACACCACCAACAATTTCGCCAGTAACAACGTTACCGTAATCGGCTATCTTCCCGGTCTGCTCGTGGCCTTCACCAATTCCGCCCAGGCGTACAATCCGCAAAACGGGCTGGTGGAACAGTCGATTACCGTGACGAACGCCGGCACCAATGGTGTTCCCGCCGTGCGTGTTGTCATCGCCGGTTTGACCAACCGCCTGTACAACGCCGTCGGTACGAACGGTGGCAACCCGTTTGTGTATTACAGTGCCGCATTGAACACGAACCAGAGCGTCAATTTGCTGCTGCAATATTCCGCCAGCGCTTACTTTCCGTTCACCAACGGCCAGTTGAACGCCTTGGCCGTGCCGCTGCCCAGCTGGGCACCACCCGTGATCACCGCCACGAGCACGAACCTCAACATCAGCCGCCTCGTTCAGCTGGCCAATGGCAACATGCTGATCGAATTCCCGTCCACCTTGGGGCGGACTTATACGGTGGTTTACAGCGACAATGTTTCATTTTCCAACGCCGCGATTGCCCCGCCATCCATCGTGGCGCCGGCAAACCGCACCCAATGGATTGATTACGGCCCGCCGACGACCAGGAGCGTGCCGACCAATGCCGCGCGCTTTTATCGCGTTTACCAAAATCCCTGATTTCATGCACCACCTTGCAATCAACTTGCGCTTCCGGACCATTTTAGGATGGTGCTGGTTGGTGGCGCTGACGGGTTTTGCACCCGTGGTCCTGGCCCAGCCGGAATCGTTCGGCGGGAATCCGGATTCCTATGCCTTCCTTCGCATTCCTTCGAACACGGACGACTGGACGCGGCATTTTCACGTCGGCGTGCTGGTGGGCATGAACATCAGCGCCAATTTCAGCCGGAGCGGAACGTTCACCATCTCCGGCAACAATCCGGCCAGCGGGATTTTTGACGACGGCTATGTGCGGACGGACAATACCGGAAACGCCTTCGGCCAGACGGGTTATTGGGGCTACAATAATGCGTCACAATTGAACGGAACGGCTCTGGCGATGCATGCCGCCAACGCGTTCTCCGCCACCGGCAGTTCAAAGGAGAACGGCGGGCCGTTTCCCGGATTCGACATGGCTTATGGAGACAATCTCTGGTACTGGAAGCATGCACGGGTCGGTTGGGAACTTGGCTTTGGCCTGCTGCCCATCAGCCTCAGCGAAAACAGCACGTTGCCGGCATCCGTCAATCAGTTGACGTACACGTTCAACACCGGTGGCATCGTCGTGCCCGGGTCGCCGTATCAAGGCGGCTTCAACCGGGATGGTGAACCGACCATCAGCACCGCAGCAAACATATCCACCAACCAGACTGCCGGCACTGTCGGTGGCTCGCAATCGCTGGACGTGATGCTCTACACCCTGAGATTGGGGCCGACATTCTATTGGGATTTGAGCGACCATCTCAGTTTGTCCCTGGGCGTCGGTCCCGCCATAGGCATCGTGTCGGGCGATTACAAATTTGACGAAATCATAACCGCCAATGGTGTCAGCGCCCGCAATTCAGGCAGTATTGGAGGGACCGATTTTGTCTATGGTGGTTATGTGAACGCGACGGTGCTGTGCCACGTGGTGGACAACGGCGATATTTTTGCCGGCGTGCAATTCATGCCCATGAGCAATGCCACCATCAGCGGCGGCGGCCGCATGGGACGATTGAATCTGGGCGGACAGCTTTATTTTTCTGTCGGCGTCAACTGGCCGTTTTAATTGGAAGGAGTGGCGACCCAATTAAATATCCTCCTTGATGCAGTCGTCCGTCATAATAGCGGTACTCGCCAGAATTGCATCCTTGCGGGAGTAAAGATTCGTGAGGCAGTCATGCAGTTCTAGGATGTTCTTTTCCTCATTATCATGAGGCACAACCAAATACTGAATCACGTCTGGGGTAACTTCCAAACTGTGTTTCCTTTTGAGAATGTTGTGTAGCGTTGTCCGTCTTGGAATATCTTCATACTCCTCAAATGGCAGGAACATCGGTTCAGATCCGACGATGCTGGGGACATAGCGCCATTCTCTTTCGTCGTAAAATCGTATTTTCCTTTTTTGAACGCGGCCGTTTCTCCAAGAGTGTCCCTCGAACAGTTTGGTATACGCTGCTAGGAACATTAGGTCTTTTAGAGCAGCCCTGTCACAGTGTTTACGCGCTCTGTTGGTCAGGCGGGCGACAGCCGGGCGCGTCTTGGCCCTGCTGTGCGTGTAGATAACCGGTGCAACGCCGTTCCGAGTCCCCCAGCTTTTTTTCAAGCCTACGCCGAAGCTACCGTATTCCTTTAGGTGCTTGCCAATCAGTGACAAGGGTAGATCGCAGAAGGAAACCATCGGTATTGCGCTCATTGGCGGACGCCGCTTGGAAACTGCCCAAATATCCTCGGGTTCGAGACTGTACTCAGGACAA
>JAJPJM010000183.1 GCA_021324235.1 Verrucomicrobiota bacterium
CTGCACAATAAACGTGGGCGGCGTATTGGTGGTAACGGGAACATTCGGATTCAAATTTAAATCTTCATCGCCGCCCCACAGGTGTCCCGGATAACAAGCTATGGCAAAATCCGGCCGGCAGCTTTCCTGGTCCGCCGCATCCACCGCCGGATACGAACGTTTGTCGAAATGCGTGCTCGTCGCTGCCACCATATGCCCTCCTGCCGAAAAACCGATCACGCCAATCTTGTGCGGGTCAATATGCCATTCCGCGGCGTGAAAACGCACCAGACCCAATGTCCTTTGCGCATCTTCCAACGCCATCGGCGACGCCCCATATGCCTCCCTTTTTGGAGTCGGCACGCGGTATTTCAAGAGTACGGCCGTGATACCCCTGGACGTCAGCCAATCACAAATCTCCGTGCCTTCCAGGTCCATGGCCAACGCATTGTAGCCGCCGCCGGGAAATACGACCATTGCCATCCCTGTGTTCGTTCCCCCTGGCGGGTAGACCGTCATCGTCGGCTGTGAAACATTGCATACCCAAACCAACGGCTTGCCCTTTGGCGTCAAAGTGTTCGTGACATATTCCGCCCCCGGCACCGGCTGCGCGTCCGGCGCGGCTCCCGGCCAGATCGGCACTTGTGTATGACCCGGCGACGGCTGCCAGACATTCGTCTGCGCGTTC
Source organism: Verrucomicrobiota bacterium (assembly GCA_021324235.1). GTDB lineage: Bacteria > Verrucomicrobiota > Verrucomicrobiia > Limisphaerales > UBA11358 > UBA11358. The sequence continues at coordinate 668 of JAJPJM010000183.1, forward strand.
AGACGGCCGCAAACAAACACAACAAGGAGAGCGAAGAGCAAAGGTTTCATCAGGGGCCTGCAAATGACAGACCCGGCGGGTGCTGTCAAGCGCGAGACTTTTTGAGGGGTATATGGTTTTCAATGGCTGGACACCACGCTGCGGCGGGCGGACAGCGCAGCGCGCCGTCCCTACCTTGATAATAAGACATCACCATTTTTTGAAGAAGAGGAATGGCAACATATTCGCGGTTGACATCGGTTCGCAGGAGGACAAATTTGCGGCATTCAGAGAACCAAACCGTCATATGACGAGCGCGCATATCATTGTCTACATTGTCATGCCGGTGTTTTTCATCGCCTTGATCACGGTGACCGGCCGGCTGGAGAAGCGATTGGTCTGGCAATACGGCGACCTGGGAACGCAACCACCCTACCCGGATGTGGCGGGTTACGCTGAGCAATGGACGAATCAAGCGCTCCAATGCGGATTTATTTTGTTGGGCTGGGCGCCCGATCCCCGAACGCCCAATTACCGCCAAAATTACGCTTTGCTGGTTTCGCCGGAAAGGGACTGCTTCGTCGTGGTTTGCTCCGGCAACATTTTTACACTGAAATCGCAAGGCGTGACGATTCACACGCCCACACAAAACGGCAAGGTCTATTACACCACGGCCAACCAGAATGGCGCGCAGATTGATTTGTTGGGACATTGGATGGGCCAGTTGACAGTGGTGAACACGTTTCAGGCGCTGCTGCAAAATCATCGGGATTTGCTCCGGGACAAGGGCGCGATGGTGCAACTTTTTGGCGAAGGGCACGAGGTGGAGGAGTTTAAAAGGTTGCGGGCGGAGCGTTGTGAAACCATGGCGCGACGCGGACTGATTACGTTTATGGATGGCATGGAGACAAGCTGGCATTTTACGCTCTGGGGCGCGTTGAGGCATGCCGTCTTGAACTACACGATCGGCATCGTCAGAGGCATGACGCGCGGGCGGGTATTCCGATGCGTGTGAAAGGTGAAGAGACCGGTCCGCGTTTTGAACCTTGCCCGGCTTAAGCGATGAGTCGCCGATGCGAACGCGCGACGGGCAACACGGACAGAAGGCCCAAAGCCAACAGACCACCGGAACCCGGCTCCGGAACGAGCACTTCCCCGGTGACCCCGCCGGGGGTCACGGTCACCTGCACGGCGAAATAAGCGTGTTCCGACCCGGTCGCGTCCGCCCCGGGAAGATCCTGCTCATCCGAATAGTTCAACTCGAAATCCGTGAAATAAACCCCGGGAACCGAACCATCCACCAGGATTTGAAACGGATCGCCGAAGGCGGGATCGTCGTTGGCGGCCAGGTCCGTGAACGGCGCCAGGGTCAGCGTGATCTGGGAATCGCCGATGGCGGTGATGCTGTCCAGGTCCAACCCGGCGGTCGGCGCGACCGGGTCGTTAATGGCATTGGGCGCCCGCGCGGCAAAGCTCTCGCCGCCACCGGTGGCGCCAAAGGCCAGCGGGTCCACCGACGGTTCCTGCGCGGCCGGGCTCAACGGCTGGGACGACAACTGGACGACGTTCCCGCCGATGTTAAAAGCCGGGTCGGCGTGCGCCAGAACTAGAACGCTGCCGGATTGCGTGAGCGATCCACCCGTGCCGGTGTCGGTGGCGGTGACGCTGACGGTTTGCGAGCCGGGGCTCACCAGTCCCGAATTGAACGAGAACGGCAGGTTGAGGTAGCCGCTGCCACCGTCGGCCGCCCTGGTCCCCGAATAAGTGCCGGAGCTGCCATAGGGAAAGGTCGCGTACACGCTGAAATTCACGGGATCGGAACCGGGCGCAGCCTCGTTGTAAATCTGCGCAGTGACCGGGTCCTGATAACCCTGGATGACAGTGGGATACTGGATTTGGGAGGACATCGAGAGCTGGCCCGGGCCGGCGTACACCGCGGGGACAATAAACAGAAGCACGGAACACCGGATGAACAGCTGGCTGCCACTCATGAGGGATATATTGAAATCTAATGGAAATGAAAAGTCAATCACAAACCGGGTGGCGCTTTCGTCAGCGGCCGCATTTTACCGCATCCTGCCGGCGGAGTTCTTGAGAACGACGTCAGAAAATACGGCCGTATCAGACTTGTCAGGCAGATGCGAGCAGAAGCCGATGCCAACGTAGAAAGGCCCGTCCAGGTGCAGCTTGATGGGTGGGCCGAACTGGTGCATGGGCTCACCGGTAAGACTCACGAAGAGGGCAAAGGAATCGCCGTGTTTTTCGATGCCAATGCGTCTGGCATTGGCGGTGACAAGGTCGTCGGGGGTCTTGCCGCCGGGAAGCCCGCCGCGGCTGCCGATGCGATATTCCATGTCCTTGATGCGTATATTTTTTTCAGGCCGTTGCGCCAGTTGAATCATGCCGGCACCGTGCAGGGCCACGAACGCCTCCTTCGAACCGTCATCGAGGTCCTGGCGGATGATGAGGACGGCCTTGCGGTCGCCGTACCCGGCTGCATCCGGGAACGTGATGTCGGCTGCCAGGGAAACGTCGCCGGACATTTTCTTCCAGAGAAAACGAAACTCGTCGCGCATGTACCAGATGTTGTAGCCGGCGGAATTGATGGTGTACTGTTTTGTGTTGGCGTCATAACTGGCGCTGCCCGGCACGACCGCGCTTCCGATGTCAGATTGGCCCTCAAACAGGCCGAGCGGCACGCTGAAATTCCTGCTGGGCCGGTGAAAATCCACCGGTGGCGCGACCTGGACGTGCGTGGCGGAACCCGGCTGCGCCCAGGCCGGTACGTTGGTGGTTTGCGCCCGCAGCAAATTCGGTGTGCTGCATAGGATAAGGGACAGCAGCAAGATTCGGCAGGTGGGCTTCATGGTGAGGCAAACAATAATCATAGCCATCACTTTGCCAAGGCCAAACCGGATGCGATGCTGGCAAAAAGTTGGAAATGGAGTATATTCACTCGGCTCTGATGGCAGACGGATCTGTGCATTTGGTTCCTCCGATGTTCGGGTTTCAATCTGTCGTCAGGGCTGTCTGCAATGGAAGGCTCAAAATAATTTGGCATTTGGAATTTAGCCTTTAGCCTCTTTCAGTCAAAACACACATGAGCGGACGCAAACGCATTCCCACCGATGGCGGACCAGGTTTAAGTCAGAATCCCTTTGCTGCCCTGTCCGGTGACGGGCTCCCGCCCGCGCCGGAAAATCCGGCGGCAGATTCCGCGCCACCCTCGAAACCGGCGCCGAAGAATCGCGGGCGCGTGGACATCATCCGACAGACCGCCGGGCGCGGCGGCAAGACGGTGACGGTGGTGAAAGGCTTTGTCGGCATCGGACTGCCGGAGAAGGAGCAATTGGCCAAGGCGATGCAGCGCGCGTGCGGCACCGGCGGCACGGTGAAGAACGGCCAGATCGAGATTCAGGGCGATAAACGCGCGGAAGTCGCACGCATCCTGACCGAGGCAAACTTTCGACCGGTATTTGCGGGAGGGTAACCGACTGAAAGAAGTTAGTAGATGGGAGATGGGAAGGCTGAAACCAAGGTCGGAACGAGCAGAACCCGCAATCAGGTGAACACCCCATATCGGACGTATCGTTGCCAGTCTATGGTTGCTGCATGAAACACAATAAGAGTGTTCATGACCAATACCAACCGCCGGACAGGGACGACGAACACCTAGACCAGATTCACGCGCGCTTCGACCGACTCGCCCTGAAAGTGAGAGATGCGTCCGGCGCTGGCCGGACAAATTTCATTCGCCCGGCGAACCACCCGGAGGCACCAGCCTTCGCGCAGTCCGAACAGGGCCTGTTCCCCATGACGGCCACGTGATCGGTTGAGGGTCGACAGTCGAAGGCACAAGCCGGAATGAGAAAATCGTTCCGGCCGTTTTGTTTTGGAAAGAACAACTCCTTGCTCGGAGACGCGCGACGTTACAAGTCTGGCTTTTTTGTACCTTTTTGTGGCAAATGTAATCCGCTTCATCCTTGCAATCGGCGGATGGTTTTTGATCACGGACGGCCCGGCAGCACATCCCCACCCCGGTTTGTTTTCCTTGCCGCCGTGTTGGGAGAGTCCACGGGTTCAATCGTGAAACGCCCGAAGCGTATTCGTCCTATAAAGAAAACTGGTTGGCCGTTCCCGTCGTTGCTGTGCCAGGGCGTGACTGGTCAGTTCCGTTTTCCCGGTTCAGGGTCATCAGCCTGGAGTGGATCGGTTCCGGAAGTTCAACCACCTTTTTGTAGAGATATTCGGATTCGGTGATTTGCTGTAAAAACCGGACATCAATCTCCATCCGATCCCTGCCGACCACCTCCTTGGCGTCGTTGAGCCTGGAATCATAAATCACTGCAAATGCCCGCTGGCTTTCAAGTTCCAATCTGGCCGAAAAAAATGTATTCCGGGCGCGAATTATCACTCTAAACCCATCGACATTCATTATTCACCTTGAAATCTCTTACGGCCTGTACGTTCACGGCGGTTCCGGCGGAGACAACCGCCAGCGCCTTAGCGGGGCAAGCCACTGGAGCCGCTGGTCCCGGCTATTTCCGGTCGTGATCCGGCCCGGGCCCCTTCGCATCCTCCTTACGATCCTGATGCGCACCCTCGGGCCTCCAATTTTTTGGATACTTCCGAATCATTTCCGCGTGATGGTTGGCCGGGGAATCATGGAAATCCATCCTCACTGACGGTGAAGCCAGCAATACGTCAACCGAGACACCCTGCGGTGCCGCCTGCAAAACCCACACGCCATTTTCCAAATTAGCGTATTGGCGCCGGTGACTGTTGTAATACACGCCATATTCGGGGTAATAAATGTAGTCGTCCTGAACCACGACTACCGGCGGCGTCACCACCACCACGGGCGGTGACACGACTATCCCGACGCGCAACCCATCAGCGTAGCCCGTGTTTGCGGTCAGCATCGTCAGAAGCGCAGCACCCAATACGAATCCAACCCCGTTGGTTTTGAAGAAAAGCTTTTTATTTTTCATGGAATGAGAGTAACCGGAGAAGCGTGCCGGTGCCATGGGGTGAAACCCTAAGTACTATTCCCGACGGAAATGGGTTTAATTTTGCGATACGGCAAGTTGTTCGAGATTCGCGCCTTCACGCTGCTGAAGGACGGCTTCGACGCGGGGCACATACATTTGCGTTTCCGCGGGCAGATGCCCGGCGATGTCGTCGTAACTATGCGCTTTATAGCGGTCCAGAAGTTTTTGCACCGTGCCTTCCCCGGCGTTATAGGCGGCCAGCGTCAGCCGCCAATCCTTGAAACGATCGTAAAGATATTTCAGATACTGGGCGGAGGCAGTCGCGCTCGGTTCCGCTTGATAGCGCTGGTCGCGCGGCCACAGGGAAAGCCCGAACCGTTTGGCCGTGTCCGGCATCAGTTGAAACAATCCCGCCGCTCCTGCCGGACTCAGCGCCCGCCGGTCAAAGGACGATTCCACCTCCGCCACCCAGACCAGATCCGGCGGCACCTTTTGCGCGGTAAAAATCGGCTTCAACTCCGGCACCAGTTCCCTGGCTGAAGCCGGCCAGGGAACAACCGAGACTTTTTTTATCCAAAGCTCGCGTTCCTTTTGTGGCGGAGGATTGGGAATCGGCGGGGGCGGCTGGTTGGTTTCAACGTTGGGCGGCGGGATCGTGAGCCGGATTTCATCCGCGACATCCAGGTAATCCATCTGCGCCTTGAGCCACGCAGCGTAAGGCCGGGTATCCTCGCTGCTTTCCAGCACCGAGAGGACGGACTGGGCCGTTTGCCGCAGTGAGGCCAGGTCCACCACGTAGTCGCCTTGATAACGCTGCTGCAGTTCGCGGAAGAATTGCTGCACCGCGGGGTCGTCCACCTTGGGCAGGGCATTGAGAACGTTGGTATCGAGATTTTCCTGCGCCCATTGTTGGGCGCCCTGAATCAGGTCCGGCAGGGTGACCGTGTCGTCGTCATCCGCCCGCGCGACCAGTGAACCCGCCAACAACATTGCAAAAATGAACCCGAATAGTTTTATAAACGACATCGCTCCCACCATTATTTTCCAGCTAAATGGCGGGGCGAGGCTGCTGATCCCGCAATGCGGAACGAGGACGCTCGCCCCACCTGCTCAAGACAACTTCACCTTTTCCGGATCGCCCAAACTCCCCTGCGCGATTTCCACCAGCTCACGGATGCGGCGCGCATCCGCCTTCCGGTGGCCGTGGCTGACCAACGGATCGGTGCCGCCGGACGATTCAACCAAAATGTCCGACCAGAGGATGCCGGTCTTGATGTGTACGGAGGCCACCTTCGCAATGCTGATGCTGATTTCGTCTTTGCTGAACCACGATCGCTTATGCCGGATGACCGACCGCTCCGTCACCTCGATGATCGTGCGGAAAAGAAAATTGCCGCGTGTCCACCGGCTCGCTTTGAATGTCTCTGAAGGCACGATGACACTGTGATTCAGAATGCCGCTTTTATCAACTGCATTTGAATTCCGGCAGGAACACGATTTGAACCCGCAAGTCTGACATTTTAACAAAAAATACACAAACGATGACAATTTGTGATTAACGGTCGTTCATTACCGGAGTTAAGTTTGGAGCAATGAATTGCCCGGTTAATTTCCGTCAATTGAAAATGGGCCTGTACCTGTCGGCGCCACCAGCGGAAGAAACGCATTGGGTGCAATGTCATGGCCGCCGATGCCTGGCGATCGTGGACAAAAATGGAAAATGGAAATGTTTTGCCACCGGCCAGGAATTAATTGATGTGGTCAAGGTACCTGCCACCTAGGTGGTGGTCCGTCCCGAATAGCGGGAACCGTTTCCGACGGGATATGTCGGCAGATGGGAGATAGCAGACGGGAGTTGGGAAATTTCAGAACGGAGCAAACCTCGAAAACGGATCAGTCACATCGGTTAATTCAGCAAAACCGGCGAAACCGGCCATTTTATTCACATTTCGTTGCGAATAAATTGTGAATAAAAGTTAACCGGTTCGTCACACGGCCGTAACATGTTTAAATTAGCGTGTTATGGACCGAGGACGTGCATGAAAAAAATCCTGATTTTGACCGCCGGATTCGGAGATGGGCATAACGCCGCCGCCCGCAGTTTGCGCGACGCGATTGAGTTGCTGGATGACGACGCGCGCACCGAAGTGATCGATCTGTTCGCCGACAGTTACGGCGTGTTCAATACGTTCGCCCGGAAAACGTATCTTGGGGTCGTGCAATATGCTCCGCGGCTTTGGGGCGGCATTTACTCGCTGCTCGATAAATCACCGCTCGTCGAAAAGCAGCTTGGCAATTTTACCCGCCTGCAAGGCACACTCGAAAAAATTCTGGCCGAGACGCAGCCGGATTGTGTCATCTCCACCTACCCCGTTTACGGCCATGTCATCCGGAAGATTTACCACCACCATCATGAGCGGCCGTTCCGGCTCATTACCGTCGTCACCGATTCCATCACGATCAATTCCGCCTGGTTCCGCGCGCCCAGCGATTTGTTCTGCGTGGCCAACGAGGCCTCCGCCGAAGTGCTGCGCAAAGGCGGCGTTCCGGAAAAACAAATCAGGGTGCTGGGTTTTCCCGTGAACCCCGTGTTCGCCGAACCGGTGGCGGAGTTGCCGGCGCCGGTTGGAGACGAACCGCGTCGCGTGTTGTACATCATCAACACCGGCAAGAAAAAGGCCGGCAAGGCCATCGACCGCCTGCTCGAACTCGATCACGTGCACCTCACCATCACCGCCGGGCGCGACGCCAAATTGCGCGCCGAGTTGATTGAGCGCACGCGCAAACAATCCGACCGCGTGCGGGTGCTGGGTTGGACAAACCAGATGCCCGAATTGATGATGTCGCACCATCTGGTCATCAGCAAGGCCGGCGGCGCGACGGTGCAGGAGGCCATCGCCGCACGCTGCCCGATGATCGTCAACCAGGTCATCCCCGGCCAGGAGGAAGGCAACGCGGAACTGATCTGGCGCTGCAATCTGGGCGCCATTGGAGAAAAAAATCGCGAGGTCGCCGAACTGGTCGAAAAGGCCTTCGCCAAACGCGCCGCGCTCTGGTCGGAATGGCGTAAGAATCTTCGAGCGGCCAGCCGCCCCGACGCCGCCCTGCGCATCGCCGAACTTATCCTGTCGGAGGCCGGCGACGACACGCCCGGCCGCAAGGCGGTCAAACTGTTTGAGACCGCGCCGGAGCGCGTCATGCGTTCCGCACCGGCCCGGAATGGCAACAGCGACCCGGCGCAGATGTTGCTTTGCGATTTTCACATCCACTCGAATTATTCCGACGGCAAGCTGAGCGTGCCGGAGATTGTGGATTTCTACGGCGAACGCGGTTTCGATTGCATCTGCATCACCGACCATCTGGCGGACCCCAGCCGCCTGCTCGGCAAACTGTCGGAACTGGCCAACTGCACGCTGGGCCAGGAACAGGTGGAGGAATATTTCACCGTCATCGAACGCGAACGTCAGCGCGCGTGGCGGCGTTACAAGATGCTGGTGATGACCGGCATTGAGTTCAACAAGGACGGTTACACGCGCAAGACCTCCGCCCACCTGCTGGGCATTGACTTGAAGGCGCCGGTGGATCCGGCCCTCGACATTCCACAAATCATCGAAAAAATCCACGAACAAGGCGCGCTGGCCGTGGCGTCGCACCCGCATATCATGAAAAGCGAGTGGGGCAAGAACACGCTGTACCTGTGGGAAAACCAGGAAAAGTTCGCGCCGCTGCTGGACGCCTGGGAAATCGCCAATCGCAACAACATCTTCAACGACATCGGCCTTAAACGACTGCCGTTCATCGCCAACAGCGACTTCCATAAACCCAAACACATCTATTCCTGGAAAACGCTGATTCATTGCCAGAAGGACGCCGAGGCCATCAAGGATTGCATCCGCCGCAACGAACACGTTGCCATCACGCTCTATCGCGATTTTGCCGGTGCCTTGCCCAACCAGGGGCGCCACAGCTTCGATTCACCCGCCACCGCCCATCATCTCCAGGATCGGCTGCCGCTGCACGTCGTCAATTCGTAAGCCGGCCCGAACGCCGGCCTCCGGCCCGGCTGAAAGCGCTGTTATACCAAAGCGCGCCAGATCGGAGACCAGCGCTCCGCCTTTGGTATCTTTGCCTAAATGTCCGGCTCATTTATTGCCATTTCACGGCGCAAAAATTGATGGAAAAAAAAGCCGGAATTGTGGAATATTGATTCATGGCAAAGCCAGACGCAGAAAACGGCAACCGCCCACCCACTTCGATGGAGGAAATCCAGCAGGGATGGCATAGTCTGGCCTCGCGCGTGGACCAACTGGAATCCGAGCGCAGCGCGCTGGAACAGGAGAACAAATCGTTGCGCACGCTCCTGGAAAAAACCATCGAATACCGCCAGAAATCGCACGGCGAACTGGTGAACCTGATTGCCGGGCTGGTGAGCAAATTGCCGATCAATGATGTCGGCGTCATGGTTACCCGGCTGGTTGAGCACAACGCCCACGTCAACGAGGTTTGTTCCGCGCTGGTCAACGGCAAGATCGAGGGAAATGTGCTGCAACCGGCGATTCTGAAAGTTTTGGAGCAAACCAAGCGCGATCTGGCGGCAGCCATAAAGCCGGCAGTCGAGGAATTGATCGGTCTGGACACGCCCCTCGAAACCAAAATGCTCCAGTCTTTGATTGCGCAGCCGGATTCTTTCTTCTCACCGGAAAACGTCCGGGCCAGTCGCTGCTTCGTCAAGGGTCAGGTGCCGCGCGAACGGATTGTGCGGGAATTTGGCGAGCCGGCCCTGGCCGGTTTCAACGATTTGACCACCGACGCGAAACTCAATCCGCGCCCCAAACCGGATGAAATTGTGCTGGCCTTCAAAAATGATGTTGAGTCGGTGCTCCCCCAAGACGCCCTCCCGGCTGACAAACGGAAGGAACTGCTGGCCCTGCACCGGAAAATCCAGCGCAGCAAGGCGTCCACCCCCGACGCCCAGGCGCAGAAAAATGCCTTCCTGAAACTCTCGTTCATCCTGGAACTGCTCCATTATTACAATCATCAGAACACCGAAACGCCCGAGGGCATTTTTGCCCAGCGCCTGCCCGCGGTAATCGAGCAGTTGGTGGTCACCAACGACCAGGACATCCTGGATGAAAAACTGATCCAACAGGCGGAAACCCTGCTGGCCTTTGTCGCCGGCCATGACCACCGTCTGATGGTCGTCAATAACATCGGGAAGGTCGGCCGGACGGGCCGGACACTCAAGTATGTGCTCACGCTGCGAATGGAAAAGGTGTCCGAACTCGAGGGCGTGATGGCCACCTTTGTCAAACATCTCATCCCCAATCAAAAGGCGCCATCACCCCAACCCGTCGTCGGCGTCCTGCGTTTGATCAAACCCGAACTGCAACGGCCGGTCGTGAAGGCCATCATCGCCTCGACCCGGATTCGCAAGAACGAGGCGGAAGCCCTCGGCCTGGCCGTCGGCAAGGAACTCGGCTTGAAAGACCTCGAAGCGGAATTAAAAAAGTCCGAGGCCGGAGCCTCCCCCGAACAGGCGCAGCACGTCGCCTGGGACAACATCAAGGCCCGCCTGGCGCAGCGGACCGCGCCCAGTGAAATTGCCGCCGCCATCCGCGAGCGGCTGCACGCCAAATACGACGCCGACGAGGTCAAACAAAGCTGGCTGGTGCTGATTGATGCCGACCCGATGGCGCTGGTCCGCATCTTCTGCCTGTTGCCCTATCTGCCCGACGGCCAGACCGATCCGATCGCCCAGGCCGTGATGGAATCTTATGTCTCCCGGCTGATGCACGAAAAATACGCGGACACCTACAACAAGGTCGTGCATGCCTTGAAAAACCTGTTCAAGATCAAACCCGACAGTCCGGCGCTGGTGAACTTTATTTCACTGGTGAAATGGGTGAACCCCGAAGCCGCCGGCAAATTGAGCCAGGACATCGGCCTGCCTGCGAAATAAAGGCAGGGTCGGTGCGCCGCGCCGACCGGACATCGCAGCGCGATGTCCCCGCCACAATTCCGAATCCCGCTGCACCTCTGCGGTTATAATGACGGTTCAGGCGTGACAATTTGTTCTTGATGAGGTTTACTAACGCCTGCGATTAAGATGAAAACAGTCGTCGTCTACTTGCTGGCCCTGACGGTTTTCGCACTGGGCATTTGGCTGATATTTGGGCAAGGGTACAAGCTGAATGCGTCATCGTCTTCAGTTTCAGCCCCCTCATCAACGGCTCAAATTGCGGGCGACGTTTCCGGCGTGGAACCATCGCCTTCGCTCCTTGCCAATTTGCGCCAGAATCTTCAAGACCCGCTGCCGCGGTTGTTTCTGCAATTGATTGTTATCCTCCTCGCGGCACGGCTGACGGGGGTAAATTGGATTGATTCATTTGCGCTCGGAGCCTTGATGAACACGCGCGGGCTGATTGAGTTGATTGCCCTGAACATCGGTTATGGCCCCGGCATCCTGTCCCCGCGCATCTTCGCGATGTTGGTCATCATGGCCCTGGTGACCACCTGCATGACGGTGCCGCTGCTGAGTTTCAGCGATTATCTACGGGCCAGAAAGTTGCCGGTGACCAGCTCCATCTGAGTTGCCCGGCGCGAATTTGAATCCTGCACTCATCGTAATGACATGAACGGCAAAATCAAAACCGTGGCCATCCTGGGCGGGGGCCCGACGGCCTGCACACTGGCCATCCTCCTCGTGCGCAAAGGCATCCGCACCGCCATTTTCTACGTGCCCAAACAGGCGACGCTGCTCGTCGGCGAATCCACCGTGCCCGCCATCGTCCCCATCCTGCGCCTGCTCGGCGTGGAGGACGAAGTGCGCGGCTACAGCGAACTCAAGCCCGGCGCGACCGTCAACATGAGTCCGACGCAGAATTTCTATTTTCACTTCGACCGGATCAACAACGGGCTTCCGGGATACGCCTACAACGTGCCGCGCGACAGGTTCGACGCCACGCTGCTCAACGCCGCGCGCAAGGCCGGCGTGAAAATCATCGAGGCCGCCGCGAAACCGGAAAAGATTCCCGGCACGGACAAAATCAAATTGAGCGACGAATCCCTCGCCGCCACGGAAAATTATTTCTCCGGCCAGCCGGATTTGATCGTGGACGCCACCGGCCGTTTACGATTGCTGCCGAAATTGCTTGGCATCGCCGGACGGGAAGGCGGACGCAAGGACACGGCCCTGTTTGCGCACGTTGACCGGGCCCTGCTGGACTTCAAAGGCCACGTCCACAGCACGCGGCTGGATCACGGCTGGAGTTGGCGGATTCCACTGCCGGGAAGGGTTTCCGTCGGCATCGTCATCCCCTCGGAACATCTGCCCCGGTTTGGCGCGACGAAGGAGGAACGCTACGACAATCTGCTGAAACAGGATTCCGTCCTGTCCAAAGTGGCCGGGGATTCAAAGCGGCTGACGCCGGTGATGGAACACGCCAACTACCAGCTTGTCTCGGAACGCATCGTCGGCGACGGCTGGGTGCTCGTTGGCGACACGGCGGGATTCATCGACCCGGTGTTTTCCAGCGGGCTGCTGATCGGCATGCAGGGCGCGGTGATGCTGGCCAAAACCATCCAAAAAGGTTCGCCGCGCGATTTCCAACGTTACCAGGAACAAGTCATGCGCCATCTGAAGATTTGGCATGGCATCGTCGATTCCTTTTATGACGGACAGCTGTTCAACGCCGCGGTCGTCGGCGAAAATCTCAAGAAAAAATACTCCCTGTTCTTCAAGATGTTTCCCTACTTCGAAAACAACTTCGGACGCATCTTCACAGGCGCGGCTTCAAACTCCCCATTCCACATCGGGGTGATGCGCAAGTTCATCCACTGGAGCGCGGAAAAAGAGGATCACACCACCATGGAGATACACTGACGATAGACCCCGAAGCCGCCGCCAAGCTGATGCAAAAATTAAAATTATGAAAATGTTCCACGCTTGGTTCACAATATGCGGCCTATTCGCTGTATCGCCAGACCTGCTGGCACAATTTACATATTCCACCAATGGCAGTGTCATAACGCTTGTTTCCTACACAGGCGCTGGCCCCGGTGTAACCATTTCCAACTTTGTCTCAATCATCGCGCCAGAGGCATTCACCGACCCCGGCACTCTGACCAGCGTTAGCATACCCAGTAGCGTCGTCAGTATTGAGGATTCAGCCTTCGGAGGCTGCACCGAACTGTCCAGTGTCACCATTTATGGCAGTAGCATCACGAATATCGGACCATTTGCGTTCAGTGATTGTTGGAACCTGACCAGCCTCTATTTCACCGGCAACGCTCCCCCTGTTAGCGGACAGTTAAACTTCGAATTCCCTGTTCCCGCCAATGTGACGGCCTATTACTTGGTTGGAAATGGCGGCTGGGACACATTCGCCACCCTGACCCTTGTTCGGACTGTGCCGTGGAACCCGCCAATTCTAACCAACAACGGTGGCATCGCGATACAGAGTAATCAATTTGGGTTTACCATCACCGGCTCAACGAATCTCCCTATCATTGTGGAAGCGTCCACCAATTTAGCAAGCGGAGCGTGGACTCTCGTGCAGTCCTGCACCATCACCAACGGTTCGATCTACTTTACTGACCCGGCTTGGACGAACTACCCCAGCCGATTTTACAAGGTGGCTTTACCATAAATGTCCGGTAACAATGTGGATATTAATTGAAGTGAGCACGAGGCCAATGCTACCTGACAAGGCGCCGGAGCCAACCTCCTTGGGCGCTTCTGTTTCCCGACGAGTCGGGATTCGTGCCGCGAGTCGCCGGTGGCTCAGCTTTCTATGCCAGGCATTCGCAAGCGATTTATGAAACCTATGAGTGCTGCGCCTGAATTCACTCCGGAAGAAATTCGGCGTTGGGAAACCCGGGCGCCGGGCTGGCAGATTCGTTGCCTGAAGTGTGGATTCACCGAGCCATTTGGCAAATATGGCATACGCCGGTGGGCCGCCGGCAGGCAATTTACCATTGGATTTTGCCGTCATTGCCGCTGGCTTCGATTTCAGGTCATTGAGAAGAAAAAAGATGCCTGCCCTGACGGGCTTTAAAATCCCTGCCCCTCCGTGTCATCCGTGGTTAAAAGTTTGGCTCTGTGTTAATTCGTGCCATCCCTGTCAAATCTCTGCGTCTCGGCTTCTGTGCGGTTCAAATTTACCGCCACAGGTGCCTCGGATATTTGCGCTGCAACTCGGATTTGATGCGTGGATATTGTTCGCGCCAGAAGCCGGCCAGATCCTGCGTAATTTGGACCGGTTTCATGCCCGGGGTCAGGATGTGGACCAGCACCGGCACACGACCCAGCGCAATCTTCGGCGTCTGGTTCACATCGTACAGTTCCTGAATCCGCAGCGCGATGTGCGGCGATTTGCCGTTTTCATAAACCACTTTGGGCGTGCGACCATTGGGCAACGTCAGCCGTTCGGGCGCGTGTTTGTCCAACAATTCGCGTTGCGTGCCCGACAACCAGGACATTACGATGGGTTTGACTTCGCGTTCCTTGATGTCCTTGTAACTCACCGCGCCGTGGCAAAGCTGCCCGATGATATCCTTGCGGTCGTCTTCATTAAGAGGCGGAAGCTGAAGCTCGGGGCAGTGCCGACAGAGCAGATGCAGCCGCGCCAGCCATTGTTCGACGCCGTGGTCCCAGTTCGGTAACGGCAGCCGGCCCGCCAGAATTTCACCGGCCAGCAACCGCGCCGACGCTTCGGCCGGCGGCGGGTCCACGCGTTTGGCCGACAAGGCCAGCCCGCGAAACCGCACCAACTCGGCGGCCTGCACGCGCTTCGTGATGGCATCAAATTCAACGTGCAAATCCGACGCCATGTCTTCCGGGAACAACTCGCGCAGCCAGTCCATTTCAATCGCCGTGGCGAGTGAAACAATGGTGTTCATTTCCCGGTCGCGCGTTTCCACCTCACGGATTTCCGCAGCCACGAAGAGCGGGCTGTGCTGCACGACGCTTTCGCGCGCCAGCACACCGCGCCGGTTGTGAACCAGTTCGCAACGCAGCGTGCCGGCATCCAGCCGGCGCGCCACCCGGTCTCTGAAACCGGTGAGAATGCATTTCTGCAATGCCTCGTCCTTGATCTCGCGCGGCGCGATGTCGAGGCCCTCGCCTTTGGCAATTCGGAGAAACTGGTCGAACAGCGGCCCGACCTGGCGCGCGGTGACGGCATGGATGCCGGGTTTGCGGCAGGCCTCGAGGCGAAACTGGCTCTTGGCCGCGTACGTCCATGCCCGCATCAGAATCCAGAAATCGGACGACGCCTTGTCACCGAACAAATCCTCGCGGGCGGACATCACTTCGCGCCCGACGTTCCGCAGCAACAAATCACGGCCTTGGGTAAGCGCGGCGACGAGGCAGGCCTGGTGGACGCAGCCGTGTTCCTGTGCCGCCAGCAACATGCGCGAGTAACGCGGGTGGACCGGAAACGCCAGCATCTTGCGGCCGATGGGAGTGATTTGTAACTCATCCTGGTAGGGCGCGATGTCCCCATCGCGCCGCGGCGGGCTAGGGACAGCCCGCCCTACCTTTATGAGCGCGCCCAAATCCAATAGCAACTCTTCGGCATGCGTCAGCGAGATTTCATCCGGCTTCTCCAGCCAGCGGAATTTTCTTAAATCCCCCACCCCGGCGGCCTTGAGGGTCAGCACCACTTCGGCCAGGTCGAGCCGTTTGATCTCCGGCAGCTCCTGCGGGGCGCGTTCATCGTGCTCCGGCCGCGACCAGAGCCGCACACAGACACCCGGCGCGGTCCGGCCCGCGCGACCGGCCCGCTGGTCCGCGCTGGCCTGGCTGATTTTTTCAATCAACAACGTGTTGAGGCCGCGGTTCGCGTCATAACGCGGAATGCGCGCCAGGCCGCTGTCAATCACCAGCCGCACCCCGTCAATGGTAATGGACGTCTCGGCGACATTGGTGGCCACGACGACCTTGGGCTGGTCATAACGTGCGACGGCAGCGTCCTGATCGCGCGGCGGCAGTTCGCCGTGCAACGGCAGGAGCAGGTAACCCTTTGATTCCGATGTGTGGCGGATGGCCTCCAGAGTCTGGCTGATTTCAAATCCGCCCGGCATGAACACAAGCACATCGCCGCGTCCACCGGACCGAACGTGACTGGCAAAAGCCTCCGCCGCCAGTTCCCAGACCGGTGGCGCACCCGTTCCCAACCGGCGCGGCAGGTATTCGATTTCGACCGGAAACGTGCGGCCTTCGGAGGAAAGGACGGAACAATGGTAGGGCGCGATGTCCCTATCGCGCCGCGGCGGGCTGGGGACAGCCCGCCCTACCTGGGAAAGATATTCCTCCAGCTCACCGGCATTTAACGTGGCGGACATCACAGCCAGTTTCAGGTCGGGACGCTGTTGTTCCTGCAAATCGAGCGCGCGGGCCAGGGTGACGTCACCGTACAAATGGCGTTCGTGGAATTCGTCAAAGATCAGAACAGCGACGCCTTTCAGCCCGGGGTCGTCGAGCATTTGCCGCAGCAAAACGCCCTCGGTCACAAACCGGATTTTGGTCCGGACGGACGTGACATTTTCGAAGCGGATCTGGTAGCCAACCTCCTCGCCGAGTTTCACGTTCAGTTCCTGCGCGACCCGGGCCGCGAGCAACCGTGCTGCCAGCCGGCGGGGTTGAAGCACCACCACCTGGCCGTCCCGCAAAAAATCGTGCCGGAGCAGCATCTGCGGCACCTGGGTGGATTTGCCGGAGCCGGTGGGCGCGGACAAAACCAACCGCCCGCCGGATTTCAACCGGGCGACAAGATCGCGTTCGATGTCGTAGATGGGCAGACGGTCGGCCATGTGCCACCCATCGTAACGGGTCGGATGAGCCCTGCGCCAAGAAAAATCAGGCCGCCGGTGCGCTCTTGGGGGCGCGATAGTCAATCACCCTTACCTTTTCCAACGTCACGAGGCCGCCGCCGACCATTTCGTCGAGCACGGGCAGGAAGGCATTGATTTTTTCCTCGGCATCCACGATTTCGATGACCAGCGGCAGGTCCATCGAGAGCCGGAGGATCTTGGCGGTATGCAGTCGGCTCGCCTTGCCGAAGCCCATCGGCCCGCGCAGGACGGTCGCGCCGGCCAGATGCATTTCACGCGCCTTGAGCACGATGGCTTCGTAAAGGGGCTTGTGCTGCCAACGATCACTTTCGCCGATGAAAATCCGCAGCAACAGGGCTTCGTTTGGAATTTGCATGTCAATTACCTTTCATTGAACTGAACATTGCGCCGAGCCAATAACCGAGCCAGACGGCCAGCAGGCAGAGAATCACGGACAAAATCACGTTGCCGCCGGCATAGAGCCACTCGCGGTCGCGGATTAGATTCAGGGTCTGCAGGCTGAACGAGGAAAACGTGGTGTAACCGCCGCAGATGCCAATCATGAAAAATTGGGTGACGAAGGCACGCGACGTTGAATCCAGCCGGCCTTCAGGCATGGCCAGCGCTGCGATGATCCCGATGACAAATGAGCCGCTCACGTTGATGAGCATCGTGCCCCACGGAAACGTTTCGCCAAAGCTGCGCGACACCATACCGTTAATCCAGAAGCGGCCCACGCTGCCGAGCGCGCCGCCAATTGCCACCCAGAGATACATCAGCATAAAAATACTCCTGCCAACAACGCCGATTCAACGGCCGTCGGTAGGAGTCATCAGCACTGAAACAGTCAACCCCGAAAGCTTCCGGGGTAGCGCGGTTTTCCCATGTGGGACGGCAAACTCCATTGCCAGACGGTAATAAACCGCCAACCGGCATTCGCCGCAAGCAATTTCCGTCGCCGCAAAATTTCCTTTTGATCGTAGCGGCGGCCCGGCAGAGCGCCGCCAATCCAGAAAATTAAAGAGTGCGGCTTTCTACCGAAAGCCGCTACTCCCGTTTGTTATCTGCATTTTGGCATTTCGGATTTGGCGTCTTGGCTTTAGGTTTGGCCTGTCCGCAAAGCCAAATGAACACACTACACAGGTATCTGACCCGCCAGGTGCTCGCTTCCCTGCTGCTGGGCATGGCGGTGTTCACCTTTGTGTTGTTGATTGGCGACGGGCTCAAGGAAATTCTCCCCCTGCTCATTGGCGGTGAAGTGCGACTCAGCGTGGTGTTGGAGGCGATTGGCCTGTTGATCCCATTTTTTTGGGTCTATGCGCTGCCGATGGGGCTGTTGACGGCCACGTTGCTGGTCTTTGGCCGGTTCAGCGCCGACCAGGAGCTCACGGCCGCGCGGGCGAGCGGCATCAGCTTGCTTTCGCTGGTCACGCCGATTTTGCTCCTGAGCCTGTTTTGTTGCGGCCTCAGCGCGTGGATCAACCTGGACTTGGGACCGCGCTCGCGCGTGGCGTTCAAGGAACTGCTCTTTAGCGCGCGGGCCGACCTGGCGCACGTCCAACTGCCCGAAAAACAGTTCATCCGCGACATCCCCGGCTACATTATTTACGTGGACAAAAATGACC
>JAJPJM010000163.1 GCA_021324235.1 Verrucomicrobiota bacterium
AGCGGCGCGCCGGATGAATTTTTTGCGTCGCGGGACTCCGTCGTCCGGCAATTTATTGACGGGGTGGCGGACGCTAAAAATTGAACCATGGAAAAGTCACACCAGGAAATCAAAGTCGGCCTGTTCGTGCTCGTTGGGCTGGTGTTGCTGGCCGTGCTGTTGCTCCAATTCAGCAAAAGCACAAGTATCTTTCGTGGCACCTATGAATTGCGCCTGCATGCGAGCAATGTCGGCGGCCTCAAGGAGCGTGCCTCGGTGTTGCTGGCGGGCGTGCAGGTGGGTACCGTCTCAGGCATCGAACTGGCCCAGGATGGCAAAAGTGTGACCATTTTGCTGCGGGTCTACAAAGATTACAAAATCTACCACGACGCACGGTTTGTCATCCAACAATCCGGCTTTCTCGGCGATCAGTACGTCGCGATCATTCCCACAACCAACCAACCGCCCCTGCTCCAGAACGGGGCGGATATTGATTGCGAGGCGCCGTTCAACCTGCAGGAAACCGCCCGCGCCGCCGCCGGCTTCATCCAGCGCATTGATGAAACCGCACAAAAGCTTGACGCCGCCGTCAGCGACGTGCGCCGCCTGGTTTTAAATGAACAAACGCTGACCAATTTTTCCGCCGTGGTCGACAATTTGCGCGACTTTTCCGAACAGGCGACAAACATGGTTGCCAACATCAACCTGCTGGTCGCGACCAATGGCGAACAAATCGATCTGGCGGTCAGCAACGTGGTATTCTTTTCGCAGGATCTGATTCACCTCTCCGACGACGCGCGTGGCGTGGTTTCAACCAACGGCACGGAAATTTCCGCCGCGGTGAAAAACATTGAGTCTTCCACCGAGACGTTAAAAAAATTGATGGATGATTTGCAGGCCGGCAACGGCCTGGCCGGGACCTTGCTAAAAAACGAGCAACTGTCAACCAACGTGCAGGCGGTTGCAGCCAATCTGACCATTGCCACCAGCAATTTGAACCAGCTCGGTTTATGGCATTTTCTCTGGCATCATGAGTTGCCGCCCACGAACGCACCCCCTCACGCAACCACCAAACAACCATGACTCCCCTTTGGGCCATCCGCATTCTGTTTCTCAGCCTCTGCACGGCGGCCGGTTACGCCATCAGCCAGGTGCGACCGGAATTTATCGGCACCCAATACAGCGAAGTGTTCGGCATGCTCATTGGCTTTGGTTTTGGCGGGTTGATGATCGCCCTGGACGAAATGCTTAAAGGTTTCTCGCTCCGCGCCTTTTCCGCCACGACCTTCGGCCTGCTGCTGGGCATGCTGGTCGCACTGCTGATTGGCCATTCTCCCCTGATGGAAAACGCCGATGACCGGGTCCAATGGTTCGTCCGGCTCGGGCTGTTTTTGAGTTTTAGTTACATCGGCATTATTCTGGCCACCCGCAGCAACAAGGAGGATTTCTCCCTCATCATTCCCTATGTGCGCTTTCGTCCGCAGGGCCAGTCGGATAACCTGCTGTTGCTCGATACCAGCGTCATCATCGACGGTCGGGTCGCGGATTTGATCGAAGCCCATTTTCTGGAAGGCCTGATTGTCGTGCCGCGGTTCGTACTCAAGGAAATACAGCAGATTGCCGACTCGAGCGATCCGATTAAACGCGCCCGCGGCCGGCGCGGACTGGAAATGCTCAACCGCATCCAGCGCAACTCGGGCATCGAAGTCCGCATCCATGACGGCGATTTTCCCGACGAAAAGGACGTGGACTCCAAACTGGTCCGCCTCGCGCGCAACCTCAACGCCCGCCTGTACACCAACGATTACAACCTCGCCAAGGTCGCCGAGCTGCAAAAGGTCAACTACGTGAACCTGCATGAGGTGGCCAAATGCCTTAAAGTGATTCTGCTTCCCGGTGAGATCTTGCGACTGAAAATCGTGCGCGAAGGCAAGGACAAAGGCCAGGGCATCGGTTACATGCCCGACGGCACCATGGTCGTCGTCAATAACGGCCTATCCCACGTCGGCCAGCAGGTTGAGGTGGAGGTTCAAAGCCTGCTCCAGACCGGCGCTGGCATCATTGTCTTCGCCGAACTGAAAATATCGGTGGCCGCTTGATCTCCAGCGGCGGGATGCGCTAACCTAGTATGGACCTTGTCACCATCTTCACCGCCTTCAGCCCGGCCGAAGCCCAGCTCGTTCGTTCCCGGCTTGAAGCCGCCGCCTTTCATCCTTTTGTTGCCGATGAACTTTCCGCATTGAGTATTGATGGCTACTCCCTCGCCACCGGCGGCATCCGTGTCCAGGTGCCCGACCACGAGGCCGCCGATGCCAGGGAATTCCTCAACCCGCCCGTCCAATGACTGCTGCGAAATCCAAAGTCCTCCTCCAGCTCAAGCGCCTGCTGCCGGCCGGCGAAATGATTTTAGAGCCGCGAATGCTCAAACAATATGCCGGCGACAAATGGTTCGCGGCCCAGCAGCCCGACGCGGTCACCCGGCCCCGCTCCGCCAAATCCATTTCCACCATCCTGCGCTTTGCCAACCGGCATAAAATCCCCGTCACCGCCCGCGGCGCCGGCCATGGCTACGTCGGCGGCTGCGTGCCGGTGTACGGCGGCATTGTGCTTTCCCTGGAACGCATGAACCGGATCAAGGAAATCAACGCCGCCGATTTTGTTGCCGTGGTGGAACCGGGCGTCGTCACCCAAAACCTTCAGGAAACCGTGGAAAAACGCGGCCTCTTTTATCCGCCCGACCCGGCCAGCCGCGCGAACAATTTCATCGGCGGCAACATCGCCACCAACGCCGGCGGCCCGCGCTGCCTGAAGTACGGCGTCACGCGCGATTACGTACTGGGACTCGAAGTGGTCCTGGCGGACGGGC
This sequence comes from Verrucomicrobiota bacterium, assembly GCA_021324235.1. Taxonomy (GTDB): domain Bacteria; phylum Verrucomicrobiota; class Verrucomicrobiia; order Limisphaerales; family UBA11358; genus UBA11358. Next base: position 2,846 of record JAJPJM010000163.1, read on the forward strand.
GCATCCTCCGCCTCGGCGGGCGCACGCACAAAAATAAGACCGGCTTCGACCTGGTGAAACTGTTTGTCGGTTCCGAGGGCCTGCTCGGCGTGATTACCGAAGCCACGCTGAAACTGATTCCGCGTCCGCCGTTTCGCGCCAACCTCGCGGCGGGGTTCGAATCCATGACACAGGCCGTGCGCGCCTTGCAGGCGATATTGGCCGCGGG
>JAJPJM010000143.1 GCA_021324235.1 Verrucomicrobiota bacterium
CACCGACGCGGGCGCCTACGGTTTCAACGGTGACCGCCAATTCAACCGGCAATCGCATTTGTTTTGGGCCGAGGGCGCGCTGGCTTACACCCTGCCCAAGAGCCAGCAGAATTTTTACGTGCGGCTGACCGCGGGCACGAGCCTGGACGCCGACCGTTTCAGCGCTTACCGGTTGGGCGGGTTTCTGCCCCTGATATCGGAATTTCCACTCTCATTGCCGGGCTATTATTTTCAGGAAATCAGCGCCCGGAACTTTGCGCTGCTCAATGCGAATTACCTGTTGCCATTGGACCCCAACAAACGCTGGGATCTGGATCTGAATGCGTCCAGTGCCTTCGTGGATTATCTGCCCGGTGAAAGCCAGCCCGGCAACCGGCTCAGCGGTGTGGGCGGCGGCATCTTATACCATTCGCCATCCGACCGGTTGAAAATCATGGCCAGTTACGGGTACGGCATCGACGCCATCCGCTCGCATGGCCGCGGGGCCAACAGTGTGGGGATTTTGTTCCAGTTGGATTTGGGCCATGCGCCCAGTCGGACGTTTAACGCGCCGCAACCGCAGCATTGGCGCGGCTGGCAGTGGTTTTTTGGCAGTTAAAATCGCCTTGCCTGAACGGGTTGGGCCTGCTTCATTGTTTAACCGGTTGCGCATATGGTGGAATTGGCAGACACGCTACTTTGAGGTGGTAGTGGGGCAACCCGTGCAGGTTCAAGTCCTGCTATGCGCACCAGTTTTTTTAAAGGGAAATTGAGGTTTTCAGTGTTCCTGATACCCTTCCGACGCTGGACAGGGCTAAAATCCAAAGACGCAATATGGCTCGACGGGACCTCAGACTGCCGAATTGCCTTGCTTGGAAGCCAGGTTCTGGCGGCCATGGCTCAGCGGCTATGAGATTGTTAGGAAGTTGCCCGTCCTGATGGAAACCTCACTTACGTATTGCATCGTGCCCGCTCAATCGTATACTCGGGAACATAACCCCGGAACATGCATCCCGATGTTCCAAACGCCATGAACGGAATTAGACGAAAACATGGAAACCTGCTGGCCGCAGTGCTGGTTGGCTGGCTGGCGGTCAATTCGGCCGTTATTTCAGCGGCCGATCCGTCTGATTTGAGCACCCGTAAATCGCCCGACTGGCTCCGGAGCGCGGTGGTTTATGAAATCTTTCCGCGAGACTTTTCTGAAGAGGGAAATCTCAATGCCATTACCGCCCGGCTGGACGAATTGAAGGATCTGGGGGTGGACGTTCTCTGGCTGATGCCTGTCCACCCGATCGGTGAAAAGATGAAGAAAGGCTCCATCGGAAGTCCGTTCGCGGTGCGCGATTTTTATGCCATCAACCCCGACTACGGCACCACCAACGACTTTAAGCGGCTCATTGAGGAAGCCCACAAGCGCGACATGAAAGTCGTCATGGACATCGTGGCGGGCCAGACCGCCTGGGACAGCGTGCTCATGGCCCATCCGGAGTTTTATCTACACGACAAGAATGGAGCGATTATTCCGCCCGACCCCGCCTGGACGGACGTGGCCGGATTGAATTACGCGAATCCGGAGGTGTGCCGCTACATGATCGAAATGATGAAATACTGGTTGAAAGACTTCGGGGTGGACGGGTTCCGTTGCGATGTGGCCCCTAATGTACCGCTTGATTTTTGGGAAGCATCCCGGGCGGAGCTGGAGAAGATCAATCCGCAAGTCATCATTCTCGCTGACGCCGGCGCCAAGCCGGAACTGCTGACCAATGCCTTCGACGTGGATTCCTCCTGGAACTTCATCTACGTGTTGGACCTGGTCATGGGCGGCCAACTATCCGCCGATTTCATCAGGGAATCATGGGAACACACCCAGCAGCAGTTCCCCAAGGGCGCGTTGCACCTGCGCTTTACCGACAACCACGAAAGAACCCGGGCGGTGGTGCGTTACGGAATGAATGGCGCGCTCGCGGCCCAGGTGCTGGTGTTGATGCTCGATGGCGTGCCGCTCTTTTACAATGGCATGGAAGCGGGTGATGCCACCGAGTCCGCCGACCCGGCCTTGTTTGAAAAGATGCCGGTGTTTTGGCATGCCAGTGGACGTCCACCGCTGCGTGACATTTACCGGGATCTGATCAAACTCCGCAAACAAAACGCCGCGTTCTACAATGGTGAGGTGGTCTGGCTGACCAATACGGCCCCGGCCCAGGTCGTCAGCATCCTGCGACGGGACGCGAAGGATGAGTTTGTGGTCTTGATCAACCTTTCGAGCAGCCGCGTGACCGGGTCGGTCGAACTGCCGGACACGGAAAGTTTTGAGCCGGTGAAAATCAGCGGCCGGCCGGTTTCCGCCGGCAACCTCCTTCCCAGCTTCAATCTCAGCGGTTACGATTGGTGTATCTATCATCGGACCGCCACACCGTAAGGCGGTCTGCTTTCCGGTTTCCGGGCCTGTTTTTCACGCATGGATCAACGCCTTTGTGCGGCCTGATTTTTTTCCGACGGACAGTTCCTGGAACCGGATAACCGCTTGCCGGCCTCGAACGGGGAGGGGCTGACCTTCCGCAACGGTCCGGACTTGCCCCGCCGGCATTTGGGAACCGGTCGGAGCCGCTGCTGGTATTCAGGCAATCGCATGAACATGCGCGGGGTTTTTACTGACAGCTTGCGGCTGATCGGCAAAAGTAACCGGCTGATGAAATTGACCTTTCGATTGCGATATCGCTCGCAGTTCAGGCAATCGCTCTGGTTGACCGGCGCCCATCCTTCGCTGGGCGGCGGTGAAATTGAAAAAGCCCTGCCGCTTGAGTATCTCAACGATGAATTCTGGCAGGTCTCAATTGAGTTGCCGCCGGACACCATAAACACCCCGATCGGCTACGAATATATTTTGCGGAATGCCGACGGTTCGCAGGTGGCGGACTGGGGCTGTGACCGGGCGCTGGTCGCTTCCGAATTTGGTCACGACGAATTGCTGGTGATCGATTCATGGAACGACGCCGGCTCCGCTGAGAATGTTTTTTACACCGAGCCGTTCAAGAAGGTTCTGCTGGTCGGGAGCAGTGCCGAAGTCCACGTTCCCGCACCGGCCAACCCGACCCATACGTTCCGGGTCAAAGCGCCTTTGCTTGCCAGGGGCCAGACACTCTGTCTGCTTGGCGACGGTCCGGCATTGGGAAATTGGAACACGGCAAAACCCATTTTGCTAAACCGGTCGGCGGCCCGGAGTGATTTGAGCGTAAAACTGGATTTGCGGGGCCAGTCTTTTCCCATTGCCTACAAATACGGGGTCTTCGACATCGTAAAAAATGTCTTTGCCCGCTACGAGGACGGCGCCAACCGTGTCTTGAACGACTTCGCCGCGCCGGGCGGACACACACTCGTCAACGACGGGTTTGTCCGGCTGCCGGCCGACCGTTGGAAGGGGGCGGGCGTGGCGATTCCGGTGTTCAGTCTGCGGACCGAAAACGGTTTTGGTGTCGGTGAATTTCTGGACCTCAAACCGCTCGCGGAGTGGGCGCACAAGGCGGGTTTGAAATTGATCCAAATCCTGCCGGTTAATGACACCACCGCCACGCGCACCTGGGTGGATTCGTATCCGTACGCCGCGATTTCGGCATTTGCGCTGCACCCGATTTACCTGAATCTCCCGCGCGTTGTCACCGGACGAAACCAGGGTCGGTTGAAACCATTGGAACCGGAACGGAGGCGTTTAAACGCGCTTGATACGGTGGATTATGAAGCCGTTCTGAAGGCGAAGCTCGATTTCATCAAACGGATTTTCCCGTCACAAAAGGCAGGGACGCTGGCAGACGCGGGCTATCGTTCGTTTTTCTCGCAAAACCGCCACTGGCTGGTGCCCTATGCGGCCTTTTGCCATTTGCGCGACAAATACGGGACGTCCGACTTCAACCAATGGCCGGCTTTTCGCAGTTACCGGGCGGAAGAAATCGCCGAATTGTCGGCGGAAAATTCCCCGGCGCATGACGACGTCGCGCTGCACTATTTCATCCAATACCATCTGCATCTTCAATTAACGGAAGCCGCGCAGTACGCGCACGGCCTCGGAGTCGTGCTCAAGGGCGATATCGCCATCGGCGTTTACCGCCACGGTTCCGACGTATGGCAACAACCCGAACTTTATTACGTGGAGGTTCAGGCCGGCTGCCCGCCGGACGCCTTTGCGGTGAAGGGACAGAATTGGGGATTCCCCACCTACAACTGGCCGCGCATGAGGGCGGATGGTTTTGCCTGGTGGAAACGGCGTTTCGAGCAGATGGGCGAGTACTTCGATGCGTTTCGTCTGGATCACATCCTCGGGTTCTTTCGCATCTGGAGCATTCCCGCGCACGCCGTGGAAGGGATCATGGGATGTTTTGTCCCCGCCATTCCGGTGGACATTCATGAATTTCACGGCCGCGGCATCCCGTTTGATTACGATCGTTTTACCCGATCCTATATCACCGATCCGTTGCTCAAGGATATTTTTGGAACCGTTGGCGAATCGGTAAAACGCGAATTTCTGGTTCCGACGCAAACCGGCAGCTATTCGCTGAGGCCCGAATTCGCCACGCAACGCCAGGTGGAACGCCACTTTGCCGCACGGGAGGAAAACGAGCGCACTAAAACCATGCGGGAGGGTTTGTACGACTTGATCAGCAACGTGATTTTGTTCGAAGACGAAAATGCCCGGGGACAACGCTTTCATTTCCGCTTTGCGATGGAAGACACGTTTTCCTTCAAATCCCTGGAACCCCGGATCCAGGCCGGGTTGCGGGACCTCTATCTGGACTATTTTTTCCGGCGTCAGGATGATTTTTGGAGACAGGAGGCGATGCAGAAGCTGCCGGCCCTGAAACGCGTCACCAACATGCTCGTGTGCGGCGAGGACCTGGGATTTGTGCCCGCCGGCGTACCGGAGGTGATGAAGCAACTGGGTCTGTTGAGCCTGGAAATCCAGCGCATGCCCAAGGACCTCCACCGGGAATTTTCCCGCCCCCAGGACGCGCCGTATCTGAGCGTGGTCACGCCGTCTTCGCACGACATGAGCACGATTCGCGGTTGGTGGGAGGAAGACCCGCTGCGCACGCAGAGATTTTTCAATCAGGAATTGAACCAGCCGGGCGCCGCGCCGCCGCATTGCGACGTTTGGATCAATCAGGCCATCGTATGCCAGCATCTGGCCTCCCCGGCCATCTGGAGCATCTTCCAATTGCAGGACCTGCTGGGACTGAATGAAACCCTGCGGCGCAAGGATTTCGCCGCCGAGCGCATCAACGTGCCGGCCAATCCCAGGCATTACTGGCGCTACCGCATGCACCTGCCATTGGAGACACTACAGCAGGCGGACGCCTTGAATCAGGAGCTTCGGCGCCTGGTTGAGCAGAGTGGAAGATGAGCAATAAAAAAGCCCCGCGCGAGGCGGGGCTTGATGGAAAAACGGATCTGATTACTTCCGGCGGCGAATTGCCAACAGCGTCGTCAAACCGGCGAAACCGAGCATTGCCATGCTGGCCGGTTCGGGGACGGCGGATACGGTGAAGTATTCACCCGGAGTGCTGCCGAAGTTAAACTGGCCACCACTTGATCCAGTAAAGGGTCCGCCACCGCCCACATTGCCCGTTCCCACAGGCAAACCCGGAAGGAATTGGTTGGCGAGGTAGGAATCGCCGCCACCGTTGACGTCGGCAAGAACCATAATATTTCCACCGCCGTATCCGATTGAGGAGAGCGGGATAACCAGTTCATAACCGGTGGTCACGGCGGCGCCCCCAGCGTAAGCTGCACCGGCGGCACCCATGGTGCTGGCATTGTTGTTGTTGACGTAAAGGCCTATGGTGCCAACGGTACTTTGGCCGGTGCCATCAATTCCGGCATAAATTCCCGTGCCGCTGTTGGCGAGAGACCCGACGTAACCGCCGGTGCCGCCAATCAGGTTGTATTCTTCGCTATACAGTGTGCCCGCGTAATCGTTCTCGTCGAAGGCGAAAGTTGCATTGAAGCCCGGGCTAAAAGTGGAACCGTTCATGGTTGCCAGCGTGCCGGTGGCAGGAGCATTCAAAACGTTTTGTCCGCCCGCCGCGCCGCCTGCAATAAATACGTTCAGGTGATTGCCGTTGTTTTCGACGTTACCCGCCAGGAACAGGTACAGATTCCCACCGGAAATCGTGCCATAAGCAGCATCCAACTCGGAACCGCCGGCTGAATCATTACCGCCGGCGGCATTACCGAAGCCGGTATTGATGGTTTGACCGGCCAAGGGACTGCCGTAGAAACTCGGGCTCACGGTTCCGTTCAGGTTTTGAGCATGCACGCAAACAGTCGCGCTCAAAAACGCCGAAGCTGCTCCCGTCGCAAGGATTGTGTTGAATTTCATATATGATGAGTCTGGTTACTGATTGTTGTTCAGGATCGTGCCCTAGATTAGGGTTTTTCTAACCAATTTGCTACCGCATGTTTGTGTGGTAAGCGCCATTTTGGCGCCATTTTTGTTCGTAAAAGCACAGGAGACGTTAACAATGGGGTTTCAGGGCACGATTTCAATTTCGTAAAACTTTTGCGGCGCGGCCGGCGATGGGTCGTAAAAAGAGGCGGAAAATCCATTCGTGGTGACGATGGAGCCGATGGGTTCGAATGGCTGAGTCAGATTCGTGGTGGCCAGGACCTGATAATTAACCCCCGGCGTGCTCCCCCAGACGATCAACGGATTGGCGCTGGCGTTGGCCAGGCTGGTGATTTGGAGCGGCAGCGTGACAATGACAGTCTTGTTATCGCTCAGGACAATACCGTTGCTATAGGTCGCTTGAATGTTATACACGCCACCCGAAGTAATGTTCCAATTGTAAAACAGCGAGTTCATGCCGGGACAACCGGCCACCGTGCCCACCGGACGGATGAAATAGGAGGATTGCGGCTGGAGGACGCCATTGATGGTAATGTCAAAATTGGAAACGGCCGAGACCAGCGTGGTGCCAAAGCAGGCCTGGATCAGATAAACCAGATTACTACTGTAGGTAACAATGGTGTTATTGGTCGCCGGGCTGGAAAGGATAACCGTCTGCGGCGGCGCAAGGGTGTTGACCGTACGGGTCAATGTCGTGACCTCATTGGTATAGACGCTGGTCGCATAATCCGAAAGCCGCACGCTGAGGGTGGCCGTGCCGCTGGAAGCCACGTTGGTGTAGACCAAGTGGAACTCCTGCGGATCGTTCGGATATTGCAGATTCAGGGTCTGATTGGGTGTGACCGGGGTGGCGCTGACAAAAATGGGATTGCCGTTGGTATCGTTTCCATTGCCGTTGGCCTGGTGGGTGATGATGTCGTCGTTGTTCGGGTCGCTGTCCTGAATGTTGAATTGAACGCCGGTCACCGTGCTGTCGGTGCGGACAACCACCGCAAGGGTGCTGTTGGAAACCGGGGTGCCGTCGCTGGCGGGGGAGACAATCAGGCCGGTGGGCGGCCCGGCTTCGTAATAAAAGGTTTGCGCGAAGGTGTTATATACCTGGGCCTGGTTGGCGTAGACGTAGTTTTGATTGGTGTAATTGATGACCGGCAGGAAAGTCCGGGCGCGGATGATGTGAAAGCCGGATTGCAATCCGGTGACGGTGTTGTTGGGGTTGAGATCGTTGTGGAGCCAGACCACGGCGGTGGCGGGGTTGAAATTCGTGATGGCCGCCTGCGTCAGGCCAAACAACTTGGAACCGGAAGGTTCGGCATAGGAAATCGGCGGGATGCTTTGGCCGGCATACGTGCTGCCGCCGGAAAACAATCCGACCTTGTAACGCACCTGCGCGCCGCTGGACTGGCCGGGAATCGTACCCTTCCACCAGTCAATGTTGCCCTGGGCGCTGTCATAATTCACCCACTGCGCCTGCACGACCCGGGTCGTGCCCTTGCCGATGCCAAACGCGCCTTCGGGATTGGAGCCGTCGGTGGTGTAGTAGATGTAGCCGGTGTTGATTTCCAGCGAGTAGCCGACCCTCACCCAGATGTCCACCGACTGGCCGGCCGCCGGATTGGTCGGTGACATCTGATTGGCCGGATCCACGGGCACACTGGCGTTGGTCAAGACCGTCACGGGCGCGGCCGGATCATGATAAACCCAGATTGCCGTCTGGTTGGTGATCCCCTCGCCAAGGCCGCTGCCGGGGACGACCGTGTTCGCGCCGCCGATGGTGTAATAATACGTCTCCGCGCCCAGCGAAACGATGTTGTTGCTCAAAATATTCCGCGCGGCGAATTTTTCCGGGCCGTTGCGAAACTGGAAGGCCGTTTGTTCGTAACCGAGGAACCGGTCGTCAGCGTAGCCGGGCTTGTTGTCGCGCAAGTCGAGGAAATTGGTGGGCGCGATGCCCGGCTGGAAAGTTGTCGGACCCAGCCCCATCTGGCTGTTGAGGTCGATGCCGCCATCCAGTTTGACCAGGGTGTTGGAAGTCGAGGCGTCGCTGCGGACAAGGATGTCGAACGACGCGTTGGTCACCACCGGAATATTAATGGCATAGGTGAGATTGGAGACATTGCCTTCGCCGGCCGCAACGACCGGTTGGCCGGTGTACGGGTCAACTCCACCACGCATTTTGAAGGGGAACATCGGATCATAATTGAGATCGCCATTGGTGCCATCCGTGCGATACACCGTGATGTTTGGCACCTGGGTGCCCCCCTGGCGGAAAACGATGGCGTTGGTGGCGGGGTTGGCGCGGCTCGGTTCGGGCCATTGTTCGCCGTACATCACCCAGCCGTCGCTCGGGATCGCCAGTTCGATGGCGCCGCTACCCGCCGGCGGAGTCGTGTTGACATAAATCAGGCGATTTACCGGGTTCGGGTCATTGGCCGTTGCCTGGGCGGCACTGAGATTGTTGGTGGCGCCATGTACCAGTAACCGGTGGAAGGCACGATTGCCGCCCGCGACATCGCCGGCACTGGACAATTGCGTCAGGAGCGTGCCCGGCGGAAAACCGACGATCAGGCCATAACCGCGCGAATTGGGAATGGAAATGTTTGCGGTGTTTGACCCATTGGCGGTGTTGGTGGCGACCAGATAATAACCGTCGCTCGTTCGGCTGACACCGTCGTCGAAGGCAATATCGCCCGAACTGCCGCCACCCTTGTCATTCATGGCGTAGACCACCACCGTGGCCACCGGATTGGTATAGGCATTTCCGTAGAGCGAAGGCGGATCCACGTCGCGGTAGTCGTAGCGCTCGAAGGCGACGATGTTCTGGTCGCTCCAGCGCGAACGGGTGCCGCCGCGGGACAGTTGGTTATGGGTGTACATGGTGTCCGGCATGGAGTTGTCGCCGAATTCGCCCAGGTAGTTGGCATAGGAAACAATCGGCGTGCTGCCGTTGGTCAGGCTGGCCAGATTGTGATTGTAACCATCGGAATAAACCATCGGCAGTCCCTCGTGCACGAAGAAATAAGAATTCTCCAGCGTTTCGTTCGCCGGGCAGCAGGTGCCATTGTCCTGCGTTTGCGGCATGTTCACGGCCTGCGCCGTGCTGAAGTTGCCGTTGGCGTCGCAATTGCCGCCGGGCGGGATATAATCGCGGCCGTCCATGCCGTAAAGTCCCGGACTGCCCCCGTAATTGTTGATGGCGGAGTTGAACTGGCTGAACAGCGGAAAGTTGCACAGGCGCAAGCCGGACTGGAGATAATCATTAAAGTCCTCGCCCGCATCGAGCGCTGACGGTTCGTATTCGCCGAAAAGCATCGCGTCGTTGCGCGGCGATTCGGGATTGAACAGGCTGTTGCGGTTGCCGTCCGTTTCAACGTAGCCGTTGCCGACATCGTTGCTGCCATAGCCGTGGACATAATCGTACATGGCCTGAACGGCGCCGGCGTAACCGCCGAAGGACGGGTCATCCGTCTGACCGGTTTCGTTGCCGAAGAAGTTCACCGGCACGTGCTTCACGGCATCCAGCCGGAACCCGTCGCACTTGGTGGTGTAAAGCGTCCACGCCACCGCGCGGCAGAGATAGGTTGACACATCTTCCGGGACCGGCTGCCCATGGCCGTCAAAGGGCCGCCACCCGTTCAACGGCCCATATCCGTTCGCCGGCGACGGCCAACCGGTGCCCGATCCCGCACCCAACAAGGGACCATTGGTGTCCATGTACAAATCCGACCTGCCCGGGAACCGGATGAACACCGGTTTGGGAGCCGTATTGCCGACGCTGGCTCCAAAATTCAGGTTGTTCGTGCCCGGTTCCTGTGCCAGATCGGACAGGCCCAACAACGGCTGGTCCTCCACCACCGAAGTGGTGCACCAGTAGGGATCACCAATGGACGGCCAGTTCTTATATCCACCCGAGACGACTTGCAGATGAAAGTCCTGGGGAATCAGGCCCGGGTAATAATTCGTCGGCGTGCCGGAGCCAGGGTAGGCGGGCACCGTGCTGGACCGGTGGTTCATGATGTTGTCGAAATAAACGCGGATACCGAACCGATGGGCCGTTTGCACCATCTGAATCAACTGGTCCTCGGTGCCATACATGGTGGCAATCGTCCCCTGCTGGTTCGTGCTGCCCAGATCAAACGGATCAAACTGGTCGTAACCGACCGAAAACGAGCCGCTGTTGCCCTTGGCCGGGTTGGGCAGCCAAAGGCTGTCGTAACCCGCCTCCGCAATCTCCGGCATCTTTTGGGTAATCTCGGACCACGGTGTCTGGAACAACTCCAGCATCCCCTCGCCGCGAACGAGACCGGCATCCGGAAAACCCGCCGCCCACAGGACCGCAACGCACGCCAGGCGCGCGGTCCAAAACCGTGCCCCCATGGAAAAAAAGGAATTTGAATTCACGTCTGACGAAGGGTTACATCATTTTGGTAAACGACCGCCTTGGAAGGTAATCGTGGTCATGGCCTTTTTCAACATTGGTTGAACCCGGCGCAGTTTCCCATTGCACGACATGAAGCCACGGATTGTTGGATTTTTTATGAATATAATTAGCCGCCGACACATCCACCACCGCATGTTTGTGTGGTGGCTGCCACCAAACACGGGGTGTATCTTGCCGTCCGCAAAGCCAAAGACCCATTATGCCGTTCTCCCGCGCCGCCTTTCTGACCTGCTTTGTGTTCCTGTTCCTACCCCTTCCGCTCCCGGCGCAGACCAGCACCAAGGTTCACACCACCTGGCTCTGGCACCTGCATCAGCCGATCTACTGGCCCGACCGGCGCGTTGATGGCGTCGACCATTATGAGAATGCGTGGGACACCATTCAGCAACAAAACGCCGGGCGGCCGCATCCGACGCCGGAAGTGTTGAACACCATTTTTGGCGAGTCCGACCGGGTCAATATCTATCAAGGCGAAATCGAAACCACGCTCGATGGCTTGCTGGGTTATTCCAATGCCGGCGCGCAGGTGAATTACTCCGGCGCGCTCATGGAAAACGTCCAGAGCCTCGCCGCCGCCGGCCAGCTCGGTTACGCCGGCGATTGGAGCCATGGCTTCCAGACGGCGCGTTCCTGGACGACCAGCGGTGGCAAACCGCGGCTGGACCTGGTGAACTTCACCTATCATCACGCCATCGCGCCGCTCCTCAGCGACGAAACGCTCCAGATGGAACTGGAGATTCAACAACGACAGATGCAGATTTTTTGGGGTACCAACGTGCCGCTCTCGCGTGGTTATTTCCCCGCCGAAACCTGTTTCTCCGAGCACATCATTCCCATTCTCAACCGGGTTGGCATTGCCTGGACGGTGGTGGCCAATAATCATCTCGCCCGTTCCTGTGCGGATTTCCCGCTGGTGCTCGGCAGCGGCGGTGAAAATTGCGACATCCCGAACCCCGCCGACCAGATCAATCCGGCCCAGGGCGCGACCAATTACCAGCGCGTTTCCATCGAGCGCGGCTGCGCCCCCACGCAGGTCATGCCCTTCGGGTTCCAGGTGCATTATGCGCGCTACGTGGACCCGAACACCGGCGTGGCCAGCACGATTCTGATGGTGCCGGCGGACCAGGTTTTGAGCTGGCGCGACAGTTACGGCACGTGGGATCTCGGCCTGATCTCGCCCATTGCCGCGCGCAATAATCCCGCCCATCCATCCCTGGTGTTGTGCGCGCATGATGGCGACAACGCCTGGAGCGGTGGCTATTCCTACTACAACGAATGGGTGTCACAAATGGCCGGCACCGCCGTGGCCGACGGCTACGAACCCAGTACCGTCGAACAGTTTCTGGCCGAAAATCCGCCGGGCACCAACGACATCGCCCACGTTGAAGATGGCGGCTGGGTTTTTGCCGACAGTGATTTTGGTTCGCCGAGCTTCATCAACTGGAACTGGCCGCCGAGCTACGCCGACAACAACGGGAACAACGTGGTGGACCCCAGCCTCGGCACCACGGACAAGGGTGACAACTGGCGGGTCATCGTCGCCACGGAAAATCGCGTCAAGACGGCCCAGCAAATCTCCGGCACCACGCCGCGCGTGGATCAGGTGCGCGATCCCGGCAGTTTTTCCGGCTCACCGAACGCGGTCGAACTCGGCTGGCATTATTATCTGGCCGGCCTTGACAGCGGTTTCGTTTATTACGGTTGCAACGGTGACGAATGTCTTCGGGCCATCGTTGCCCAATCCAACGCCTGTCGGAACGTGGATGCCGTCATTGCCGCCAACCCGTCCGCCGACACAACGCCGCCGACAGTGTTCCTGCCGCAACGATCCCCGTGGAACCCCGGTGGCACCAACTTTGGCGTGCAGTACGGTTACAAAGTGACGGTTGCCACCAATACGGATTTTTGGATTTGGACTTATGCCTACGACGTTTCCGGCATTACCAATGTCAGCCTGCTGCTCCGAAACGACGGCACCAATCCGCCGGCGGGTGACCAGTTCAGAACCTACGCGGGCGGCCCGCTGACGGGCGCCTGGCAGACTTCGAACATGGTCCGACGCGTCACACCGCCAGTCAGTGGCGACACACCGGAGTATATCGCCGACTATTATTACGCGCCGGTCACCGGCATCTCGAATGCGTTCGTGGATTATTACGTCAGCGCGAGCGACAGCTATGGCAATGTTTACAAGTCGCCGATTCAACATGTCTGGGTAGGCGCTGGTTCCGGTAGTGGCAGCAATGATGGCGGGAACGGGGGACCGGTTTCGGTTTTGCCCAACCCGCCGGTCGCCGGCAATGCGGTGACAATTCAGTATGTGGCGGCCGGAAGAAATCTTTCATCCGCCAGCCAGATTTATATTCATCTCGGCTGGAACAACTGGAATCCGGTCGTCTCGCCGGATGCGGCCATGATCCCGCAAGGCGGGACGTCGAACGGGTGGCAATATGCCGTCACCGTGCCGGCCAGTGCCACGAACTTGAATTGCGTTTTCAACAACGGTTCCGGAACCTGGGACAATAATGGCGGCGCGAACTGGAATTTCAATGTGAGCGCGAACAGCAATCCACAACCGCCGGCGCAACCGCAAAATCTTTCCGTAACCCCCACTCAGACCAATCAGATCAACTTGAGCTGGTCGGCGGCTTCGGGCGCCGCCGGTTACGTGGTGGATCGCGATGATTCGCCGATCACGACGACTGTCAACACGAGTTACTCCGACATCGGGCTCGCGGCCAGCAGCTATCATTGTTATTCCATTGTGGCATCGAACAGTGCCGGTTTCTCAACGCCCGGCGCAACGGTTTGCACCAACACCCTGGCCGCCGCGCCGACAAACGTTCCCTCGTTTGTGCTGGACGGCGCGTTTGATTATCCCGGCTATTTGCTGGCTGCCAACAGTCTGGTGCTTTACGCCGCGGTGCGCGGCACGACTCTTTACGTGGCGACCGGTTCGCCGGGGACGGGCGGGCCGGACGATTATTTCATTTTTGTTTCCGACCAATTATTGCCGGGTGCGAGCGCGCCCGCGCCGTGGGCCAAATCCGGCACCGTGGCGGTGGCCACCACCAAACCCTATCTCGCCGGCGAAAGTCAGAACAGCTATCTCAGTTGGTATGTAAACGGTGCGCAAACGAACTGGCCCTGCGCCAAGGTTTCAACGACTTCGGGCGCGATGGAAGGCGCGCTGGATTTGGTGCAGGCCTTCGGATACATGCCGACGAACCTTTACCTGTGCGCGGCGGCTTACGTTACGACCAATGGCGGCCCGCTTGTTGCCCAATGTCCCGCCGGTTCCGGGCCCAATATCGAGAGCAACGAATTTTTGGTCATTCCCGTTGCCGCGTTGCGCGATTCGTTGGGCAACGGCACGTTTGATCTGCTGGACCCGGGGCGCGGGTTCAAGCTGTTAAGCGCGCAAATCTTGCCGGCGGGTGTGGCCATGAACTGGGCTTCGATGCCGGGATACGCTTATCAAGTGGTCTATGCGAACGCATTGGGCAATGGATGGAATGACATGCCCGGCGCATCGAATTTTGCCGGGCCGCTGCAACTTTCTCTGGGTTATACCGACGCGCTGTCGCCGGGAATCACCCAACGATATTACCGGGTGAAGCGGCTGCCTTGAACCACAATCCGGTTGGTGCCGCCGGCGCTCTTGAATTTCACCAGCACGAATGGTGTGGCATACCGCCAGCCTTGTGCCGACCGGGCAAAGGCAGTGGCGCCGGTGAAGCGATGCAACCGCACCCCGTCGCATTCCACGCGCGCTGGCCGGGTGGAGAAGATTTTCATCATCACCGGGCGCGGCGGGGATGACAGCGTCAGGGTGATGGCGGCACCCGCAGTCTGGCATTGCAGGCGGGTTCCGTCATAGACCGTGAAGCTGGAATTCGTCGTTGGATAAACCAAAAACTGCAGCGAACCGTCCCACGTCGTGATGTTGGAATTGCCGACATACGCGGCGTCGCAGAGCGAAAGGACATTGGTTGAAATCATCGGAATAATCGCACCTTCACGCACCAGCAACGGTGTCCGGGTTTGATCCGCGTCCGACCAGGTGATCTTCCGGCCGCCGGCAAATTTCTGCTGCGTGAAAAAGTCGTACCAGTTGCCCGCCGGCAGATAAACCGTCCGCGTCGTCGCGAGGTTTGTCACCATTACGGCGATCAGCAGGTCATCTCCCAAAAGACAGGTGTGCTGGATGCCGCAGGTGTTGGTATCAGACTGGTCCATCAGAACCAGCGGGCGGAGGAGCGGGAGGCCGCTGGTACTGCATTGTTGCGCGCAGGTGTAAAGATAGGGAAACAACGCAGTGTGCAATTGCGCGTAAAACCGGTAGTTGGCCGTGCCCTCGTCACCAAAGCTCCACGGGTATTGCCGGCCGGTGGTCACCTGCCGGTGCATTTGCATGATGGGCGATAACGCGCCGAATTGCGTCCAGCGTTCGAAGAGGTTCGCCGGCGTCGAACTCCAGATTTTCGGGCTGTCCTGATACCCGCCGATGTCGCTGCCCCAGATCGCAAAACCGCTCATGGCCGCCGATTGGCCGGCCACGACCACGCCCGCCAGTCCGTTGGGGCCGAAGTTCGGCTGGTTGTCACCCGCCCAGGAAGCCGGATAGGCCTGCGAGCCGGTAAACCCGCTGCGCGCCCACAGAATCCCGTTCGTACCGAGTACGTTCCAGATTGTCCGTTCGTACATCGGTGCGTAACCATTTCGCATTTCGATGCCGGTGCGCCCGTCGTAATAAACCGCATTGGTTGGAATGTATGAATTGCCGTCCGCGCTGCCGCTTTCACCGTCATCCGTCTTGAAACCGCCGATGACGCCGCCGCTTTGCGCGACCAGATTGCTTAATTGTGCCGTCAACCACTGGCGCGCGTTCGGGTTCGTAAAATCCACCGGGCTGCCCCTGCCTTTCCACCAGTGTGCGATGAGCGGCGGGCCGCCGGCGGAGGCGCGCACAAAGTAGTTATTCGCCGCAGCCGCCGCATAATTTGACGATGGGCCGAGATTCTGTCCCGCCACTTCGCCGTGGCCAGTCGAATCGGTGTTGATCAGCGGCGTCAGCCAGCAGACAACCTTGAAGCCGTTCGTGCGCAGAAACGTCATCATGTCGCCGGGAGAATTGAAGCCGGCATAATTTGTCCCTTCATAGGTCCCGCCTGCGCCGAATTGCGTCATGTTCCAGGTGAAATCGTTGTAGCCCACTTCCCAGGGCGAATCGAAGACGAACACGGAGCCGGGAATGCCCAGCGTGCGGTATTTGGTGACGGCATAACGTACTTCGCCGCCGGTGCGCCAGATGTCGGATGACAGCCATGGTGCGAACGCCCATGCCGGCGGCGTCGGCGGGCGGCCGGTGTAGCCCGTGTAACGCGACAAAACGTCGGTCAACTTCGGGCCGTAAACGACGTTGAATTTTAACGACGGGAACAAATTGGTGACGATCAACCGGTCGGGGTATCCGGCGCGCAGGTCGAACCAGCTTTCCGCCGATGAATCCAAATGAAATCCGTAACCGCGTGTGCTGATGAACCACGGCGTGACTTTGTAGGAACTGTCCTGTTTGTCGCCGGCTTTGTCAAAGGTCAGGATATGAACCAGTTTTCCGGCCTGATCGAACTGGTTGAATTTTTCTCCCAGGCCATAGAAATGTTCACTGGGGTCGGACGCGGCCTGCAGTGAAACACTGGTCACTGGCAACGAACCCCAGTCGATTACCTCGTAGTGCATCACGCCTTCGGTCGCGAAGGTGAGTTGCGTGACGACGCTCGTTGTCGCGACTTGCTGGATCAGTTGCCAGCCGTTGCTGATGGCGGTGGAGGACAGCACGCGACCGATCGGGTACGATGCGCCGCCGATCTGCACCTGCGGCGGCGCGAACGTGATCGTGTTAGCCAATGGATTTTCCGCCAGGTCGGGACCCGCCAGCGAGATGTGTCCGGAATCGGTGTAAATCCTCGCTTCGAGCAAACCCGCGGTGACAAGATTGGTTACGGTCAGGTAAGGCCCTTCCGGCGAAAGTACCGCTTCGGAAGCCATCGCCGACAGAGTAGCAATTATTGAAACGATGAATGCCATCGCGGCAAATGGGAACCACATGACATTTCGGCCGCCAAGGAATCTATTCATGTCCAACAGGTTGGCTGATGCGCCGGCACGAGCAATGAACGAATGCCGTCATTCAATAAATTATGGCCCGAAAGAAACCACCACCGACTGATTCCGGGAAACCGGTGTCGCGGGCAGGTCGATTTCGTAAACATCCCCGTCCGGTGCGCCAATGGAATCGCCCAACGGCATGGCACTCCCGGCGCGAACCAGCCGGTGAACCGGCGGGCTGGTTTTCCGGCCGTTGATTTCCACTTTTCCCGGCGTCCAATCTTTGGGCCAGGCCGCCGGGGGGTGAATCCGCAAAATCCAGGAGCGTTCATTCAGCGCTTTTTGAAAACCACCCGTTGCCGCGCCGATCGCCACCCTCACGGTTTTGGCCGCGTCGTCTGCGGTTGCCGTGATGGGCGTATTGCGGAATTCACCACGCTGGTAAGCCGTGGTCAACGTGTCGTCCTCGTAAAGGACGGCCGTGTTCGTTTCGCCGGCACAGGGATATAAATCCAGCGTGAGGGGATTCCACGGTTTTTCCCCGGTGAACTGCATTTCCGGCGCCAGCGGCAGAATCGCCCCCGATTTGATGTAAATCGGAATTTCGCCGAGCGGCACCTGGTATGTGACGGTCACGGGACCGGAAACGGTTACACCGTTCCAGGCGTCGATCCAGGTACCGGGGGGAATCCAGGCTACACGGATGGCGGAGCTGTCGTTGGGAGATCGCCACTGTAGTTTCAAGAGCGCATCGAATTCCATTTGCAAATACTCGATGCGCAGCCGGTGCGGCCGGCCGGCGGTCAACACGGCGCCGGCTTCCGATGTGGTCGCTGCATGCGGTCCCCAGGCGTCCACCACCAGTTTGTCGTCAATCCACACCCGCGCCCCGTCGTCCTCCACCGTGGCCAGTGTCACGTCACCCACTGCCGCCGGCACCTCGATCGTTCCTGTCCAGCGCGCCGAAAAATGCGTGCGCGGGAAACCTGGCGCGGGACTGTTCTTGCTCCAGTCAAAATCCACGTTGGCATCCGTCCGGGCCAGGGCCGGCACGCCGGAAAGGGTTTCGTTCGTATAAAATTCCCCCTTCAATCCGGGCTGGCCATCCGGGGTTTTCAGCCAGTCGGCCGGGACCACTTGCATCGAACCTTGCAGCACCGGCGCGACCAGGATGTATTGGCCCAGCAGATATTCATCCTCGCGGCTGGCCTCGGCAAATTGCGGGTAATCCAGATCCAGTCGGCGCAGGAGCGGTTCGCCGGTTTCATAATTCTCGTGAGCCGCGGCATAAAAAACCGGCAGTAACCGGTAGCGCATGTCCACAAATCGCCGGGCAACCTGCTCGGCTTCCGGTCCAAAGGTCCACGGCATCCGCTCCAGATTGTGCGTACAATGGGGGCGATAAACCGGCGAGAGTGCGCCATATTCAATCCAGCGAATGTATTGTTCCGGCGTCGGGTTGGAAACATGTCCGCCCAGATCATCGCTCTCGTAGGGGAAAAGCGATTGCACCCCAGAATGGACCGCGTTTTCCACGGCCCGTCGCAGAAAATCGTAACCCGGCCCGATGTCGCCGGTCCACTGGAACGGAAACCGGTGTGCGGCCGCATCCATCGGGCGTTTGCGGATGCCATTATCAATGCCGTCCACGTTGGCCATGATGAGCGGGCGCTGTTCCGGCCGGACACGCGCCGTTGTATCGTGATAGAGGCGCATGCCCCAGACTTCCTTCTTCAGGCCGGGCTCCGGCGGGACGAGGGCGACCCACCAGTTGCGGTCATACCACCAGATGTCGAGGCCGTCGTTCAGCAGACCGGACAGGCCGTTGAAACGGTAATTCAATTCCCTGGCATCCAGCCCGGTCACGTTGGTGTTGAGTGGTTCGGGATGGTCGTTAAACAGAATCCGGGTGTTCTGGGCGTGTGCCTCGCGGAGAAACCTCGCCACATCGGGAAATAAATTCGTGTTCGGCTGGTAACCGGTGGACGCCCCCGCGCGCCAGCCGGTGTCCACGACCAGCACATCGAGCGGAATCCGGCGCGCTCGGTAATCGTCGATCTGTTTCAGCGCCGTCGCCTCGCTGTAATCATACCAGCGGCTGTCAAACGCGCCGAACATGAACAGCGGCGGCATCTCGGTCGGTCCGGTCAGCTTGAGAAAATCCTTTCGCAAGGTTGGATAATTCCCGCGGGGCGCGAAAACGTAAATGTCCGGCGCGTCATTGCCCAGATCCCAGCCGCCGTTTTGCATGGGGTGCGGCGGCGGCGTGAGTCCCCACGGCGGCGGGACCATTCGCGGGGTATCGGCAAACGACCAGACCACCGGTTGGTCGGCCGGGCCGGGCAACCATTGGCTGTTCTCCCGTTTGCCGTCGTATGCATAAAGCATGCGTCCGTCGGGGGATTCGACGCGGATGCCATCCAACGTGGTGGCGGATTGGGGAACGCGCACGACGTAGTTGGCTGTGTGAATGACCACCTGGTCGGCGTTGGTATCGGTTGTGAACGCCGTTCCGGGCCAATCCCGGTTCAACACGTGAAAGGTGGTCCGATTCTCAAATCCTTGGGGGCCTTTCAACTCAAGCCGGACCAGCGAATCGGAGAGCACCTGGACGCGAACTTTCCCGATCACAATGTCCGACGGCAACGCATTGGCGAGGCCCGGCAGAAAAAGCAGCCCGGCTGCGGCGATTTTCAGACAAAACCTCTTCGAGGAAACCCGGTTACCGGCTGAATTAAGCATCCGCATTGATTGCCAGAGCGGTATGTCACCGGCAACCGCATAAATGTGCGATGACTGAAATCATCTTCCGTGCAAGGTCTGCTTGTGCCGGTTCGGTGGTGGCGGCATAATCGGTTCATGTCCCGGCGTTCGACGTTAGCACACTTGACCGGCGGGCTCCTCTGGCTGGCGGTCCTGACGATCCCGGCACACGCCGCCATTTTATGGAGCGATCCCGGTTCACGCGTGATTCATTCGACGCCGGACGGCACCGATATTCTCGGCGGCAAGGTCAAACGCGATGACAAGGCGAGCGACGCGCTTTATTTCAAATTCCGCGTGGACCCGCTTTCGGATCCGGCGGATGAGCCGTATTACGCGTTGTTTCAACTGGTCGAAAGCAACAAAGTGCGGCTGGGGGTGGGCAACGCGCTGGAAGCCTGGGGGTATTCGGCGGCTTATACGTCGGAAACCGGCCCGTCGAACAAAGTGGCCATCGACTCGGGCGAATTCAATTTGCGTTCGGCGCATCCCGAAGCTGCGCCGATGGGCGAGACGTTGCCTTATGAATTGCCAAGCCACAATCATCCGCGGACGATTGTTTTCAAAGTGCAATATGTCCCGGGCGGCGATGATTTGGTGACGGTGTGGCTGGATCCAAATCTGACGCACGGCGCGACGGCGGAAAATCAGCCGGATGATGTCACAACGAAATTCAAGGCGAAGGCAACGTTCGACGAAATCCGCCTGCGCCACGGCGGCAGCGGCGGCATTCGCAATGACGGCGGCAACGGCTGGATTTTCAGCGGCATGGCCATCGCCACTTCGTTTAATGATTTTGTCGTGGTGCATTTCTGGCAGACGTGGTGGTTTTCCACGTCATTGGCGTTATTTGTTCTCGCGGCCGTCGGTGCCACGGTGCGCATGGTCGAACGGCGAAGGTATCAGTTTCAATTGCAACGCGCCGAACAGCAACACGCGCTGGAACAGGAACGCGCGCGCATTGCCCAGGATTTGCACGACGACCTGGGTTCAACCCTGACCCGGCTGTCGCTGTTGAGCGGTCTGGTCAAGGCGGACAAGGACAAACCCGAGCAGGTTGAAGCCCACGCCGGCAAACTGTCCCAGGCGGCCGACCAGACCGTACGCGCGCTGGAGGAAATCGTCTGGGCGGTCCGTCCGGGCAGTGACACCCTGCAAAGTCTGGCAGAGTACATCGCACATTTTGCGAACGAACTCTTCGACGGCAATGTCACCCGCTGCCGGCTGGATCTGCCGCATGACCTGCCGGCACTGGCACTGCCGCCGGACCTGCGCCACAACATTTTCCTCATCGTCAAGGAGGCGCTGACGAATGCGCTCAAGCACGCCGGCGCCTGCGAAGTTCTGGTGCAGGTGAAAATTTCCGGGTGTGCGCTGGAAATTCTCGTGCGGGACGACGGCCGGGGTTTTGACCCGGCGTCATTGGCCGAAGGCCGGCGCAACGGAGTGGGGAACATGCGGCGGCGCGCCGAGGCGATTGGGGGAAAACTGGAATGGCAAAGCACCCCCGGTCAGGGAACCGCGGTCAGACTTGCAGTGAATTTGAAGAAGACTGCAAACGCGGCCGGAACTTGAGGGCGGACTTGTTTTGCCGCATGTTTATGCAGTTGAGCGGTCACCGCCATTGGAGTAAGAGTAGGGTGTGGTTGCCAGTATTGCCCAGGACATGCAGATTAAAGTTGCCATCGTGGATGATGACGAGGGCATTCGTACCAGCCTCGCGGCGCTCATCCGTCGCGCTCCGAACCTCAAACTCGCCGGCGACTACGCGAATGCCGAAACGGCCTTGAAGGAAGTCCCCCGCCATCCGCCCGATGTTGTGCTGATGGACATCAATCTGCCGGGGATAAAGGGGGTCGAATGTGTCCGGCAATTGAAGGCCGCGCTGCCGGCCGTGCAATTTCTGATGCTGACGGTTTACGAGGACAGCGACTCGCTGTTTAATTCCCTCAAGGCGGGCGCGAGCGGTTATCTGCTCAAACGCACGGCTTCGGCGCGACTGCTGGAGGCCATCCGCGATGTTCATGCCGGCGGTTCGCCGATGACGCCGCAATTGGCCCGGCGGGTCGTTCAGTTCTTCACCCATTCCGTGGACGACACGCCCTCCTCGCTGGCGGGGTTGACCCCCGGCGAAAAGGAATTTCTCAACCAGCTCGCGAACGGTTATGCCTACAAAGAAATCGCCGACCGGATGAAAATCAGCATTGATACCGTGCGCAGTTACGTGCGGACCGTATACGAAAAACTGCACGTTCACTCGCGAACCGAAGCGGTGGTCAAATACTTGCGGGGTTGAAATACCCCGGGAATTCCCGGCGTCAATCCCTGTGATGGAATGGAACCGAACCCTCGCCGTGCCGGACGTGGATTCGGCGCGGCCGGGTTCGAGTCAATTTTTAGATTGTTAACTCCCATGTGGTCGCTGCTCAAAGAATTTTTGCAATTCTCCCGACAGGAGAAAAAATGGTGGCTTATTCCCTTGATCGTCATCCTGTTGTTGCTGGGAGTCGTTTTGATTTTTACCGCCAGTTCCGGTATTACCTGGGCGCTTTACCCGTTTCTTTGAATCGTGTCTGCGCCGCGCCATATCCTCGGCCTCTCGGCGTATTATCACGACGCCGCCGCGGCGCTGTTGCGTGACGGGAAAATCATCTGCGCGGCGCAGGAGGAACGGTTCACCCGCAAAAAAAATGATTCCGATTTCCCGTCACGGGCCGTTCAGTTTTGTTTCCACCATGCCGGCCTGTCCCCGTCGCAAATCGACGCCGTGATTTTTTACGACAAGCCGGTGCTCAAGTTTACCCGCCTGCTGGAAACCTACCTTGCCGTTGTGCCCGGCGGCTGGCGCACCTTTCCCACCGTGCTGTCGAACTGGCTCGGCGGGAAGCTGGACTTGCGCAAAACGATCCGCGCCGGTTTGCCCGGTCTGCGTGCGGACTGCCCAATCCTGTTCGCCGAACACCATCAGTCGCATGCCGCCAGCGCCTTTTACCCGTCACCCTTTGACGAGGCGGCCATCCTGACGATTGATGGCGTCGGCGAATGGGCGACGACCACCCTTGGCCACGGGCGCGGCAATGAAATCAGCCCCCTCAAAGAACTCCGCTTTCCCCATTCGCTCGGGCTGCTCTATTCCGCGTTTACGGATTACTGCGGGTTCCGCATCAACTCCGGTGAATACAAACTCATGGGGCTGGCCCCGTATGGGAAACCGGTCTTTGCCGATATGATCCGCGGCGAATTGATTGACGTCAGACCCGACGGCTCGTTTCGACTGAATTTGGACTACTTCAATTTTTTGCGGGGCACCACCATGACCAATGGACGGTTCCATCGACTGTTCGGCGGGCCGCCGCGCCGGCCGGAGGAGGAAATCGAGCATCGGCACATGAACGTGGCCTGTTCCATCCAGGCGGTTACGGAAGAAATCATGCTCCGCCTGGCTCGCCACGCCCGCGAAGTCACTGGTTCCAGAAATCTCTGTCTGGCCGGTGGGGTGGCCCTGAACTGTGTTGCCAACGGACTGATTCTCAAGGAAAAAATCTTCGACCACGTCTGGGTTCAGCCTGCCGCCGGCGACGCGGGCGGCGCGCTCGGCGCGGCGCTGGCCGCGTGGTATCGACATCCGGACGCGCCGCCACGGCCGGCCGGCAACGGCGATGCCATGCAGTCTTCGCTGCTTGGACCGGAATTTTCCGATGCAGAAATTGAAGCCGCCCTCCGCCGGCACGGCGCGGTCTTTCAAAAACTGGAAGGACCGGCGTTGTTGGATTTCGCCGTGGAATTGTTGAAGACGGGAAAAATCGTCGGCTGGTTTCAGGGGCGGATGGAATTTGGCCCGCGCGCGCTCGGCAACCGCTCGATTCTGGGTGACGCCCGCTCGCCCCAAATGCAGTCGGTGATGAATTTGAAGGTGAAATTCCGCGAGTCATTCCGGCCGTTCGCCCCCGTCGTCCGCCGCGAGTGCGTGGCCGATTATTTTGAATTGGACACCGACTCGCCCTACATGCTGTTTACCGCGCCGCTCAGGAAGGAATTGCGAAAGCCGCTGCCGGCCGGGGTGACCGGGTTGGACCTGCTCAAAGCCGGTCGCTCCACCGTGCCTGCTGTCACCCACGTGGATTACTCGGCGCGCGTCCAGACCGTGACGCGCGATGGCAACCCTTTGCTTTACGAGCTGCTGTTGCGCTTCGAACGCGCGACCGGCTGCGGTGTGCTCGTCAACACTTCGTTCAACGTGCGCGGGGAACCGATTGTCTGTACGCCCGACGACGCTTATCGCTGTTTCATGAACACGGAAATGGATTATCTCATCATGGGCGGTTTTGTCGCCGAACGAACCGCGCAACCCGGCAGGATTCTGCAGCGCCGCGTGGTTGCACCGGCTGATTGAAATGAAACTCAATTTGAAAGACGAGCCCAAGGAATGGCGGAAGTCCGCGCTGATGACCGCGCTGGGGCTTGTGATTTTGAGTTCCGTGTTGCGCTGGCGGCACATCCTGGCAAGCGACCGCTGGCTTCTCGTGATCGCAATGTCTGGCGTCGCGGCTGTTTGTGCCTGGTGGCAGCCGCGCTGGTTCCGGGGATATTACCAGGTTTCAATGCGGCTTGGATTTGCCATCAGCCAGGTTGGGGGCCGGGTCGCGCTCCTGTTCTTTTTCCTTTTCATCCTTACACCGTTCGGCCTGATTTTACGGCTGGCGGGAAAGGACGCTTTGCAACTCCGGACGCCGCGCCGGGCGACAACCTATTGGCAAACGGCCAAACGTTATGGCCCGCTGGACCGGCTTTTCTAACGGCCGGAATCAACAAAACCTGCATTGATGGGAGTCCGGCCGATAAGGGAAAACCCGGCGCCGGGCGATGTCCGTATCACCGCCCAACACCGGTAGGGTTCCGCTTTCGAGCGTTGATGGGGCGGGCAAGGTTGCGGGAGGGGGGGGTGATTTTCACCACGGGTTTGGGTGCGCCCGGCACTCACCCGCATTCGTGATTTGCACGGGTCCAACCTGCACAAACATGCGGTAGTATTTAACGGCGCCAATGCTATTTTCATAAGGAACACCCTGTTTAAAAAAATATTATGAAGACCCAAACAGCCGTTCCATCATTTCTGTTCTGCGCCGGACTTTTGCTGGGTGCTACCCGTTTGGCCCAGGCCGATACGCTGATCACCTTTCAGGTGGACATGACGTTTCAAGTTCAAAGCGGCACTTTCACCAACGGCGTGAACACGGTTTACGCCAAGGCGTTTGATCCGTTTGCTTCCGGACACCCGCAGATATTTCAGGTTCAGTTGACCAACAATCCCGCCGCGGCCAATACCAATCTTTATACGGGCACCTATGATGATACCGTCGGGACCAACGGCACCCAACTCCAATATAAGTTTTATGTCCCAAACTTTCCCAATAGCGGCTACGAAACCACGGCGAATAACAATGACAACCGGACCACGCTGCTGCCGGCGGGTGGCGGCCAACAGAGTCTGGTGTTGCCTGTTCAGTGGTACAACGATGCCGGTCCCTCGGCGGGCGTTGTCGTAGCCGGCAACTGCACTTTTAAGGTGGATATGGCACAGCAAATTGGTCTTGGCACTTTCAAGCCCGGCGCCGGAGACCAGGTGGAAGTCATTGGCCAGGTCAACGGCTGGACGGATGGCTCCTATTTGACCAATGACCCCACGATCCTGAGGACCAATCAGTTTAGTTTGGTGACTTCGAATGTGTATGTTGGAACTCTCCCGAATGCCGGCGCAACGGGTTCGCCGGGCGAGGTTGACGAATTTAAATACAAAATCGTGCCGTCCGGCAAATACGAATCCGTCAGCGCCATCAACGGAATTGCCCAAAACAACGAGAATCGCTTCAATTTCGTCTCCAGCGATCCCCAAATCCTGCCGATTGTCTTTTTCAGCGATCAACCGTACGCCCCGATTGGCACCAACACGTTTACCTTCGCGGTGGACATGAGTATTCAAACCTGGAACGGGACCTTGGCCGCCAACCAGCAGGTTTTCTTGCAGGGTGATTTCAACAATTGGACCAGCCAGCTTTGCACGAACAACCCCAACGCCAGCAACACCAACATTTACTATGCGACGGCGACCATCACCAATGGATACGGCTCCACGACGCAGTTCAAGTTTTTGAATGGCGCCGGCAATTATGAAAACAATCCTTCGTATACCTATCCGGGCAATCCCTCCGTTCTGGGCGGCAACCAGAACCGGCAGTTCACGATGCCCAACGCCACCGGCGGCAGTTTTGCACTGCCCGCCGTTTACTACAGCGACATCTCAGTCAATACCGTGTTGCCGGCGCCGCCACTTACCAATTATGTGACGTTCAGTGTAAACATGACGAATGCCGTGGGAACGGATTTGCACGTCTTCAATCCCAACACGGACAGTGTTTATCTTAACGGTGTGGATGTCACCAATTCGCCGGGGAACTACGCGTTTGATGCATGGACCAACAGTCCCGCGGGCAACCCATTGGGTAATTTCCTCATGCAAAACAATCCACTGGGCAGCGAGATTTATACGATAACGGTTCCCATTCCGGCGGGATATCCGGTGCAGGTTTCCTATCAGTACAGCATCAACGGCACCGCCAACGAGGCCACTAATTTTCAAAACCACGTCCGTTACATCCGGTCCACGGGCACTTACGTCATGCCCCAGGATACCTTTGGCAGCATGGTTCAGGAACCGTCATTCGGTAATCTGGCGATCGGATCAAAAAACTCGGACGGTAACGTTCCGATCAACTGGTTGGGCCGTCCGGGAGTCTTTTTGGAGGTCAATACGAATCTGACCACGGGCACCTGGTTGGAGCTGACCAACACCGGCGGCCTAAGCACTAAAATCTACCCGGTGGCGGGCACCAGCGCGAACTATTTTCGGTTGATTAACCCGTTCTGATTAATTAATGACTGTGCCAGCACCCGCCCAACACCAGAAAGCTGGGTCTGGTTTGGGCGGGATGTCTACTGAGATATGCATCCACAACACAAAAATAAGGTCAAAGCCGGGAACGAAGGCTTTACGTTGATTGAGTTGTTGGTGGTCATTGCTATTATTGCGATCCTGGCGGCGATCCTGTTGCCCGCCCTGGCCAGCGCAAAGTTACGAGCCCAGGTGATCAATGACATGAGCAATAAGCGGCAGTTGACCCTGGCTTGGTTTATGTATGCCGAGGACAACAGTGACACATTGGTGCTCAATGCCGATCAGTCTGCGGCGGTCAACGGCGCCCAGTCGTGGGTTCCCCCGCTCTGCATCATGAATTGGAACGTTTCCCCCTATAACACGAATACCGCGTTGGTGACGACCAATCTGCTGGGGTCGTACTGTGCCGGCCAATTTAAACTTTATACGTCACCGGGGGATAATTTTCTGGCCCCCGTCCAGCGGGCACTGGGTTATGGTGCACTTTCCAACCATCGCGCCCGGAGCGTTGCCATGGATGCGGCGATTGGCGGCGATGGATTAAGCCACACGTCCGACAGTGGCAAGACGGGTTATAAACCGCCAAATTCGCTTGCCAGTCTCAATCCCTTTTTTATCGCAACGAGAATGAGCACGCTGCGCACTCCCAGTGAAAGTTGGGTGTTTATCAATGAGCACCCCGACAGCATCGACGATGGTATTTTTTACGTCGATCCCAAATCCGCAAACGGAAACGGGACGCTGATCGAATTACCTTCCAGTTATCTGGGTGGTGGCTGCGGAATTTCTTTTGCCGATGGACATGCGGAGGTTCATCAATGGAAGACCGGCGCGTTCATCGTTCCCGTCAAATACACCAGGTACCCTCCCAATCCTGGAATATCCTATACGGGAAATATAGACCTGGCGTGGTTGGCGCAGCACACGCCGTCCCAATAATTTTCCCCTGCCGGAATCCCGGTGAAATGCTGGGGGCGGAGCCTTTTTAAGGGGAGTGTCTGTCCAGGGATTGTGCCTGGCTGAGGTATTGGACCGCTGTTTGGTTGCCGGGATCCAGATGCAGGGTTTCCTGAAATTCGCGGGCCGCCGCGTCCGGTTGGTTTTGTTTCATGAAGGCCACGCCCAGGTTCAAGTGTGCCGGCGCATAGCCGGGTTGCAGTTGAATGACGGTTTCAAATTCGCCGGCGGCCCCGGAAATGCCGCCTTGCAGGGCCAGTTCGCCGCCGAGGTAATAATGAGCCTCCCAATAACCCGGCTGAAGTTGAATGGCGCGGCGGAAGGACTCAATCGATTGGTCCGGACGCTGCAACAGTGAAAGCGTCCGGCCCATTTGGAAATAGACACCGGGGTTGTTGGGCTGGAGTGGCCCGGCCCGTTCATACTGATCCAAAGCCGGCTGATATTTTCCCTGGGCAAAATACAAATCGCCCAATTCCAGCCAGGCTTCAAAGTATCGAGGATGCAGGGAGATGGCCTTTGACAGGGCGACCTGCGCGTCCGCGAATTGGCCCAATCGCGCCAGCATCCGGCCGGCCTGGCAAAAAGCAAACGGATTGCACGGCGACAACCCGCAGGCTTGCTGCCATTCCGAGGCGGACTGTTGGGTGTCGCCGATGTATTGGAGGAACTCGGCATAATTCTCATGCAGCAGGTAGTCATCGGGTGCCTCACCCAGGGCGTCGTGGTAAATGGCGCGGGCGTTGGCCTCGGCGTTGGTCGCCGCCATTTGCCGGTGCAATTCCACGAGCCGGTTATTCAGCGCTTGCAATCGTTCGTCATTGTTGAACTGGGTGCTGAGTGGCGGCTGCTGCATCCGGGGAATGACGGTTTCCTGAAGCACCAAACTGCGGTTCCAGTCCGTCAGCCCCAACCGGCGTTCGCAGGTTTCCTGTGAAGCCCAGCCGCCGGTGGCCTGGTTTATGACCGATGGCGGCAGGAAACGTTGGACCTGTCCGGCCCAGGCCCGCGCCAGACGATAGCTCCCGTCAAAGTTAAAATGGACATGCTCGTAAAACGTTTCCTGTCCCAAAATGTGCTCGTCCACGTTGGTTTCCAGGGCGCCGACGGCATTGAATAAATCAAGATTTGAACCCGAAAATTCCCGTCCGGCCCGTTGGATCAGGTCGTTGATTCGCGAATCGGCGCGAAAGGGCAGCGCGTCATCGTCACAGCCCAGTTGGAAATGTTCGCGCGCGGCGGCCAGGTGGTCTTGCCGCAGCAGACACTCGCCCCAGCGGTACTGCACTTCGGCAAACGTGCCGTCCAGCTTTGCCGCCGATTGGTAATGCGCCGCGGCGGCGATGAAATTGCCCTCGGTCTGTTGCTGGCGCGCCCGGGCCAGTTGCGCATCGAATTCGGCGCGTTCATCCGGCGCAAGGTTTGTGTTCTCCAGCGAAGCAAACGGAGGGCAATCCTTGAGGTTCACCGCAACCGTGTTCAGGATTATTTTGGCGCCCGAATTCAGACCGACCTGCAGGATGTCGTGCAGGTTCCGCTGGAAATTGCGATAGACCGTCGCCCGGCGCGGATCGTCCGGCGCCAGCTGGTTGCCCACAAACATTCTCATGCCCCCCCAGGAAGCGTCCGCGGATTTGCCTCTGAATTCGCGCGTCAGGGACATGAGCAACTGGCCTACGCGTGTTTTTTGCTCCACCAGACTCAGCCGGATCAGCCACCACGGCGGCGCTTGGGCACCGAAAACGGTGGCCGCGCCGAAGGGTCCGACCATTTCATTGTTACCCATGTAGATGATCCACAGATCTCCCTGCTGGCGGGCGCACTCGCGCGCGATGGGAAGAATGACATTTGAATTGATGGCCGTGATCCCCGTGTTGACAACCTCGAAATGTTCCCCCGGATATCGTTCCCGCAACAACACCTCCAGGTAACGGCCGGCACCATACGCCGGTTCGGGGTCTCCCTGGGCGGCGGATTCCCCCAAAATAAAAATGCGACAGGTGTTGGCCGGTTTGGGTGCCGGCATGAAAATGGGATTGGGCCAGCGCATGAGCTGGGGCGGGAAGAACCTCAGACTGAAACTCTCGTTATCCACCAGAAATTCCTGATGACCGATGCGAATGGTATTGAAAAAATTGGTGTGGTAACCATAGCCGGTCAGTCGCAGGACCATTTCCAGCCCGCCCAGCAGAACCAACGGGATGCCTATCAAGGCAATCAGGCGGAAGGCCCGCTTGCGACCTGGAGACAGAACGGGGACCGGCCCGGGGTTGCCGGTGGGAGCCTGGGGGTCATGGTGCCCGTTGCGCCGCCGGGATTTTCCGCTGCGGGGCTGTCGTTTCACGCTGAAAATTTAGACTTTACCGAAGGTTTCGCAATACCAATGCTTTTGTGGACGAAGCCTCGCGCGGGCGGTAACGGCCTCGCATATATGTGCGGTGGTGCTCAATTGAAAGTTGCCGTACATTTCCCCCCTCTCGGGTGAAATTCAACCAATGATTATATTTGTAAATCGGATAATTGGATTTGCGCATCGCTGTCTTTCACCCTCGCACTTGAAACCCGGGGGTTGGTCTTCCCGTGCCCGGCATTGGTGGGTTATCGTCTGGATTCCTGCCCTGTTTGGCCTTGGGGATGCCGGGCTGCACGCGCAGACCACCAATCTTTTCTGGCAGACGCAAAATATTTACCAGATCATCACCGACCGCTTTTACGACGGCGATACCAGTAATGACAACGCGGAAGGTACGTATGCACCAGGCAATCCGACGGGTGTCCACGGCGGGGATTTCGAGGGCATCGAGCAGAAACTGGACTACATCAAGGCGTTGGGGGCAACGGCCATCTGGATTTCCCCGATCGTGCTGAACACCGAGGGGCAATTTCACGGTTATTCGGCCTGGGATTTCTACCAGGTCGCGCCGCATTGGGGTTCCATCTCCAACTTGCAGCATCTGGTGCAGGCGGCGCACGCACGCGGTTTGTTGGTGATTGATGATATCGTCGTCAACCACGCGGGCGACCTCGTCCAAAGCAGCGGTTCCACCTTTAATTACCCAACCGGCTACACCCTCAGTTATCGAAACAGCAATCAGACCTATCCCACCCCTTTCAATCTCAGCACGGCCAATCCGTCGCTCACCAATCTGTTTCACAATTACGGCAACATTCAAAATTACAACGACACCAATCAGGTCTTGTTGGGCTGGCTCTCCGGGCTGAATGATTTTCGGACGGAAACGCCGTATGTGCGTACCAACATGGCGGCGATTTACGAGTATTGGATCAACCAGATTGGCTTTGACGGATTCCGTGTGGATACGGCTCTGGAGGTGGACATGGGTTGCTGGCAATACTTTTGCCCGGCGATTCATGCCTATGCCACGGCCAATGGCGACACGAATTTTTTCATCTTTGGCGAAACGTTTAATGGTTCCGAAACCCTGGTCGGCGCTTACACTGGAACGGAGGGTGGTGGACCGTTCAAATTTGATTCCGTCCTGGACTATCCACTCTACGAAAACGCGATTCAAAGCGTGTTCGCCACGGCCAGCGGCCCGACATCCCAGATTCAAAATCACTATAACAACCTTGATGCCTATTACGATCCCGCGTCGCGAATGCAACTGGTCACTTTTCTGGATAATCACGACAACCCGCGATTTCTGAGCACCAGCGAGGCGAGTGGCAACACCAACCGGCTGGAACTGGCGCTGGCCTTCCTTTATACATCGCGCGGCATTCCGAGTCTCTATTACGGCACTGAACAGGGGTTTGACGGAACCACCGACCCGAATGACCGGGAAGACCTGTTTGCCGGGGAGTTCAAGGATGGCCCGGGCGGCACGGTCCAGCAACTGGGTTCGCCGGGCGTGGACAACTTCAATATGACCCATCCGCTGTTCCAATGGATCGCCCAGTTGAACAATTTCCGCCGGTTGTATCCGGCGCTCACCCTCGGCTCGTACACCAATCGTGCCCAGAATTCCACCGGTCCCGGGCTGTTGGCCTATTCCCGGGTGTTGAATACGCAGGAAGTGTTCGTGGTTTTGAACACTGCCGGTTCGACGCAGACATTGTCTTCCTGCACTCTGACCTATCCCGGGGGCACGGTGCTGGTCAATTTGCTAAACCTCAATGAGACTTACACATTGAATGCCAGTTCGCAGACGCCGGCCATCGCCGTGCCAGGCACCTCGGCGAAAATTTTCATCTCTCAATCACTATTATTGCCGCTCGACCCGGTGGTCGTGAGCAATTCACCGGCGCACGACGCTGCCAACGTGCCCATCAATTCGCCGATCGTGCTCCAATTCAGCAAGCCGATGGACACAAACAGCGTCCAATCAGCGTTCAGCACAAACCCAACTGTCGGCGGCACGTTCGCGTGGTCGGCGGCGCATGACACGATGACTTTTACTCCCGGCGGCGCCGGGCTCCCCGCGCTGAGCACCGTCGTCGTCCGCCTCACCAATTCGGCAATGGACACGGTGTCCGGCAATATGATGTTTGCGCCATACCAAATGCAGTTTCACACCGGCAGCACCACCGCCGACGTGACGCCGCCGACCCTTGCCCTGCTCACGCCCACCAACAGCGCGATGGTTTCGGGGAATTTGCTGATTTCGGGGACGGCGGCGGACAATATCGCGGTGCAGAAAGTTGAGATCGAATTGGACAACGGCATTTGGACAACCGCGGTCGGGACCAATTCATGGAGTTTAAATCTGAACAGTTCAAATTTTCTTAACGGTCCGCACCTGATTTCCGCCCGGGCGACGGATACCAGCGGCAATATTTCGGTCACGAACACCGCCAGCGTTTGGTTTTTCAACGTGCCCGGCAACTACGCCCAGCGCGTCAGTGGCGGCAATCCCGCAAACGTTACCGATTGCAGTGGCAACCTCTGGTTGATGGACACCGCTTACACTTTTGGCGCGTTCGGTTATTCCGGCGGCACCGCCGGCTACCTCAACAACGTTATCAGCGGCGTCTGTTCATCGGCACAATCGCTCTACCAGCGTGAGCATTACAGCACGTCCAGCGGAGGATTCGATTATGAGTTTGATGGTCCCGAGGGCATCTATGAAACCACGCTGCTCGAGGCCGAAACCTATTGGAACGGTCCCGGCAAACGCGAGTTCAACGTCTTCATCCAGGGCCGGCAAGTGCTGACCAATTTCGACATCTACGCCGCCGCCGGCGGAATGAACCTTCCGATTTCACTCGTCTTCACCAACGCCGTGACGAACTCGCAACTGCAACTATTATTTACGCCCGGCGCCGCGGACAACGCGCGCGTCTCCGGCGTACAGGTCCGCAAAATTGCCGACGTGTTCAGCGACACGGACGGCATTCCCGACTGGTGGCGGCTGGCTTATTTCGGCCATGCCCTCGGCTCGGCGAGCGACCGGTCACGTGGCTCGGACGACGCGGATGGTGACGGCGTGTCCAATCTGACGGAATATCGGAGCGGAACGGACCCGCTCAATCCGGCGTCCTACCCGATATTGCCGCCTTTCAATCTTCAGCTCATCGATGTTGCGGGCAGCAGTGTCCAGTTAAGCTTTTCATCGGCAACCAATTGGACCTATCAGCTCCAGCGTTGCAGCAGCCTCGGCCCTGTCGTGTCCTGGTTGAACGTGGGGTTGGCCGTGTCCGGCACCGGCGGGACGATTTTGTCGAGCGATACCGGTGCGACGGATGTCACGCGGTTTTATCGTGTGCTGGCCTATTGATCCGGAAGGCGAAGCAAGCGACCGACCCCGATCATTACGAAAATAAAAGCAAGTTGATCCTTTCCAAGGGCGGACAGGATTGTATCTTGCGCCCCCATCCATTGGCGCCGATATCTGTTCGGCCGGCATAAACGGTATGGAATGACTGTATGACGCTGCATGTTTATGCGGTTGTGGCGATTAAGGGTACGTTGATAATGAATCTATGATTAGCAGATTTTTGAATAACTCACAATTCGTTCTGGTACGCCGAACGACGA
Source organism: Verrucomicrobiota bacterium (assembly GCA_021324235.1). GTDB lineage: Bacteria > Verrucomicrobiota > Verrucomicrobiia > Limisphaerales > UBA11358 > UBA11358. The sequence continues at coordinate 33,599 of JAJPJM010000143.1, forward strand.
AATACTGTCTGTGGCTCCTTGTCTTGCTTGGTTCGGTCGGGTCGATGGCGCGGGCGGATGAGGATTTCTCCCGTGAAGCCGCGCAGCCGGGCCCGGCGTGGCTGCGGGACGGTGTCATTTACGAAATTTTCCCGCGTGACTTTTCCCCGGCGGGCAATCTCAGTGGCGTTACCGCGAAACTGGACCAATTGCACCAGTTGGGAGTCACCATCCTTTGGATCATGCCGATCCAACCCATCGGCGAAAAATTTCGCAAAGGAGAATATGGCAGCCCTTACTCCATCAAGGATTATTACGCGGTCAACCCCGATTACGGAACGCTGGAGGATTTCAAACAACTCGTGGTGCAGGCGCACCAGCGCGGGATGAAGGTGATCATGGATTGGGTGGCGGACCACACGGCCTGGGACAGTGTGATGATGGAACACCCCGAATTTTATAAACAGGACGCCACGGGCAAAATCCTGCCGCCCATTCCTGATTGGACCGATGTGGCCGGGCTGAATTACGGTAATCCGCAGCTCCGTGATTATATGATCACGATGATGACGTACTGGGTTCGCGAATGCGATATCGACGGTTGCCGATGTGACGTGGCCTCCATGGTGCCGACCGATTTCTGGTTGAAGGCGCGGGCCGCCATCGCAAAGATTAAACCGGATTTCATGTGGCTGGCCGAGGCCAGCGAGCCGGGCTTGCTGGTGAAGGCCTTCGACGTCGACTATGACTGGCCGCTCATGGCCACGCTGAACAAGGTTTTAATGGCCGGCGCGCCGGCTTCAGATCTGGAGGCGACATGGGAGACCAGCCGGCGTGAATTTCCGAAGGGCGCGCTGCACATGCGCGTTTCGGACGACCATGATGAATCCCGCGCGGTGGCCCGCTTCGGCGTCAACGGGGCCCTGGCAGCCTCGGCACTGATGTTCACCCTCAATGGTGTCCCCTTGCTTTACAACGGCATGGAGGTCGGCGATGCGACGGAATCCGGTGACCCGGCATTGTTCGACAAGCTGACCATTTTCTGGCATCCCAAGGGGCGTCCGCCGCTGCGCGAGATTTATCGGAGCCTGATCCGCCTGCGAAAACAATACGCCGGTTGCTTTTGCAACGATCAGGTGGTCTGGCTGCGCAATTCCGACGCAGCCGATGTCGTTGCGTTCATGCGGGAGGATGAAAGCGACCAGTTCGTGGTCGTGATTAATTTTTCCGACCGGCCGGTATCGGGCCAGTTGAAAATGAAATCAAGCGACGGTTTCCAGCCGGTGCGCATTTTGGGAATGCCGGACGGCGATGTCAGCAACCTGCCGGGTTTTCACCTCAATGGCTTCGAATGGCGGATTTACCACCGTGCAGTGCCCAAATAAAAGAACCTGGAACTCGCGGATGTTGCTCCGCTCCCGCACCGGGGGGACCTAGCCGGTTTAGTGCGCGCCCGCCGGGCTGCGCGCCAGAGGTTCTCCGCCGGTTTGCTTGAAGGTCACCACCAGAAACGTCAGTAATGCCGCCAGCCCCATGCTGGCACCGCCGATGACGAGCGCGTTCGCGGGTTCGCTGTGCAAAAAATGTTTTAAGATGAAGCCCAACAGGCTGGAGGCGGTAATCTGGGGCAGCACGATGAACAGATTAAACAATCCCATCATGACCCCGACTTTTTCCTTCGGCAGCGAGGGTGCGAGCATGGCGTAAGGCATGGAGAGGATGCTCGCCCACGCGATGCCAATCGCCGTCATGGAGATCAACAGGTGATATTTATCTGAAGCCAGAGGGACAGACGCCAATCCCAGTGCGCCCACCGCCAGACAGAGAACGTGCATCAATTTGGGGCCGGTATGTTTCGTGCCCCACAACAGCACGAATGAGAAAAAGAAGCATACGACGTTGTACGCAGCGAAACAGAAGCCCGACCAGGAGCCGGCAGCCTCCATTTCCACCGAACCGGGTGCCGCATGAAAGATGTTTTTGGCCACGGCTGGAGAAAAATAAACCCACATCGCGAACATCCCGATCCACGTGAAGAATTGAACCAGTCCCAGTTCCCACATCCGCCGGGGCAAACGATGGGGCAGATGATAGGCCAACTTCGCAAACCTTACGAAGGATTGAACCAGTCCCAGTTCCCACATGCGCCGGGGCAGATGATAGACCAGCGCAAGGATGGTGCCCAAGCCGAGCGTCCAATCAAACTTCCGCGCACGGATGGCAGCCAGTTCGGAGTCAGAGGGCGGATATTCCCTGGTGGTAAAAACCGTCCAGAGTACTGCCCCCATGAATGCCGCGGCGCCGATGTAAAACGAGAGTCGGACGGAAGCGGGTACATGCCCGTGCCCCGCGCCCTCGGAGGTGACGCCAAACCAGTTGGTCATCATCCAGGGCAAGGCTGACCCAATGGTGCCGCCCAGGCCAATGAACAGGGATTGAACGGCAAAGCCCTGGGCATTTTGTTCTTCGGGCAGATTGTCCGCCACCAGGGCCCGGAACGGCTGCATACTGGCATTGATGGTTCCGTCCAACACCCAGAGCAGCCCGGCCGCCATCCACACCGACGGGCAATTGGGCATCAAAATCAGCGCCAACGATGCGAGCATTGCGCCGCCCAGAATAAATGGACGCCGCCGGCCCAACCGCGTCCAGATGCGGTCGCTGGATTGTCCGACCAGCGGCTGGATGATTACGCCGGTGACGGGCGCGGCCAGCCACAGGATGGCCAGGGAATCGGCGTTCGCCCCGAGATAACTGTAGATGGCGCTCATGTTGGCCATCTGCAGACCCCACCCGAACTGAATGCCCAGAAAGCCGAAACTCATGTTCCAGATTTGCCAGAAATTTAAGCGCGATTTTTGCATGGAAAGATGATCAAAGGTTATCAGCCGGGTCGAATTTGCGGGCAGCATAACTCCTTGAGCGGGGAAGTTCAGGTTGGTTCATGCGGTGTTCCTGATGACAGATACCGGGTAACCACACAAGGGTAAATCACACGTTCATGCGGTGGCACCGGTCTTCGAAATGCATTATGCTTCAACGATGTACCAACGAAGTCCGGGCCTGGCAAAGGCGTCACATTCCACAGGTCCGGTTTTGCGGATGGCCCTTCTGTTTCCGGTATTGGCCGCGTTCGCGCTGGCGGCGACGGTATCGGCGCAATCCACCCGTCCGGGCTGGGGTTCCATGCCGTATCATGATGTGTCCGGTACGGGTGTCACGTTCCGGGTCTGGGCGCCCAATGCCACCAGCGTAACGGTTCCGGGCGGATTCAACGGATGGTCCACTTCGGCGGCGCCTTTAATCCAGGAAGTGTCGAACAGCCTTCCGACCGGCGTGTGGTCGGCGGATATGACCAGCGCATCGCCCGGCCAGCAATATAAATACTACATCGTTTACAACGGCAGCGGTAATTATAAACACGATCCCCGGTCACGCTGGGTGGTCAATGCCGGCGGCGGCAGCGGTAATAACGACATTATTTACGACCCGACCGCCTTCAACTGGAACGGTGACAATTTCACCACGCCAGCGCTGAAAGATTTGTTCATTTACGAAATCCACATGGGCACATTTCCGGCCAGTTCGACCCCCAGCCGGTTTGTGGCCGCCACCAACCAGCTGGATTACTTGAAAAACCTCGGCGTCAATGCGGTTGAGCTTATGCCGATCATGGAGTTCGGCAACGGCGGCAACAGTTGGGGCTACGATCCGGCCCAATTGTTCGCGGTGGACAATGCTCAATACGGCGGACCGGATGCGTTCAAAACCTTTGTCCAGGCCTGCCATGCCCGGGGCATCGCCGTGCTGCTGGACGTGGTGCACAACCATTACGGACCGAATCTGCTCGACATGTGGAACTTCGACGGCTGGGCAGGCACCAACTCGGTCGGTGGCGGCGGCATTTACTTTTACCAAAGCAACGTCAATCTCCAGATTACCGGTTATGGTGATACGCGGCCAAATTTCAGCAGCAATCAGGTTTGCAACTTTGTCCAGGATAACTTTGCCATGTGGCTGGGCGAAGGTCATGTGGACGGGTTCCGATGGGACACGCCTTACACTATGACGCACGGCAACGACGGTACTTACATCCCCGCCGCCGGCAATCTCGTTGCTGCCATCAATGCCATGATCCATACCAACTACCCCGGCAAAATCAGCCTCGCCGAGGATGTTTATAATTATTGGGGTTTCGACAGTTCCTGGGACACCGGCTACCCTTACACGGTCACACCGGTATTAACCAATACGGTGGATGCGGGCCGTAACATGACCACCGTTGCCAACGCGGTACAGGACAACGTCAGTTACGGCGGTATAGCCAGCCTTTTGCGCGTGGTCTTTCTGGAATCACACGATGTGGTCGGCGACTTGAACGGTTCGACACATGTCCGGCTGGTCACGGCCATTGACCCGGTCACCCCCAACAGTTACCGGGCGAGAAAACTTTCCACCCTCGGCGCCGCTGTGACGCTGACCGCGCCCGGTGTGCCGATGATTTTCCAGGGCCAGGAAATGCTCGAAAACCAGCAGTTTGATTCCGGCCGGAACGTGGATTGGAGCAAAACCAACACCTACAGTTACATCGTCCGTTTTTACCGGGATCTGATCAGCGCGCGGCGCAACTTGAATGGTTGCACTCCAGGGTTGGAAGGTGACCAGTGCAGTATGCTTAGGGTGGACAACGTCAACAAACTGGTCGCCTTTCAGCGCTGGTCATCCGCCGCGCCGAATCAGAACGCGGTGGTCATCGCCAACTTTGCCAACACCACCAACAATAATTATTCCCTGAACTTTCCGTCAGCCGGCACCTGGTATGTCCAATTCAACAGTGACTCCACCAGCTATGGCCCGGACTATGGAAACAATGGCAGTTCCGTCGTGACCGCCAGCGGCAACCCGGCGACGGCCAGCGTGACCATCGGACCTTACAGCGCGTTGATCCTGTCGCAAATTCCCCCGGCCCCGCCGCTCTCCATCACCCAGACCAATCAGGTCTTGACGGTTTCCTGGCCGACGACGCCGACGGGCTGGTCGCTGTACACGAGCCTGTCATTGACTGATGGTCCATCCGCATGGAACCAGGTTCCAGTCACGCAATATCAGACCAACGGAACGACGGTCTTCATCAATCTAAATTCACCCGCCGGCAACGTCTTTTACCGTCTGCAAAAGCCGTAGCGCAGCCATGCGGAAATCAGGCCGGACAATCGTCGCCGCCGTTCAATGCCTGCCATGATGGGGGGTGGCGACGCAGGCTCACTGGCAGGTTCAAGTCCCGCCCGCCGCACCCGTTTTTTCCTTCAAACCCAGAATTTCCGCGCGTAGTTGCCGCGCCAGTTCCTTGCGGTCGCCGCGGTGTTCGGGAAATTGCCCGAAGCGGACGGTCGCCCGCACATGATCCTTGCTTAACAAATTCAGCATGTGCGGAAAAAAGGTGTGGTCGCCCCAATAACAAATCTCCTCGCCCGCGTCACCGTCGTCGATTTCGTAATGCAGCCAGCTGATGGCCAGCGGCCACTCCGGCCGGGCGGCTGGTTCCAGCAGGGATGATTTGAACGGCAGCAGCGTCTGCCCGTTCGTGCTGGTCCCTTCCGGAAATAAAACCACCAGCGCGCCCCGGTTCAACGCGGTGGTGATTTCATCGTTCGTCTGTCCGACTTGAAATCGCCGCGCGCGATCCACGAACACGGTTCCGGCCAGGACGGCAAACTGGCCGAAGACCGGCCAGTATTTGACGTCGTGTTTGGAAACGAACACCGCCGGCGTGACGGACGAGAGCACCAGAACGTCGAGGTAGCTCAGGTGATTGCTGATGAGCAATCCGCGTGAAGGAATTGGGCCGGCCGCCTGCGTTTCGAATCGGAACAGGCGCAAGGTCCGCCGCGAAGCGCGTTGAAGCCACCACGCGCGAATCATCGGCCGGTCATCGGGCCGGCGAAACGCGCAACAGCACAGGTAATCCATCAGGGAAACGAGGATCGCAAATGCCAACCGGAACAACCGCGAGATGACGCGGAACGGATGGCGGCGCAGGCCTTGCATGTGCAAATTTCAAACGTGCCGGCGTGCCAGTCAACTGGGAAAATGGTCGTGGACGGAAAATGTTTGAATGCGACCCGGTCACTTTGGGCGGCGGGCGGAAATGAATTTTTCCGCATATTTTCCCAGCAGATCCGCTTCCAGATTCACCGCGTCGCCGGTCTTCTGCGCGCGCAACGCCGTCACCTCAAACGTGTGCGGGATGATCCAGATGCGAAAACTCTTCTTCTGCACGCCGGCCACCGTCAGGCTGATGCCGTCCACGGCAATGGAACCTTTCCGGATGACGTAACGCATCACCTCCGGCGGTGCGGCGATATCGAGCACGTGGTCCGGCCCGGTGCGTTCCCAGCGGATGATTTTGCCGAGGCCGTCAATGTGA
>JAJPJM010000129.1 GCA_021324235.1 Verrucomicrobiota bacterium
GAAGCTTACGAAAACGGGCGTCAGATCGCGGGCATGCTGCTCGACGGCTTGCGCAAGCCGCGGACCACCGCGAATGGTAAGCGTGCGGCCCTGCATCGCGCCGTGTAGGCGCATTGTAAACTTGAATCTGGAGGTGGACCTTGCGTACTCTTTCCGTATTTTTGTTGGTGGCCGGGATGGGAATGGCCGACACGCTCACGCTCCGCGATGGGCGAGTGGTGAGTGGAAATTATCTGGGTGGCGACGCGCGCTCGGTACGATTCGCCGTGGGCGATCGCGTCGACACATTCCAACTGGAACATATCTCGACGATCGTGTTTGAAGCGCCGGCACCTCCACCTCCTCCGCCGGTCGCGCAAGCCGCCCCCGCGTATCAGGGCGGCGCGGGCGAATTGGCTTCGGGCACTGCACTTACGGTTCGCATGATCGACAGCGTCGATTCCGAACGCGACGTCGTCGGCAAGCAATTTCGCGCATCGCTGGATGAGCCGGTGATGGATCGCAACGGCAACCAGGTGATTCCGCGTGGCGCCGATGTCGTCGTGAAACTCATCGACGATAAACAATCGGGCAAACTGGCGGGCAAGACCGTTCTCACGTTGAATCTGTCGTCGGTAGTGATCAACGGCCGCCCGGTGAGCAAATAACCTTCGAGCCAGCCTTCGCATTGGTGTTCGCTGAGCATCGAGTCCAGCACGCGTCCGGCGGGCGCAAGAAATTCGTCGTTCGGCACGGTCGCGGCGTCCCACTGGCGTTCGGTCGTTTCAAAGAGTGCTGCTAGACCATTGGAGAGCGTCTCGTCCGGACCGAAGACGCGAAAATTTCGCTGCTCCTGGTTCAACTTTGTGACGTCGCGCAGGAATGGACCGAGCACACGCGTGTCACCGATGCCCTGAACCCCGGGCGACGGCACAGCCTCCGCGTAGTCGCGGAAATCCGGCATGCGCAGGTCACGCAGCAGCTTGCCGCCGTTGGCGTGGGGATTCGCGCCCATGCGGCGTTCACCCTTGGGCGCCAGTTCGGCCAGCTCCGGTTTCAAGCGGCCCTGCTCATTGAAGAGTTCCTCGGGCCGATAGCTCCGCAGCCAGATTTCCAGCAGCTTGAGATGTTCCGGATGCGTGGCCGGGTCGGAGAGCGGCACCTGATGCGCACGGAAGGTGCCTTCAACCTGCAGGCCATCAACCATCTTCGGCCCCGTCCAGCCTTTCGGTGAATTGAGGACGATCATTGGCCAGCGCGGGCGTGTGAGATCGCCGTGGGCGCGGGCGTTCCTCTCAATTTTTTTGATCTGTTCCACCGCTGTGTCGAGCGCCGTGGCCATGGCTTCGTGCATCAGCGCCGGCTCGTGGCCTTCGACGAAGATGGGCGTCCACCCGTAACCGCGGAGCAACTGTTCCAATTCCTCGCGGGTGATGCGCGCGAGCAAGGTCGGATTGGAAATCTTGTAGCCGTTGAGATGCAGGATGGGCAGCACCGCGCCGTCGGTGGCCGGATCCAGAAACTTGTTGGAATGCCACGCTGTGGCCAGCGGCCCGGTTTCCGCCTCGCCATCGCCGACAACGCAGGCGACGATCAGATCGGGATTATCAAACACCGCGCCGAATGAATGACTTAACGAGTAGCCCAATTCGCCGCCTTCGTGAATGGAACCGGGTGTTTCCGGCGAGGCGTGACTGGGAATGCCCCCGGGAAATGAAAACTGAATAAAGAGCTTTCGCAACCCGGCCTCATCCTGGCTGATGTCGGGATAGATTTCACTGTAAGTTCCCTCCAGATAGGTGTTGCCCACGACCGCCGGGCCGCCGTGTCCGGGGCCGGAGACGTAAATCATGTCGAGGTCGTATTTTTTTATGACGCGGTTCAGATGCACATAAATAAAATTCTGTCCAGGCGTCGTGCCCCAGTGCCCCAGCAGCATGTGTTTCACATCCGCCAGCGTCAACGGACGTTTCAGCAGCGGGTTGTCGTAGAGATAAATCTGGCCGACCGACAGATAATTGGCGGCACGCCAATAGGCGTCCATCTGGTGGAGCAGTTCCGGGGCAAGCGTGTTGGTTTTCATAATTCAAGCCTTTTGGTTCATGCGTCGGAATCGAAAAGGCGGCAAACCGAGCGCGCAATCATCAGTTCTTCGTCCGTGCGAATGACGCGCACGGTGACGCGAGCGTTGTCCGCAGAAATCATGGCGGCATTCCCGGCGTTCCGCGCCTCGTTTATTCCGACACCCAGGAAATCAAGTCGTTCACAGATGCGGGCGCGGATGATGGGCGCATTTTCGCCAATCCCGCCGGCGAAGACGAGCGTGTCCAATCCGCCGAGCGCCGCAGTGAAGGAGCCGATCCACTTTTTCGCCTGATAACAAAACAGCGCCACGGCTTCCGCCGCGCGCACGTCTTGCTTTTCACGGTCGAGCAAATCACGCATATCAGAACTGGTCTCTGAAATGCCAAGGAGGCCCGACTCGTGGTTGACCATTTTGTAAAACTGGCTGGTGGTCATTTGTTCGGTGCGCGCCAGATACGGCGCGAGGCCGGGATCCAGATCGCCCGAACGCGTGCTCATCACCAGTCCCGCCGTCGGCGTGAAGCCCATGCTGGTGTCCGTGCTCTTGCCGTTGTGCACAGCGGCCAGGCTGGCGCCGTTGCCCAGATGCGCGAGGATGACGCGGCCAGTCGTTGCCGCCGGGTCGCCGAGCCGTGCGAGTTCTTCCATCAGATAGGCATAGGACAATCCGTGAAAACCATAGCGTTGAATGCCCTTGGCATCGAGACGCCGCGGAATCGGCAGCAATTGGGCCACGCGCGGCATCGTGCGGTGAAACGCCGTGTCGAAGCAGGCCACCTGCGACAGTTTCGGATGACGTTGACGGAACACCTCAATGAGTTCAATCTCGCGCGGCAGATGGTCCGGGTCATATGGCGCGATCCGGTGCAGTTCATCCAGCAATTCCTGGGTGACAACTTCTGGCTCGGTATGTTTCATCCCGTGAACCACGCGATGTCCCACGCCTTTGACCGATTTGAAATCAAGTTGCTTTTCGAGCCATTCTATCAGGGAATTCGCCGCTGATTTGTGATTGGCAGCGGTAAGTTTGAAGCTTTTCGGCTGTTTCTTCGTTGGTTCAGTGAACGTCAGATTTGTTCCGCTCAAGCCGATCCGGTCAACCGTTCCAAACAACCCGCGCTTCAGCGGGTTGACCGCATCGTACAACGCGAACTTGATGCTCGACGAGCCACCGTTGATTGTCAGGATGGATAATTTTCCGCTCATCCTGCGACCTCCAATCCGAACGAAGCCAGTTTCGCGCAAGTGGATTTATAATCTGTGTGAAGGATGCTTCGAATTCCCATGCCTGCTGCGATCTGGACGAACAGCGGCGTGTTTTCAATATAGATTGTCTCGCGGACTGGCGTCTGGGCAATGTCCAGCGCCAGCTTGAAAATATCCGCGTCCGGTTTTCGGAGACGAACAAAGCAGGAGGAAATAAAAGCATCCACAAATTCGTCCAACGCGAATTTACGAATCCGATAAGCGTTTAGTTCCCGCGCTTCGTTGCTGACCACGACAATCTTCAATCCGTACTTCGCCTTGAGTTTCTGGATTAGTTTGATCATCTCGGGATAAGGGTTTGATTGCGCGAACATAAAACGTCGAAACTCGGCGCGCGTGAACGGACGCTTTTCATAGAAAACCACGCGGTCCAAATACTCGTTGAAAGCAATTTTATCTTCCTCGTGAGTTTCAAAGTTCAAACCATGCCGTTGTTCCATCGCGTCCCGGTCCAGTTTGAAGTGCTTTGCCGCCCGTCGGCGGGCATGATGATCCCACCCGTCGGTGAGCAGCACACCACCGATATCCAGAAACATGCAGGTAATTGCCGTCGTTTTCTTCATCGTTTTTTCATCGATTGGATCGTGTCGTCGCCTGAGCCAACTTTACCACCATCTTGCCTACGTTCTGTCCTTGGAAAAGATCAATGTGAGAATAGGTTGTCAAATGGCGCGCCCGCTATGGGGTGTTCACCCCAACTGATATTGAGTCACGAGTTCGCGAAGTTGCCGAGATAGTGGGCATGGAAAGCAGACAATTTTAGGCTATTAAAAGGAGAGGAATCGTCACCCCTGTTTGTCACCCCGACGGAAAAAATCCGAGGTTTTTGAATCCGTTTGGGTTCATCCCAGCAGGCAAGGAGAACAGCGGGATCAGGTTGTCAGTCCAAGTGGCTCCTCATGGGGGCCAATGAGTCCAGGAAACTCAGGTCTTTGTGTAAACGAGACGCGCTAGCCACTGCGCCAAGCGCCCGACTGATAGGCAAGGTAGCAGGACCCGACTTTTTGACAAACTTCAAATCTCGCATCTCCGCAATCCGGGGATGACGGACAAGGAAGGACCGGACGGTCTGCCGGAAGCCGATCCCGAGTCAACAGGCATTTCGAACGTGTTCGTGCCGGGGCAAGGGGATACCGCAAAATCCCGGTTAAAGTGAAAAATTGTTGAAAGATTGCGAATTTACCCGCGTAAAAGCTGTAGTGCGGTTTTGTGTGACGATAACAGGGTTGACCGCCGTTGCAGTTTCGTTTGGAAAGTACGATTGCGAAGGGTGCGAATCAGCCGCAAGGCCGCGCCATGACATTTTATACCAACTCCGGTTCCAGGGTAGGGTATCGGTTCCAGGGAAAAGGGATGTGTCGGGACGGAGTTGGTATTTATGAATAATGAATAGATACCGAAGAGCTGTGGCGCCGGTTACATGCGACCGGTACGGCACGAGGCGCGGATTTCAGCCCCGGGCAAATCTGCCATACGTAATAAAAGAACATGATGCTTCAAACGCGGAAAAAATGGCAGCAGGCGGAACGGCAGGCGCATATGCAGTCCAGCGCCCTGGAGGCCGCCGCCAATAGCATTATTTTGACGAACAAGGCGGGAAAACTTCTGTTCGCCAACAAGGCCTTTTGCGCCATGACCGGCTACAGCCCGGAGGAAGTTCTCGGCCGAACCCCGGACTTTCTGAAGTCAGGCAAACACGCCGCCGCTTTTTTCGCTGAACTTTGGGAAACCATTCTGGCGGGCCGGGTCTGGCAGGGGGAGATCATCAACCGGCGCAAGGACGGGGCGCTCTATAACGAGGAAATGACCATTACCCCGATTCAGGAGGCGGACGGAGAAATCAGCCATTTTATTGCGATCAAGAAAGACATCACCCAGCATCTCAGATTGAAGGAACATTTGCATCATCTGCAAAAAATGGAAGCGGTGGGTCAGCTGGCGGGAGGGATCGCGCATGATTTCAACAATCTGCTCACGATTATTCATGGCAACGCTCAGTTGGTATTGTCAGAGGGGAGTCATCTCAAGGAGGACGATCGCCGGTGTCTTCAACAAATCACCAATGCCACCGAGCGCGCTGCAAATTTGACCCGCCAATTGCTTGCCTTCGGACGGAAACAGAACTTTCAATTTCAACCCGTCAACCTGAACCAAGTCATCGGTAATTTCACCCGGATGCTCAAACGGGTCGTCGGCGAGCAGGTCGTGCTGGAATGCAATTACGCTGAAAACCTGCCTCCGGTCAGCGCGGATGTCGGCATGATTGAGCAAATCCTCATCAATTTGATTGTTAATGCCCGTGATGCCATGCCGGCCGGCGGGTCCATTACGATCTCGACGGAAACCGTTGGAATTGACGTTGCCTATGTGAACCTTCATCCCGAGGCCGAGCCCGGGAATTTTGTCTGCTTTACGGTAAGCGACACGGGGGTGGGGATCTACCCGGAATACCTGCCGCGGATTTTTGAACCCTTCTTTACCACCAAGGAAGCAGGCAAGGGCACCGGCCTCGGTCTGGCCACGGTCTATGGTATTGTCAAACAACACCAGGGTTGGATTGACGTATCCAGCCAGCTGGGGGGTGGAACGGCTTTTAAAATTTTCCTGCCGGCCGGTGTTACTGATGGGGTGGAAAAAAAGGTTTTGCCAACACCGGTGCGCCGTGCCGCCGGGGGTGAAAAAATTCTGCTGGTCGAAGATGACATCGATGTTCGAATGATTGCCCGGAACGTTTTGGAGGCATCCGGTTATCAGGTCTGGGAAGCTTCCGATGGTTTGGAGGCTTTGAATATCTGGAAGGCCAACGCTCCGCAAATTGATTTGTTGCTGACCGATGTGATCATGCCGGGTGGTCTTAACGGGCGGGAACTGGCCGACCGTTTGCGGGGAGAACGGCCCGGGCTCAAGGTGATCCTGATGAGCGGCTATAGTCCCGATCGGTTGGGCACGATCCAAATGCACAACCGCGTTTTGCCCAAGCCATTTTCACTCGAAGATCTTACCCAGGCCGTCCGGAGTTGTCTGGACACGGCATCTTTGGCTGATTGAAATTTCCGGAAAACCGGGTTCCGCCGGCCTTTGATGAAATTACCGCCGGTGTGCGGACGGCAGCTTCAATCACCCGGTCGCCGGCGCTGGCTGGATTTCCTGCAGGGCCCGGTGCATCTCCGCAGCCGAGGCATAACGTTGCGCCGGGTCCGGTTGGCAGGCCTTGAGGATGATGGTGTTCAACGGAAGGAAATCCGCCGGGTCTTCGCGCTCGACCAGGGTCGTGGCCATTTCCGGAAAAAAAGTCGCATTACGACCGGTGCTGAGCACATAAAGCACCATACCCAGGGCATAAATATCCGCCTGCGGGGTGCCCGGACGCTCCGGGGGTGGCGGCATATAGCCGGGCGTGCCCACCAGTGTCCGCTCCTGGTCGGGGGGCTTGATTTCAGTGATGAGTCCCAGATCCGCCAGCTTGGGGTGGCCGTTTACAAAAATAATGTTCTGGGGCTTGATGTCCCGGTGAGTGAGTCCCTGGCGATGGATGAAATCAAGGGCGTCACTCAATGCCAAGCCAATCCTCACTCCCGTATCGGCAGCCTCCGTCCCCGGGCGCGGGCGCGTTCACTCACCAAATCACGCGGCCGGTACGTGGAAGGTTCCTTTTCCCAACCGGGCTTGAGCGGGTCTCCCAGCTCCATGACATAATAAAAATATTCCGCCTGCTTCTCACTGACAAATTCCACCCGCAACAGGCCGGGATGTTTGTCGGAGACCGGCTGATATTTTTTGATGCCGCTGAATTCGCGCTCGTAGGGATCCGTATTTTGGTCGAAGTTTGCCAGGTAAACCACCTTCAACGCCCGCCATTGCCCGGCCTGATTCCGCGCCAGCCAGACTTTTCCATAAGCGCCTTCGCCAAAGGGCGGATTGAACAAATTGTAACCGGGTGCATCCGGCATCGGCTCAACCGCGGCGGCCGCGCGGGGAAATGACAGGGAAACCGCCCTGGTTTCATACGCTTGACGTACTTTGAGGATCAGCGTCCAGGCCAGGGCGCAGGGCAACTGGCCGCCAACAATCACCAGCCAGGGAAACCAGTAGTTGGTGAAGTAACTCCAGGAAATCGACCCGAATGCCACCACCAAGGCAACTCCAGCCGCCGTGGCACAAGCCAGTGGCAATCGCAGTCGGCACAATCCGCCGCCCAGCAACAGTCCACTGGTCACCAGCATCAATGCTTCCAGCCATCCGGCCGGCCGCCGCAACCAGTCGTGATTCATCAGATTCAGAAAGGCGGCGAGCTGGATTTCCACGCCCCCAATGGATTCACCGGTCCAGCGGGTGTAGGGAGTGTTGAATTTATCTTTTTCGTCGTCGGGCACCGATGTTTTCGGCGCCGTGCCAATGAACACGATTTGACCACGAAAATAATTCGTTGGCCGGTCCAGCGCGAATCGGTAACTCAATCTGGTCCAGGCGCCATCGCGGCCGTAATAGCGCAACCACCGTTCCTGCGGGACTTCGCTCAATTGCGCCCCGGCCAGCCGCGCCGCGGCCCAGGGCAGGCTCGGATAAGGTCCCGGCGAGGGGAACGGCCAATGCCGGCGCACAATCAAGTCGGAATCCCCATCGAGGCAGGCCACCCCCCAATTGGTTCCGGCGGCGCTGAGAAATGGTTCTGCAGGCAGAATGGGCTGTGCTCCGGCCAGCATCGGGTAGATCACTTGCGCTTGCTCGGCCATCAGCACGATGTGACGTTGCCGCCGCATCGCTTGAGCCAGGGCTTCATCCTGTGCCGGGTCGTTCGTTTGTCGGAAGAAGGAGTCAATTACCGCCAGAGCGCACCCGTCATCCGCCAGCCGGTTCAATAATCGGGCGTGCAATCCCCGGTCCCACGGCTGACCACGGGTCTGATGAAATTGGTTGAATGCCTCATTGTCCATCAGAATCAAGGTCACCTGATTCGTGACGGCACGCGCGCCAAAGCGGAATAAATAGTCGTAGCTGGCATTCACCCAGGGATCGCCCAGCGGCATCTTCCACAACATCAAACCGCAAAGCACCGCCAACGCCGCGCCCAGCGCGGATTTTAAAAATTGACGTCGTTTGATGGCTCTGACCTTCACCGCTGGTTGATTTTAGAAAAACTCCCGGCCGAAATCAGTGCTTTTCGCGCCGGACATTGGAAAGGGAAGGTTAATAATGCAAAATGACGGGGCCGTTCAATCCATCCCTTTATCAATCAACCTGAAATTTTTGAAAGATTGGCCCGATTGCTGCGTATTGTCAGTGTTAGCTCTAAGTGTAGGGCAAAACAAACTGCTGTGCAGATTCCAGGGGCTGTCGGGGGGAGGACGACAGCAAAGAACCCATAATAACCCTTAAAACTATGAACAGACGCATCCCTTATATCGTTTCACTGGCAACCATCACCGGATTGCTTGCCATGGCACCAAACATTACTCATGCCCAAACCACGGACCCGCTTTTGACCGACGCGGTCGATCAATCCGCATTTCCAATAATAGCGGCTCAACCGGTGGACCAGGCCGTTATCGCGGGGTCGAATGTCGTGTTATCGGTCCAGGCAGTCTATGCTGATAATTATCAATGGCAATCCAACGGGGTTGATATTGCGGGACAAACCAACAGCACGCTGATTCTTCAGAACGTTGGGGTTAATAACGCAGGATCATACTCCTGTAACGTTTCCCAGACGGGAGGAGATCCGGTACCGACTCGCGCGGCGTCGGTGGTGGTTGAGACCGCTGCCAGTGCAACTGGTGCTGGCGTGATGGCCAATGGCGTTCTGGGCGGCGGACCAATCGTGGTGTCCGGCGGACCCAAGGCCAGTAACGGCACGCAAGGAACCTGTCCAGGCAGTTTCGTTGGTTACGTCATTTACAGCAAAACCATTTCACAAGGCTGGGGCTGGACGCCCATTTCCGGCGCGACAACTCTTACCGCTTCTGATGGCGGTGGACGAACGGATACATTCATTACTTATATGGGGAAGTACGGTGATACGGGCTGCGGTCAAACAACGGTCACCATTCCCTATCCGCCGCCCAGCCCCGCTTACAGATTCACGGTCTTTTTTCCCAGTAGCGTGCCGACCACCAACTATCCCATCATCCTGACCGGATTTAATCCCTGACGGCGATTCGGTAATTTCTTAACTCTCCGACCGGCAGCGCGGGTAAAAATGCTCAATAGGGTTGCGGCGAAATGTCGCAAAAGGGAAATTGTGAGCGACCCGCCTGCCGGCGGTTTTTGCAGAGGAAGTGGAAAACGGTCCTGGAAGGTGAATTAGAAATTCAACTGCAGACTTACGAGCAGGGTGCGCGAGCGCGGGAGTTCGTTGTAAAGATTGAGAGGGTTCAAGCTGTAATTTTGACCGGTGAGATTGAGGATGCCGAGGGTGACTTGACCTTTACGATGCAGAAAACGATAGCCGGCAAATGCATTCAGTTGCCAGAAATCACCACCCGGCTCAGCAGGATTGTATCCGCTGTTGCTTTGATCATACCAATCAGCCTCTCCCTGGGCAAAGAAGCCGCAGGGATGGTTGTAAACCGCTGACATACTCAACTCTTGCAAGACGCCTTTGGTCCGCTGACTTGGTACTATGGCATTGTCAATCCCGAGTAATGGTGAAGTGACTGGCACGTCGGGGAAATTATCATTTAAGACCACCTGACTGAGCTGGTACCGCGCGCCGAGAGACCAGTCCCGGCCCAACAACTGGTTGGCGGTGACCAGCAGTGTTTCTTCCGAATAATCCAAATTTTCTCGTAGCGTGGATGGCACTGCGTCATCGAACAAGTCAGAATAATAATTGAAAACGCCGTCCAGCCGATGGACGGTAGAGTTTAATATTTCACCGGAAATACCCAGGTAAGTTCCGGTGCTGAATTTTTGTTCCAAGGAAAGGTCATAAGTTTCAAATTTGGCCCCGGCATTATCCCCGGCGATGGATTCCGGAATGATGCTGCGATAGTTCTGAATGAAACCCGCCACCTGTGAAGGCTCGATTTGGTAACTTTGGTCCAGGCTTGCTCCGCCCAATGAGCGGGTATAGGCAAAACGGACGGTGGTTTTATCCAGTGGCGTCCAAATCAGACCGGCTTTGGGCGAAATCCGACTAGCGGTCGTTTCGTCCCCCGAGATGGGTGCACTCTGGAAATCCTGTGGATAGGTGATACGGTCATAAGCCACGCCACCAATCAATTGCAGCGGCTCCAAAATCTGCCATTGATGGTAGCCATAAAAACTGAAGCGCTTGAAAAGAGAAGTAATGTCCTCCGGTGCTATCGGGTCGGGAAAAGCGGGCAAGAGCGCAAAGGACGTGTTGTCTTGTAGAACGGTAGTATGAAAATGACCGTATTGGATGCGAGAACCAATAATAGTATTGTGAGAAGGCCCCTCCCAAATCTGCTGCAATTCACCTGAATAAATATCCAGCTTGCTCGCATAATTCGCATCCATGGTTATGTTTTGTGCTGAAATAAACGTGGGGGGAATGCCGGGCAGGTCTTGAAACAGGGATGGCTGCGTAAAGTTGGTGAACGAGTAAGTGTCGTCGAGGCGCGCCGCCAAAAACAACGTGTGAACTCCGGGTCCCCATTCGTGATGATAGCCGAGACTTACGATCGGTTCTTGTTTTTCGTTAAAGCGGTAAGTTGGACTGGCCGTGTTTTGATCGTAGTATTGTGTCAAATCCCCGCCATCGGCATTGTATTGTTTTACCTGCACATAAGCTGTGTCCTGGGGCGTGAATTGATATTTGAACGCCGCGGACAGTTGCCGTTGTTCGATGTCTTCATTGAAACGTTGTCCCGGATCGGTGCGGTAGAATCCCTCCAGGTCATAACCAAAGTTGTCAAAGACGCCGTATTGTGCGCCTGCCTGCGTCCAGGCCCCGCGGCTCAGATATTCCGTGCTCGATACGACCCCGAAACCGTTGCGTTCGAACAATGGGGAATATTCCTGTTGGGAAATCGTGGGCGACAAGGTGCCGGCGCTTATCGGGGACAGCAAATTTGCCAGCAAATATTCGCTCTCGGCAGGAGTTTCATAACGGAGATTGATCCCGTTCGGATCGCCGAGATCCGCAAAGCTGTTTGCCAGGAACAGATGGGCCGAGTAATTCGCGTAATCGTTGTTGACCGCGCGGGAGGCTTCGCGCGTAGCCACGTCATCCATGCCATCGTCCCGGTACATCGCCGCCAGATTTGCGCTGCGCACCGCGCGGTCCTGGTCCAGCAGCAGTTGCGAACGATAAACGCTCCGGTTGTCGTTCAAGGCCTGCGACTTTTCCAGGTCCTGAATCGCGTCGTTGATCCGGTTCTCCTGTTGGTCCAGCAGGGCGGAATAAAGCCACGCCGTCGGATCATTGGGATCCAATTTTTCCGCCCGTTGAAGTTCCCTGGCGGCATGCGGATAATCGCCCGCATCCGTGTAAGCCTTGCCCAGATAACTGCGCAATTCGGCACGTTGCGGTTCGAGCGCTGCGGCCACCAGCAGGTCTTCACGTCCCCCTTTGACATCGCCGCGGCGGACACGACAAAGACCGCGCCCCAGCCATGCGTTACCAAGCGCAGAGTCCACCGCCAACGCCCGGTCGAACCAGCGGATGGCCTCACCGGTGCGATTTTGCGCCGCGAGCAGAAATCCCTTCAGCGCGAGCGCCTGGGCGTTGCGCGGTGCCAGGGCCAGGCTTTTATCCAAGGCGTCCAACGCGCGGCGGGAATGGCCGGAACTGAACTCCAGTTCCGCCACGCGTTCCCAGGCAAAACCGAAATCCGGCGAGTTGGTCGCGGCCTCCCGTGCGGAAGCCAGTGCCGCCATTAATGAAATGCCAGGGACGGCGCGCGATTGTTCATAGTAGGAATCCGCCAGAAATTCCGTGGCCAGTTGCGGACGGGCTGCCGGCGGATTTGGCTGCCGTTTCACGGCGGCGATGAGCCGGTGCAAGGCCGCCGCCATCCGTTGCGGCCGGCTGGAGGCGTCGGAACCGGACAATGCGGCCAGCACGGATTCGGCCGACTCAACTTGTCCAACACTTAAAAGCAGGCCGGCATAATAAACCCGTTCGGCGTCGGAGCCGGGCGACCGTCCCGCCGGATATTGGGCCAGCGCGGCCATCAAATCGCCCGAGCGATAAGCCTGGAGGGATTCGCCGAGGATTTTTTGTTCGTCCGATGTGAACGGCAGGTCTGCCGGATCAATGATCGCCGGGTAGTAAAAACACCATTGCAGGAGGTTGTTGGCAATGAAACCCGCCGTGCGGACGGGCGCCTTGCCTGGCTCGACGACGGCTTGCTGACCGTTGGTCAACCGCAGCATGGCCTGTTCGTTGCCGAACCGGACTTTGCCGTCAATGACCGACAGGGTCGTGCGCCCCGTGTCGTCCACCGCCATCGCGAATTCCGTGCCCTCCACGCCGGCGACGGCACCGCGAGTGATGACCCGGATGCGCCCCGGTTGGTCCCGATGAAAAAACGAGAGGATGCCCCGGAGCAAATGCAGTCCGCATTGCGCATCCGCTGAATCCGGCGGCAGCACTTCGATTTCCGTCGAAGCGCCGAAAGATAGGACGCTCCGGTCAGACCAAAGCAAGGCCATCCGGCTGTTGGCGCCGGTGCGTAACCGGTCGAAGGGATGCAGGATTTGGTGGTTCTGCGCCGGTGTCCAGGTGGTGGTTGTACCGGAGGCAATTTCCGCCGTGCCTTGCAGTTCCACAATCCGGATTTCGTTCGTGATGGCACCACCGGCCATTGGCTGCGCATGCGATCCCTCGACGCCAGCCAAGAAACCCCAAAAAACGGCGGCCTTCAACAAACCGCGCCCGGCTTTAGGAAACAAGTTCAAGCGATTAAATCCGTCCACGCATCTGACTGACTAACGTGACTGAGACAAGCAGATAAAACCCTTTTCTTCAACATTTTTCGAGATTACGGTATATTTTATTGCCAACCGTTATTTAAGACCACATTACTTGTTTAATGGCAGAGCCGAAGGATGAATTGATTCCGACGCGCGCAACTTTGATCCAGCGCCTCAAGGATTGGCAGGATCAATCAAGTTGGCAGGATTTTTTTGACACGTACTGGAAGCTCATCTATGGGACCGCCATCAAGAGCGGTTTGACGGCGACCGAAGCGCAGGATGTCGTGCAGGAAACCATGATTTCGGTCGCCAAGCACATGCCCGCCTTCAAATATGACCCGGCGATTGGCTCCTTCAAAACCTGGCTCTTAAACATGACCCGCTGGCGCATCACCGACCAGCTCCGCAAGCGTGGGCCTTTTGTGGCCGGTCATTCCACTGCCGACGATACCGCCATCGGCACCCGCACGGTGGACAATATGGTGGATCCGACGGGCCGGGACCTGGACGCGCTGTGGGACGCCGAATGGGAAAAGAATCTGCTGGATGCGGCCATGGCAAAAGTCAAACGCCGGCTGGACCCGCGTAAATATCAAATCTTCGATTTATACGTGAACAAGGAATGGCCGCCCGAAAGGGTGGCCGCCACCTTCGGCATATCCGTGGATCAGGTTTATCTGGCCAAGCATCGGACGACGGAACTGATCAAGGAAGAAGTCAAAAAACTGGAGGAGAAAATGTGAATTCATTGGCTCCCGGGCCGTTCATGAGGTGCGCCGGCAACCGGGCGGAATACGGGTTCAGCGAATTTCATCCGGAAATCCCTGTTGCCGCAACGCCTCGAATAAAACCAGCGCCGCGCAGTTCGACAGGTTCAGCGAACGGGATTGGGCGTTGAACATCGGAATCCGCAGCCAATGTTCGCGGTTGTGTTCCAATAATTGCCCCGGCAAACCGGCGGTCTCACGCCCGAAAACCAGATAATCCGCCGCTGAAAATTTTGCTTCCGTATAAAGTTTCGGGCCGTTCGATTCAATGAACCACAGCCGCGCGTCAACCGGCAGTTTTTTTTCAAAGGCCGTCCAGCCGGGCCACCGGTGCCACTCGACGTGTTGCCAGTAATCCATGCCCGCGCGTTTGAGCTGCGCGTCATCCAGCTTGAAACCAAATGGCTCGATGAGATGCAACGTCGTCCGGGTCGCCGCGCAGAGCCGTGCCACGTTGCCCGTATTCGGTGGAATTTCCGGTTCGACTAGAACAATTTGCATGAAAATTAAACCGCAGAGGCGTGAAGGCGCAGAGTTTTTTGCCCTTTTGGTTCTTTCTCCGTGTTCCTGCGTTTCGGCGATGAATAAAAGACTTTCCAGAGGACCAGCCCGTGCGCCGGGGCCGTCATGCCGGAAACCCGCCGGTCTTTTTTCGCCAGCATCCGCTTGATTTCCGCCGGCGGAAATTTGCCCTGGCCGATCTGCACCAGCGTGCCGACGATGCCGCGGCACATTTTGTAAAGAAAGCCGTCGCCTTCGATGATGAACGTCAGTTGCGGACCGGACTTTTTGATGTCGCACCGCGTGAGTCGCCGCCGGGTGGATTCCATTTCATAATTCCGATTGGCGGCGAACGATTTGAAATCATGCCGTCCGACCAGCCGCCGCGCGGCGGCGCGCATGGCCTTCAGATTGAGCGGACGCGTCACCTGCCAGGCGCGGTGGCGAAGCAAAGGATTCATGGCCGTGTGGTTCCAGACGAAGTAACGGTATTGTTTTCCATTGGCGTCGAAGCGCGCGTGGAATTTTTCCGGCGCCCGGGAAGCGGACAACACGCGGATGTCCTCCGGCAGCCACGCGTTGATGGCCAGCGCCAGTTTGCGGACCGTCATTTTAAATTCCGCGGGCAACACCTCGAAATGCGCCACCATGCCGAGCGCATGCACGCCGGTGTCCGTCCGGCTGGAACCGTGGAGCCGTGGCGCGCCGGGGAACAGTCGGGCCAGGGCGACCTCGACCTTTTCCTGCACGCCCGTGCCGATTTTTTGCATTTGCCAGCCGGCGTACGCCGTGCCGTCGTAGGCAATGACCAGTTTGAATTTTTTCGAAGCCGACATTTTCTGCCACAGATTGGCACAGATGAAACGCGGATAAAAAGAAAGAATCTGTGTTTATCCGCGGCTCAAATCCCATCCAGGTAACTCTGCAATAAAATGGCCGCGGCCATCTTGTCCACCTTCTCCTTGCGCTGGTCCCGCCGGACCTTGCCCTGGATCAGAATCCGGTTTGCCTGTGAACTCGTCAGCCGTTCATCCCAGGTCCGAATCGGGACCGTGATGGCATTGCGCAAGACCGCCACGAACGCCTCGACTTTCTGCGCCGCCGGACCGTAACTGCCGTCCATGTTTCGCGGCAAACCGATGAGGACGAGATCCACTTCCTTTTCGACCAGCAATGTTTTCAATCGTTCCAGAAAACCTGCGAACGGCTCGGCCAGGATGTATTCCAGCGGCTGGGCAATCGTTTTGGTTTCGTCGCTCACGGCGACACCGATGCGTTTGGTTCCGTGGTCGAGGGCAAGAATGCGCATGGAATTAAGTCGTCCTCAAACTACTTTTAAAAACGCGTTTCAGCAATCACGGATTAACCGCCGGAGCGGCGGTGCCAGTCCTCAACCAACTGGTGTCGCCAATCAAATCGGTCATCATTCCGGTCAAATCCACTTTTGGAATCGGCAGGTATTTGCCCGTGGCCTCGGCAAACGGCCGGCCGGAAGCATTGGCCAGGATGCCCCTGGCCTCGAAAATGCGGTTCTTACGGTTGGTCATCAACTCGCCGGTGGCGAAGATTTCATCATCCGGTCGCACCGGGTTCAGAAACCGCACGGTCAATTCGGCGCAAAATGCGAACTGTCCCGTTGGCACCGCGCAGGCCCAGACCATGATTTCGTCGAGTACGGTCGTCAAAATGCCGCCGTGCACGACGCCGCGAAAGCCGATGTGCGCGGCGCGCAGCCGGAAACGCGTGCGCACGGCGCGCCCGTCGGTGGTAAAACGCAGTTTGAGTCCGACGGCGTTGCTTTCGCCGCAGACGAAGCATGAATGGGTGTGGGGCAATTCCCGCATGGCAATAAATAGGCGGTGCAATGACGGTGCAGCGCAAGAAAATTTCACCGTATTTAAATTAGGTGATTTCTTTTCGCGTCTTTCGTGGTTAAATTTTTCCGCGATGATTCAATACCTCGATTTGCTGCGACACGTCCTGGAACATGGAAAGTTCAAGGCTGATCGCACCGGTACGGGCACGTATTCGGTGTTTGGCGCGCAGGCGCGGTTCGATTTGCGCCAAAGTTTCCCCGTGCTCACCACGAAAAAGCTGCATCTCAAGTCCATCATCTACGAGTTGCTCTGGTTCCTGCGCGGCGACACAAATGTCAAATACCTCCACGAGCACGGCGTGACGATCTGGGACGAGTGGGCGGACGAGGAAGGCAGCCTGGGTCGCATTTACGGCGCGCAATGGTGCGATTGGCGCACACCCGACGGCCGTTCCCTCAATCAGATTGACGGAGTCATCGAGCAGATCAAAAAAAATCCCGATAGCCGGCGGCACATCGTCACCGCCTGGAACGCCGGCGAACTGGACCGGATGCGGCTGGCGCCCTGTCACGCGCTGTTTCAGTTTTACGTGCTCGACGGCGAATTGAGCTGCCAGCTTTACCAGCGCAGCGCGGACCTGTTCCTCGGCGTGCCGTTCAACATCGCCAGTTACGCGCTGCTTGCGCTGATGGTTGCGCAGGTCTGTGGATTAAAGCCAGGTGATTTCGTCCACACCTTCGGCGATTTGCACCTTTATGCCAACCACCTCGAACAGGCGAAGCTGCAATTGTCGCGCGGCCCGCGGCCGCTGCCGCAGATGAAATTGAATCCGGCGGTAAAAAACATCCACGACTTCAAGTTTGAGGATTTTGAACTGGTGGGTTACGACCCGCATCCGGCCATCAAGGCGCCAATTGCGGTCTAAGACATTTCCGCTGATTCCGCGGATTACACAGATTTGTTTTATAATCAGCACAAATCTGCTTAATCTGCGGTAGCAACATGAAACACTTCAAGGCTATTGCCGCGATGTCGCAGAACCGCGTGATTGGCGCGGACGGCAAAATCCCGTGGCACCTGCCGGAGGATTTCAAGTGGTTCAAAAAAATGACGATGGGCAACATCGTCGTGATGGGGCGCAAGACGTTCGAAAGCCTGGGCCGGCCGCTGCCCAGCCGCAAAAACATGATTCTCACGCGGCATCCGCAGCGGCTCATCAAAAGTCATCCGGAAATTTTCGGCCAGTACCATGAATGGCGCGGCGGGCGTTACCTCAAACGCGCCTATCAGTTTCACTTCACCAAACTGGAGAAAAACCAGCAGACGGAAATCCTGATCTTCAATTCGCTCGACCGGCTGAATCCGTCGGAATTTCCGAACGACATCTTTATCTGCGGCGGAGCGCAGATTTACGAGCAGGCATTGCCGCGGTGTTCCGACCTATATCTGACGCTCGTGAAGCGCGAGGTTCAAGGCGACACGTTTTTCCCAACCTTTGAAAAGAAATTTGTCCTGGCCGAAGAAGTCCGCGACACCCCGGAGTTCAAGATTCTGCATTACCGGCACAAGTCGCTGGTTTTATGAGGTAGGGCGCGTTCTCCGAACGCGCCGAAGCGCGGCGCGCTGGGACAGCGCGCCCTACCACTTAGGGCTGAATAACCGGGACTCGTATAATTCGTCCTTCCGAAGGAAAATAAAACAGGCGGACCTTTGCCGGCCCGCCTGTGTGACTAAATTATTAACTGCGGCAGTTATTCCTTTGAATCCTGCTTGGCTTCGTCGGCGGCATCGAAGGCGTGTTGCAACGCCACGAGGTCTTCGCCGGGCTTGAGCGAGTCGAGCAGTTTCTGCTCTTCCTTGAGTTGCTCATCGGAATAGCTCGCGGCCTTGATGGACAGGCCGATGCGGCGTTCGCCCTTGTCAATCTTGATGACCCGGGCGGTGACGTCCTGGCCGACCTTGAGCACGTTCTTGATTTTGTCCACGCGTTCCTCGCTGACCTGCGAGATGTGCACGAGGCCGTCAATCTCATGCTGCAGGCCGACGAATGCGCCGAAGCTGGCGAGCTTCGTAACCTTGCCTTCCACCACGTCGCCGACCTTGTAGAGCTTGTCGATGTTTGCCCACGGATCTTCGCCGAGTTGTTTCATGCCGAGTGCGATGCGCTGGTTCGGACGGTCCACCTCGAGCACGACCGCCTCGACTTCATCGCCCTTCTTGAGGATTTCGGACGGATGATTGATTTTGCGTGTCCATGAGATGTCGGACACATGAATCATGCCGTCGATGCCTTCCTCCAATTCCACAAACGCGCCGTAGCTGGTGAGATTGCGCACCTTGCCCTTGACGCGGGTGCTGACGGCATATTTTTGTTCGGCGTTGTCCCACGGATTGCTTTCCAACTGACGGATGCCAAGGGAAATTTTCTGTTCCTCGCGGTTGATGCCCAGGACAATCGCTTCAATTTCCTGGTCCGGCTTGAGCACATCGCTGGGTTTGGCCACGCGTTTCGTCCAGGAAAGCTCGGTGACGTGCACGAGTCCTTCCACGCCCGGTTCGAGCTGCACAAACGCGCCGTAAGGCACCAGGTTGACCACCTTGCCCTTGACGCGTGCGCCGACCGGGAATTTCGATTCGATGTTGTCCCACGGGTTGGCCATCTTCTGCTTGAGGCCGAGGCTGACGCGTTCCTTTTCCTTGTTCACGTCCAGCACGACCACGTCAATTTCCTGGCCGACCTTCAAAATTTCCGACGGATGCGCAATGCGGCCCCAACTCATGTCCGTGATGTGCAACAGGCCGTCGATGCCGTTGAGGTCGATGAACGCGCCGAAATCGGTGATGTTCTTGACCGTGCCCTTGCGGATGTCGCCGGGGACCATTTCGGCCAGCAGTTTGGAGCGTTTTTCGGAGCGTTCCTGCTCGATGAGCTCGCGGCGCGAAAGCACGATGTTTTGCCGGTCCTGGTTGATTTTAACGACCTTGAACTCGTAGGTGTTGTTGACGAACTGCGCGAGATTCTTGGGGGTGATGATGTCAATCTGCGACGCGGGCAAAAACGCCTCGACGCCGATGTTGACGACCAGGCCGCCTTTGACGACCGATTTGACCTTGCCCTGGATGGTGCCGCCCTCGTTGCAAATCGTGAGGATGCGTTCCCAGTTCCGCTTGAATTCGGCCTTCTCATGCGAGAGGACGACGGTGCCTTCCTTGTTTTCGAGTTTCTCTATGAGAACATCAATTTCGTCGCCGACCTTTATGGCCTTGATGTCCTGAAATTCCTGCGCGGGTATGACGCCTTCGCTTTTGTAGCCGATGTCCACCAGCACTTCCTTGGGGCGGACTTCGATGACGGTGCCTTTGACGATATTGCCTGCGGCAAACGGCAGCGGGCCGGTTTGCTTCATGGCTTCTTCCATTGTGAGCATAACGATATTTGAACTGCGGGAACCTGGGGACCCAAATGGCGGGAACCGAAGCTCCATTGCCTAACTACCGACGCTGCAAACGGCAACGGAGGTTAAACCACGTAAAACGTGGCCGGTTAGGTTGTTGGTTGACTGCTTTTTCTCAGCCTTGATGAGCGTCCGCACACGCGGCGTTCAGGCAAGATAATAATAGGGGAAACGCGCGAAATGGCAAGGGGGAATTTAATGAAACGTGTCGCTGTTGCGTTCGATCCGCTACTGGTGTCCAAAGCTTGCCTTTACGATAAACCGTTTAATCGGTATGTCTTCATTGATATCTTGGATACCTATACTTGTTGCGAATCCATCTTTTCTATCCAACGGGATGATATGAACGAAACGAACCGCTTCACCGGGCACAAGAACGATATCTCCCATCGGCCCGATGCTCTCAGCTGGAGTATCTCCGTGACCAGAAAACTCAAAGTTTGGAAATTTCAGGGTAACAGTCTTCGAACTGTCATTGACAAGAAACACCGTTTCTTTAAATGACTTGCCATCTGCTTCCTTCTCAATTGTCGAAAAAGCAGTCCAATCGCTCGCGCCGGCATTCGCGATGATAACAAATGTGAGCAACGCAATCAGTTTGAAATATTTCATAACGGTCGGAGTTTAACTTTTTCTTTCACCAAAAATCACAGCTTGATTTTTCCCACAAGTCGGACGCTATTTTGCCACAGCCGTCCCTGTCGAGAATTATCAATTCACTCCACAAAATTCTGCGCTTTCAGCCAGAACAAGCAGTCGCCGGCCCACGGATGGGGATGCGCAAACGGCGGTTTGTCCTTCAATCCCATGCCGTGCCCGCCTTTCTGGTAAATGTGCAGATCGAACGGCACCCGGTTCTTTCGCAACGCCCCGGCAAACATCAGGCTGTTCTCCATCGGTACGGTCTTGTCTTCATAGGTACACCAGATGAAACAGGGCGGCGTGTTGGTTTTGACCTGCAATTCGTTGGAGAGCAACGTAACCAGCTTGCGCGGGGGATTTTTACCCAGCAAATTTTTCTTCGAACCCGGGTGCGTAAAATCGCCCATCGTGATGACGGGATAACAAAGAATGCCCAAATCCGGCCGCGAACTTTGCCGCGCAATCGGGTCGTCCGAGTTTGTGTTGCCGGCATCAAAGTGGGTCAGCACCGTCGAGGCTAGGTGGCCGCCCGCCGACGAGCCCATAATGCCGATGCGGTGCGGGTCAATGTGCCATTCGCCGGCGTTGGCGCGCACCATCCGCATCGCGCGCGTGACATCGTCGAACTCGGCGGGATAATGATAACCACTCGAGCCCAGCCGGTACTTCAACACAAAGCAGGTGATGCCATGCTGGTTCAACCAGAGCGCGTAATCCCGGCCCTCATGCGGCGCGAGGTGCTCGTAACCGCCACCGGGACAGATCACCATTGCCGTGCCGGTGGTGTTCGTTGGATCCGGCAGGTAGGGTGTGAGCGTGGGGATATCGTTGGTTGAATGGCCCAGGGCGCCGGGCGCGCCGTTGGGCCAAAGCGGAATCGGAGCAAGGATTTCAGCGTGTGACATAATCAAGGACGAAATTAAAGCGGTCAATACCGCGGGCAGTTTCATGGTTTAAACAAGGCCAAAGCTTTGGGGAATCCCACGTCCAATTCAATAAAAAACCAGGCTCACCGGTGTTCACGGCGGAAGTGGCTGGCCTTTGGTTTCGGGGGCAAATGGCAGAATCAGGAGGCCGAAAAGATAAATCACCGCGACGACGCAAACGGCCAGACCAAAACTGCCCAGGGTGGTGACCAGGTAACCGGTCACAAACGGACCCACGGAAGCCAGCAATCGGCCAATGTTGAAGCAAAACCCGGCGCCGGTTGCGCGGATCCGGGTGGGATACAATTCCGGCAGGTAAATCGCGAAACCGCTGAAAATGCCGTTGTTGAAAAATCCCAGCAACGGTAACAGCAGCAATACCTCCGTGTAGGTCCGCGGGGTCAGGAAAGTGACCGGCAGCATCACCAGGCTGCCGAGGCACATCAGGGCAAAGACGCGCCGCCGGCCCACACGATCGGCCAGCGGACCGAAACTGAGGTAACCGGCCAGCGCCCCGACGTTCAGCAGCATGGTCGCATAGCTAACGCGACTGGTGAGTTCGGACGCGCCCAGACCCTGCAAGTCCGGCAAAGCGCGAATGAGCGTCGGCGTCCAGTTTGTGGCACCCCACAGGCCGAACACGGCGACAAATGCCAGCCCGGAGCCGACCAGCGTGGAACGCGCCAGTCCCGGTGCGAACAATTCCGCCAGCTTTCGTGGCCGCGCGTTTCCAGATTGCTGTTCCTCAGCGCGGGCCTTGACCCAACGTTCCGGTTCCCTGACCCATAAACGAACGAGCAAGGCAACCAAAGCCGGCACGACTCCGACCACGAACAACGGGCGCCAGCCAAAATCACGCAGGAACAGACTGATGATGGCCGCCAAAAGAAATCCGCCCGCCCACGCCGATTGCAAGATGCCCGCCGCCTTGGCCCGTTTGTTCTCGGGCCAGACTTCCGCGACCAGCGCCGCGCCAGCCGCCCATTCACCGCCAATGCCGAGCGCCGTCAGAAATCGGAACAGCGCCAGTTCCCACCAGGTTTGGGACAACGCCGCCAAACCGGTGAACACTGCGTAAATCAGGATGGTAAATACCAGCGTTTTGGTCCGCCCAAAATAATCCGCCAGCACGCCGAACAGCACCCCGCCGATAGCCCAGCCAATCAGAAAAATCGAGAAAATGATTCCGCCATACCAGCCAATGACATCGGAAGTCACGGGACCGCCTCCGGGTGAGGGCAGGAGATCGTGCAGCGCGGGTTGCAGGACCAGCGCGTAGATGGTCGAATCCATCGAGTCGAACACCCAACCCAGCCAGGCAACGAGCAGCACCAGCCATTGGTAGGGCGTGACGCCGTGACGCCAGGAATCGGGTTTCACTGGCAACAGGGTAACCGGACCTCCCAATAAAAAGAAGCTTCACTTGGCGGGGGTAGTGCCTTGATTTGGTTGTAGGGCACGACGTAAGGAGTGCTGATCCAAACGACTCGTCACCTCGTCGCCTACAGATCAGGACACTACCATGGCGAGCAGTCACTTCGTTGACTATCTCCCGTTGCGCTCCTACCTTCACTTCGCATGTACGAATTGGTCGCGCCTTTCAAACCCGCCGGGGACCAGCCGCAAGCCATTGCGAAGCTGACCGACGGCATTTTGTCCGGCGCAAAGCACCAGACGCTGCTCGGCGTCACCGGTTCCGGCAAGACGTTCGCCATCGCCAACGTCATCAAAAATGTGGACAAGCCCACCCTGGTCATTTCCCACAACAAAACGCTCGCCGCGCAGCTTTACGCCGAGTTCAAGGGGTTTTTTCCCAACAACGCCGTCGAATATTTCGTCAGCTATTTCGATTATTACCAGCCGGAAGCCTACATCCCGCGCACGGACACGTTTGTTGAGAAGGATTCCAGCCGGAACGAGGAAATTGAGCGCCTGCGCCTCTCCACCATGAGTTCGTTGTTTTCACGACGCGATGTCGTGGTGGTGGCCAGCGTGTCGTGCATTTATGGCATCGGCAGCAAGGAGGATTACGAGGCCATGGTCATCCCGATCCGCGTCGGCCAGGACATTTCACGCGAACAACTTCTCGGGCGCCTCGTCGATCTGCAATACGACCGGAACGACATCGCGTTTGAACGGGGCCATTTCCGCGTGCGCGGTGACACCGTGGAAGTCCGGCCCGCCGGGCGCGAGGACGGCCTGCGCGTTGAATTTTTCGGCGAGCAAATCGAGCGGCTGACGCGGTTCGAGCCGTTGACGGGAAACAAAACCGAATCGCTTGACGCCGTCACCATTTTTCCGGGAAAGCAATTTGTGACCACTGGTGACAAAATGAAGCGCGCCGCCCTGACCATCCGTGAGGAATTGCGCGAACGCATCGTCTGGTTCGAGAAACAGGGCAAGTTGCTGGAAGCCCAGCGCATCAAGCAGCGCACGGAATTTGATCTGGAAATGATGGAGGAAATGGGTGTCTGCTCCGGCATCGAAAATTATTCGCGCCACATCGCCGGCCGCCCCCCCGGCTCGCGCCCCGCCACGGTGATCGATTTCTTTCCGGGCGATTATCTGCTGGTGATCGACGAATCCCATGCGACCGTGCCGCAAGTCGGGGCGATGTTCGAAGGCGATCGTTCGCGCAAAAAGGTCCTGGTCGAGTACGGTTTCCGTCTGCCGAGCGCGCTGGATAATCGGCCGCTGAAATTTGAGGAATTTCAGTCCATGCAAGGCCAGACGATTTACGTCAGCGCCACCCCGGCCAAACGGGAACTCGAGTGGTCGCGGGAAAGTGCCATCGGGGATCTTGGCGGCTTTCGGGGGAAAGCCGGTGAAATTGGCGGCGCTCTGCCGGGCGCCGCTACGCAACCCGGCGTCGTCGAACTGGTGGTGCGCCCGACGGGGTTGATTGACCCGAAAGTCACGCTCAAGCCGCTGAAAGGCCAGATTGATGATCTCATCGAGGAATGCCGTAAGCGCGCTGACGCGAAGGAACGAATACTCGTCACCACGCTCACCAAACGCACCGCCGAGGAATTGACCGATTACCTGCGTGGCATCGGCGTGAACGTCCAGTATCTGCACAGTGAGATTGACGCGATTGAACGCGTTGAAATCCTGCGTTCACTAAGGAAAGGCGAATTTGACGTGCTGGTGGGAATCAATTTGCTTCGCGAAGGGCTCGATTTGCCGGAGGTGTCGCTCGTGGCGATTCTCGACGCGGATAAGGAAGGGTTTTTGCGCAGTGAAACCAGTTTGATTCAGACGGCGGGCCGCGCGGCGCGGCATCTTCACGGCGAGGTGATTCTTTATGCCGACGTGATGACCGACAGCATCAAAAAATTTCTGGCCGTCACCGAATACCGCCGCCAAAGACAGATCGCTTACAACGCGGAACACCACATCACGCCGCGCAGTGTCTGCCGCGCGGTGGAGGAAAGTCTGGCCACCTACGAATCGAAGCGCGAAGCCGGGGCTTCGTTGCTCAAGGACGCGACGTTGGACGTGGACCTGACCGAAACCATCAGCGAACTGGAAACGGAAATGCTCAAAGCCGCTGAGGACTTACAGTTTGAGAAAGCCGCCCTGCTTCGTGACCAGATCAAGGAACTCAAACGCGCGATGGACGGCCCACAAGCAGCAACGGACGGCAGGCCTTCGCCTGCCAAACGTGTCAGTTACGCCAAACGACGGAAAGACGTGAATCACTGAACAGAACTTGACTTGCCCCAGGTGAGAACGGATATTCCCGACGTGTCCGGTCGTTTTGGTAAAATCCTTGTCATCGTTACGCTGGTGACGACCACCGGTCTGCATTGGGCCATGTTGCAATCGGTGGCATGGACGACGATGCTCGCGGGCAATTTGTGTACGCGCTCGCTTTCCGAATCCGTGGCCCGCACGTTCGATGGCAAATATCCCTGTCCCCTCTGCAAGGCCATCGCCGCCGCCAAAAAATCGGAAAAGAAAAACGAATTTACGGCGCCAACCCCGAAACTGGAGTTTCCTCCCATGAAAGAGAATCTGGTTTTGATTGCGCCTCTGAATTTCCAACTTTTGCCGCTGGCAAATACTTTTGCCGAACCGCTCCCTCAACCACCGCTGACGCCCCCGCCCCGCAGCCTCTCCGCCTGATTCGTCCGGGAAGGACGGCGTGTCGCTGTCCCTGAATAAACGGGTCCGGCACTGCGCCGACCCTGCCTGGTTTTCCAAAAATTAACTTTGAGACCCGCCTTTTGGCCTGTCTCGCGACTGTGAATTTAAAAAATGAAAAATAAAAAAAATAATTTGGCAGCAGTAAAAATCAGTGGTGGTTTGTTGGCTGGAATGCTCGCGCCCGGTGTGGTTCATGCCTGCGCATGCGGTTGCGGTGTGTTTGACGTGGGCACCAGCTCCATGTTTCCGAACGGCCGGGGCGGGATGGCCTTCCTGCAATACGATTATCAGGACCAAAACCGCAATTGGAGCGGCGCCTCGGAGGCGCCCGCAGCGAACAATGACGACAAGGAGATCGAAACAGACTTCATCACGTTGGGCCTGCAATATATGTTCAACGACAAGTGGGGCGCTCAACTGGAGGTGCCGTATGACTACCGCCATTTTAAGACCGATGTTGGCGGCGGCGACATCGAGTCGCGAAACTGGAGCCAGTTCGGTGATATCCGGCTGGAGGGAATTTACACGGGATTCTTTGCGGATTCGTCGGCCGGGGTGACGTTCGGTTTGAAATTGCCGACGGGCAGTTACAGTCACGATGCGGATGTGGTGGATCGCGACACGCAAATCGGCACGGGCAGCACGGACCTTTTGCTCGGCGGATTTTATCGTGGCAACCTGACGCAGGACGAAAAATGGGACTGGTTCGGACAGTTGCAACTGGATGTGCCGATGTTGACCCAGGCCGGATATCGACCGGGCGTCGAACTCGATACGGCAGCGGGAATTGATTACAAGGGATTGGCCATCGGTCGCGTACGGGTTTCACCGCTGGCACAGGTGATCTTTTCCGAACGCACCAGTGACAGCGGCTCCAACGCCAACCCGGACAACAGCGGTTACCAGCGGCTCATGCTTTCACCGGGAGTCGAATTTCACATTCACCCGGTAAAAATTTACGCCGATGCGGAATTCCCTGTTTTTCAACATTTCACCGGCAATCAAGTAGCCGCGCCGGTGTTGTTCAAGGTCAGCATGAGCTTTATGTTTTGATGCTCATCCGCTGACACAAAGTCAGTTGCGTTGGGCAGATGGCCCGGTAGGATCAAGAAGCCGCGCAATTCATCCCCAGCCGCGAACCGACCTGGGCCGTCTCATGCCACAGGGTGATGAGTTCGGTCAAATGTTGCAGCCAGGGCAGCACACGATTCTCCAGGGCATTGGAAAGCGGGAGGGTGTCTTCGGCATGGCAAAACGCATCGACGTCCTTGATGATGGTGGCGATCTGTTCGAGTTGCCATTTGCGAAGCTGGGTGAGGGATGCCCGGCCGTTGGCCGGTCCGCAGGCGTTGTCCGGCAACAAACTCAAAGTCAGCACCGGTTCCTTGAGTTGCTTGGCCAGGTTCCACCAGAGTTCACGCGCCACCTGAATCTCGTTGATCAACACGAGGGTGACGGCGGTTTCCACACATTCCCGCGCCTGATCGGCTTGTTGCAGGGCCGTCTTAAGCAGGAGCAGGGACCTTTCCTCCAATGGTATGGTTTCAGCCTCAACCCGGCAAAACCCTTTCCCGATGACCAACGGCAGGGCGAGGTTCATCGGCTCGTCGTCAACGCTCAGTGAATATAAAATGCGCTGTTTTTCCAGGGCCAACGCCTCCAGATGACAGCGAATGGCAGGGAGGGAGCGATATTCCAAGGACAGTAACACAGGCAAGCCATCCAACGTTATTTCGATTTTTTCGGAGGCTTCCGATACATCAAACGACTCGTTACGCATGGCTCTAAAACCCGCAATTGGCGTGCCTCAAAATGTGAATAACCCGAAAATAACTTTAAAAGTTATTCACATATAATTCACCGAAAATTCCCTATGCTACCAAAACGCTCCAGCCTGAATTTCCTTGGCGAAATAAAACATAAGTCATTGTAGGATAATTAATTATTAAATATCTATCACCCATGCAGGCACCCAAACCAGGTCCGTAATGTAGTTATTTCGACGGATTTGCCCCTTTGACGCGCATTCGAATCGAATAAAGCGACTCGCTCGCGGTGATGAACAGCGTCTGGCGATCTTTGCCTCCAAAACAGACGTTGGCCGTCCACGGTTCCTGCACATCGATGTGCTCAATCCGCTGACCGGTTTTGTCGAAAACGGTCACGCCATGACCGGTAATGTAAATGTCACCGTTCCGATCAATCGTCATTCCATCGGAACCCATTTTGCAAAAGAGCGTTTTGTTTGTGAGCGAGCCATCCGGCTGAATGTCATAACGCCACGTTTGTCCTGCGCCAATGTCCGAGACGAAAAGGGTTTTGCTATCCGGTGTGCCGGTGATGCCGTTGGGTTTCTTCAAATCCTCCGTCACCCGCGCCAGATTTTTCCGGTCGGATGAAAGATAAAAAACTTCCTGGCTGTCCAGAGCCATCCGGTCGTGGTCCCACCAGGTGCGCCGGTAAAACGGGTCGGTGATATACATGGCCCCGTCGGGTGCGACCCAGACATCATTCGGGCCGTTGAGATATTTGCCCTTAAAATTCCCGACCAGCACCGTCACTTTTTTATCGGGCGCGATGGACCAAAGTTCATTGTGCTCGTCCGCGCAGGCGATCAAGTTGCCGCTGGCGTCAAAGTCCATGCCGTTGGCGTGGCCGGACGGCTGCAGAAACGTGGATAACTTTCCGTCGGTCGTCCATTCCATGATGCGATTGTTTGGCTGGTCCACAAAAAACACGTTGCCGTCCCGGTCGCAGGTCGGGCCCTCGGTGAAGGCAAAACTGCCGGCCAGTTTTTCAAGTTTCGCGCCGGGGGCGGTGACGTTTTGAGCGAACGTCGTCGCAACCCCAAGGCCAAGCCAAAGCAAGGAGAAGAGCAGGGCGCTTCGCATAACCCGTGTACAGTCTGGGATGACGGTGAGGAAGAATCCACTCAAAAAAACGTTCCTTGTTTTTCCGTGCCGCGTGGCACATTATGAGGAACGCTGATTTTTCGGCGCGTGAATATGCAACCGGGAACCAGAAAACTTCTGCGCTTTCTTGGCAATTGGGCCATCAACACGTTCGCGGTGTTGATCGCGGCCATCATCCTGCACGGTCACATCCGTTACGCAAACCCGACGGATCTCATTGTTGCCTCCCTGCTCCTGGGTATTCTCAATGCATTCGTCCGGCCGGTTTTAATGCTGCTGGCCCTGCCGCTGCTGATTTTTACCCTCGGTCTGTTTACCCTGGTCATCAACGCCCTGCTGCTTTACTTCGTGGGCGTGCTCATGGGTCCGTACTTTCAGGTGGACAGTTTCGGGTTTGCCTTTCTCGGCGCGCTCATCATCAGCATCGTCTCGGTCGCGTTGAATGTTTTGACCGGTAGCGCGCGCGTTTCCGTTCAGCGGCGGCCGCCCCCGCCCAAAAACCCCCGCGACGATGATGGTCCGGTGATTGATGTGTGATGAATTTACGATTGGCGATTTACGAATTACGAATTCAACTGTGATTCCGGTGTGTCGCGTAATTCGTATGCGGCATTCAGTGTTTTGATTCCACGCGCTTGAAATTCCCGTTCGAAATCCGTCAATAATTCCATCAATTCACCCGGGGTCTCAACCTTCTCAAACCCAGGCTTGGCGTCGAATACGCCGGTCATTTGCTCGAAGTAATCCCGGTCGTCGGTACGCAAATAAACCATGCCTCCCGGCTCAAGCGCGTGGCGGATGATTTCGGCGAAGTGCGGGTTGACGAGCCGGTATTTGCGGTGTTTTTTTTTCGGCCAGGGGTCTGGAAAATAGACGTGCAGGACCGACACCGAATGGGGAGCGAGCAGATATTCCAGAAAATAGGATGATTCGATGCGCACGCCGCGCAGGTTCGTCAATCGCGCCCGCCGGCCCTTGCGATCCAATTTGCGCAAACGGCCGAGCAACCGTTCGACGCCAATGAAATTTCGTTCCGGATGCCGCCGGGCATACTCGACGAGAAACGAAGCGTCGCCGCAGCCAAGCTCCACCTCCAGCGGCTGTGATTTCGCGAAAAGACGTCTCAAATCCAGTCGTTCGACAATGGACGGCAAATCGTAAATCAGGCTGGTGACCGGAACTTCGGACGGCGGCATGTCACAGGTTAATTGCAACCATGGCTGCGGGTCAATGGAGACGGGTTCGTCCGTGACTTTTTAACGGCCACAATCCGTTTTCACCCAAATCGCGACCGGGATCTTGACAAGCCTGTATCATTGGCACGTGGAATACAGACGGGGTTGTCCCTGGTCGGGCACGCACCGGGGGGTCCGAGAATGATTAATGAAGATTAAAGACGCATCCCGAATTGACCGTGTTCACCGGCGGCGCGTCACCATGTTTTTTGCGGGGATGATGGCGTGGGGATTCGTGGCCACCGGCGGTGCGACCCCGCACGCCATGTCCGCCGAACCGTTATTGAGTTGGGGTGATCAAGGAGACGGCACCTATCGGAATCCCATTCTTCCGGCGGATTATTCGGACCCGGATGCCATCCGGGTCGGAAATGATTTTTATCTGGTCGCGTCGGATTTTCATTTCGTGGGTATGCAGGTGTTGCATTCGCGCGATCTGGTGAATTGGGAGGTCTTGGGGCAGGTGTTCGACCGGCTGAGCATGTCACCGAAGTACGACGAGATGACCGGCTATGCCCAGGGGACCTGGGCGCCGACACTGCGTTATCACAATGGCACATATTATGTTTTTGTTTGCACGCCATTCGAAGGTTTATTCATGTGGCGTGCGAAAAATCCGGCCGGCCCATGGTCGAAAACGGTGACGGTCAAGGCGGTGGAACGCTGGGAAGATCCCTGCCCGTTTTGGGACGATGATGGCAAGGCTTATCTGATTCACAGTCTCAAAGGCGCCGGACCATTGATCCTCAATCGAATGAGTCCGGATGGCACGCGGTTGCTGGATGACGGCGTGGAAATTTATCATGGCCCGACGGCGGAAGGCCCGAAACTTTTCAAACGGAGCGGCTGGTATTATATTTCGCTTCCCGAAGGCGGCGTCGGCACGGGCGGCCAGACCGTGCTCCGCTCAAAAAACATCTATGGTCCCTACGAGCGGCGCGTGGTGTTGCCGGATGGCAGCCCGCATCAAGGCGCATTGGTGGAACTCCCCAACGGCGAGTGGTGGTTTCTGTGTTTAAAATCGAGTGGTTTCCTTGGCCGCATCACGTATCTCATGCCCGTCACGTGGGGTACCGATGACTGGCCGGTATTCGGCGACCACGGTCATTCGGTGGACCAATGGAAGAAACCAAACGTTGGGGGTGTTTTTCCCATTCACCATCCGCAAAGAAGCGATGATTTCAATGTTCCGGGGCTGTCTCCCATCTGGCAGTGGAACCAAAACCCGGTGAATGATGCCTGGTCGTTGACGGCGCGACCGGGTTGGCTGCGGCTGCAAGCCCGGCCCGCGACGGGACTGTCCAAGGCGCACAACAGTCTGACCGAAAAATTGTGGGGACAGTCCGGCGTCATTGACACAAAGCTTGATGTTGGCGCCATGGCGGAGGGCCAACGCTGCGGATTTGCTTTCAT
The DNA here is from genome assembly GCA_021324235.1 of Verrucomicrobiota bacterium. GTDB lineage: Bacteria > Verrucomicrobiota > Verrucomicrobiia > Limisphaerales > UBA11358 > UBA11358. The sequence continues at coordinate 31,030 of JAJPJM010000129.1, forward strand.
GAGCGGTGACGAATTTGATTGGGTTGGCATAACGCAAAGCAACGGTATGCGTCGAATCAGTTGGGATGGTGGCGAAGGTCCGGTGTTGAACGGCAAACGGGTGTGGTTGCGCGGCACGTACCATGGAAAAGAAGCCCTATTGCTGTACAGCACGGATGGCGGGCATTTCATCGACACCGGGCTGGTGGTGGAATTGAAATTTGGCAAATGGAAAGGCGCCCGGCTGGCGCTATTTTGCTATGGCTCCAATGGCGGAGTCGCTGATGTGGATTTCGTCAAATACAACCTAGGAAAATAACGCCTATCAGCAGCAACCGACAGAACGGGCCGATTCAATTTCCCATGCGGCGGCGGCAAGAAAATACTCACCAATTGTGACTATCTCCATGGCCGTCACCATGATTATCGTCATGGCCATGGTTATCATCGTGATCGTGATCGTGGTCATGATCGTGGTGGTGGCCCTTGACCGGAGATACATCGTGATCGTGATCCCCGTCGGAATCGCTTCCGCAAAAGCCGTTCCCGTCCTTGCCGAGTTTATCCGCATTGTCACGCACGGTCTGAATGTCCTGATTAAAACTCTTGAGATTGGCCGAAGCGGTTGCCGCCACCTGACCGGTGGCCGGGTTAAAAGAAAACCCGGCGGGAACCTGGGTGCTGACCGGACTGCCTTGATGGGAGGAATTGACGGCCACCTCGCCTCGCATGCAGGTAACGGCCCCGGCGGAAGTAACGAGATATTCCGTGCCCCGGATGGTCGCGGATCCGTTTGGCGTTGCGATGGTAAAGGTGGAAGGTTTGGCCAGTTTGTATTGCGAACCAACAAGGCTGCCGGAAAGGAGGTTCAAACGCGTGTCGATGACGACATTTTCCTCGGCCACCACTTCATCCATCCGGGCCAATTCAAGCAATGAGTCCGGCCGCAGGCGGAGCACGGTGCCGCTGTAGGCGAACTCCAGATCAGTGATGGAATCCGGTCCGGTTTTCAGTTCAGCGCCTTTTGACAAAACCATGCCGGGCTTGAGATCAACCCACGTTGAATGATCGGTCGAATACGTCGCGGTGCCGTGGACGGACATGATTTGAAGCTCTCCGGACTGGACATCGGAGGAAATGGCGGGAAGACAAGTGGCTCCCAATAGTGCAAAGGCCCAAAAAAATGACCGCCTCGGCACGTCCAACGCGTTTCTCATAACACCCTTTCGGCTGCTGTCCACCGGAATATTGGAATCTATTCACTTATGCACACTATTCGCCGATAAAATCAAGGAAAATCCGGAAAAGTTATTCACACGGGGCGCGGGGAGTGGTTGAACCAAAGGCTGAATCGCTTTTTGCCGTTAAAGCGCCGATGGATTGATGGGAAATGGTTTTACAAAAGACCGCGGATGGACCGCCGGGATGTCGGCGGTTTGGTTTACCGTTCCGCAATCAAGGTTCCGTCGCGATGCAGTTTCATCCGTTGTCCGCGCCACTCGACCGTGCGGCCCAGAAACGCACCCAGCCAAAGCACCACTTGAAGCAAGTCTTTGACCGGTACGAGCCACCACGGCGAAACCAAATCACGTTCCGGCGAGAACCGGCGTTGTAAATTTTGCGCGAGAGCAATCCGGATGACCAGACAAGCGGCGGCTGTCAGCGGATCACAAAGGGTATGCCCGGGGAAAAACGATGCGACCAACAAAAACAGCGGCCAGAACGTGGCGTTGGCCAGGATGCTTAAAAAATAGGGCAGGGGCCGGCAAACGCGGATCGTACGGGCCCAGCGGAGCTGGTGCTGCCAGACATCGCGCCAGTTCATCGGCGCGTCCCAGCATTCCACCACGACCGGGCAAAGGGCGAGGCGATGGCCCTTTTCGGCGAGGCGATGACCCAGTTGGTAATCGTCGGCAAGGCAATTTACCAGGGAATTGAAACCGCCGATTTCGGCCAATGCCCGGCGGCGTATCAACATGGCTGCGCCAAGGGCAAAGTCGAGCGGCTTGAGGCTGATGGCCTGTAGCACCTGGCTCCAAAAATCGGCATTGACGGCGATGGCCTCCCAGCGCATGGCCGACGTTGCCGGGTTGGCCAGACGGTAAAAACAATTCACGAGCGCGATCCGGTTATCGCGCAACGGGGCAACCGCGTTGACGAGGAAATCCGGCGGCACCCGTACATCCGCGTCGCTGATGAGAATGAATTCATGCTTCACCAGGCGTTCCAACTGGGTGAGCGTGGAAATTTTGCCGTTCGTCCCAAGCGGTTTGCCGCAAACAACCAGTTGCGCGTCGCGTCCGGGATTGGTTTCGATGAGTTCGCGGACCATGGGACACACCGGGTCGTTGGCGTCGGCGACGCCGAAGAGGATTTGTGTCGGCCCGGCATAATCCTGGTGGAACCAGCTGTGCAGTGAGGCGGCGGTGGTGGCATCAACACCTTTGAGGGGTTTGAGCAGGGTGATGGCGGGCACAAAGGACGGGTCGGTGATGCGTTGGTGGAGGGGAAATCGCCGGGCGGCCAGCCATTGCCAGAGCGCGAGCGCGAGGCTGAGGAGGGCCAGCGCGGCGGGAATTGCGTTGGGGAAATTCACCAGAGGGGCAGCGGGCAAGACTCAGGCGGTGATCTCAACCGGCTTGGCCTCAATCCGCTCGTCCAGGACCAGCACGCCGTGCGGTGGAATATCGTAGTTGCCGGAAAACGTATTGCCCGTGAGGAAATCGTGCATCGGTTTGTAGAACTGGATGCGGACAGGGGAGTTCTGATGGTTGATCAGGAAATAAATGCGCATGCCTTCCTTTTCCCGCATGCTGACTTCAACGTTTTCAGGAACCTTCAGCAGCGGTTGCAGCCCGCACATTTGGCGCAGCCAGACGACGAGGTCGTGATACAAATGCTGGTGGCTCATGGTGCCGAGGTAAACAGCCCGGCCCAGGCCGAAGGTGTTCATCGTCAAGGCCGGCCGGCCGGCATAAAAATCCTTCGCGTAAGTGGCCAGCACCTGACAACCCTTCGGCTCGATAATGTCACACCAAAGCCGGGCGGGGTGGACATGGCTGGTGGGAAACGCGCCTTTGAACGTGAGATGGTTTTCTTCGCCGGGCGGGATGGGATCAAATTCCAAAACCTCCAGCCCGAACAAATCGGTCAAGTCATTCGGATAACCGGTATCGGGCGCGATGCTGTGTTCATTGACGAGGCCGGTGTTGAACGTGCTGACGAGCGTGCCGCCATTTTGGACGTACAGTTTGAGGCGATCGGCCTCGCCGGCGGCCAGCAGGTGCAGGGACGGCGCAAAAACAATTTTGTATTGGGACAGGTCTTCAGTCGGGCGCGCGAAATTCACCGGGATATTGCGATCGTGAAGTGCGTTATAAATCAGCTGGATGTGCTCGCGCAGGTTGAAAAATTTACTGGGCTGCATCGGTTGTTGCAGCGTCCAATCGTTGTCGTGGGTGTAAAGAATGCAGGTCTGCGCGACGACTTTCGTATCCTTGAGCGCGGGCGCGAGCAGCTTCAATTCTTCGCCGATCTGGCTGATTTCCTTGAAGACGCGGTTGTTGCCTTCGAGGTGATGCGACAGGACGGCGCCGTAAAATTTTTCGTTGCCGATGCGCGGCTGGCGCCAGCGATAGTAAAGCACGCCGCACGCGCCGCGGGAAATAAGTTGATACGTGAACAGGCGGATGATTCCGGGCCGCACCAGCGAGTTGACGTCCTGCCAGTTGACCTGGCCCACTTTTTGTTCAATCACCCAGAAGCCGCAATCGCCATCGGGCGTTTTGATGCCGGTTTTTTTGAGCGACCGCAGCATGTCGATCTCGCAGGCCGTTTCCGACGGCTTCGTCTTGATGGCCGCAGTGCTTTCAATCGAGACGAAATCAAGGACGCCGGCCAGGTCGAAGTGGTCGAAACGATGGCGCAAAGCCCGGAGATTGGTGGTGACCGGCCGGTCGGGTGAAATCGTCCGCAGCATGTCCGCCTGCATCTGCACGAA
>JAJPJM010000182.1 GCA_021324235.1 Verrucomicrobiota bacterium
CGTTTCATTCAGAGTTCGGTGTTCGATGTTCGATGTTCGATGTTTCGCGTTTTTCATCTCATTCTTTTTCTTCCGACCAGCGCGGGACCAGCTTATGCGGCAGGCACAGATGGTCCAGCACCCGCGCCACCACCGTGTCCACGACTTCCTGGACGGTCTTTGGGTTCGAGTAAAAGCCCGGGTTCGCCGGCAGAATGGTCGCGCCCGCCAGCAACAGCAGTTCCATGTTCCGCACGTGGACGAGGCTCAACGGCGTTTCGCGCGGGACGAGAATCAGCTTGCGTTTTTCCTTCAGCACCACGTCGGCGGCGCGCAGCAGGACGTCCTCGCTGTAACCGTGTGCGATCCGGCCCATCGTGCCCATGGTGCAGGGGATGACGACCATGGCGTCGGGCGGGTTCGAACCGCTGGCGAACGGCGCGTTCATGCTTTTCAAGTTGTGCAATTTCGTCCCGGAGTGAAGTTTCAGTCCGTCCGGTAATTCCTCCGCGATGACCTGTTGCGCGTAATTGCTGAGCACGACATGGATTTCGTGCGCGTGCGGGTCGAGGTTGTCGAGCAGGCGTTGCGCGTAAAGCGCTCCGCTGGCCCCGGTGATGGCGACGAGAATCTTCAAAATGCTTCCTATGTTTGGCCGATTATCGCCGAATGATTTCCAACCGGCAAGGCTGCACAACCTTTCGTAATCTTGGTCGTAATCTTAATCATAATCTCCGGATTACGAGCAGGATTACGATCACGATTAAGATTTATTTGAAACAGCTTGAGTCGGCTTTTTCATTGCGCACAATAGCCGTGTGTTCAAATTCGCCGGGATCATTTCGGTCGTGATGTTTTTTTGTGTTGCCGGGACGGCCCGGCCGGCCGCCGCTGGCAAATTGCCATCGTTGACCTGGGTCAACACCAACGTCATTCGCAACCCGTTCGGGCCGCAGCCCGTCAGGCTGATGACGCCGGTCGCTCCGCCAAGTGCGCCGTCCGTCCCGGCGGAGGAATGGCAGCCGCCCGCAGCCCCGCGGCCGGCAGCCGTCAAGCCCGCGACGACTTGGGTTTCCCTGGATAATTGGGCGGAGCAACATGGTGTCGGCAAGCCGCACCTGTTATCAAACCAGCCGGTCACCACCTACGCGGTTGGTTCTTCCAACGGTGTCATGGTCCTGGCCATCGGCAGCCGGGAAGCGACCTGGAACGGAATTGAAGTTCACCTTGGCTTCGGACCACAGATCATTGACGGCCAGATTTTCGTGTATGGACCCGACGTACAGAAAAATCTGGAACCGCTGCTCTGTGACCCGCCGCTGGCCCTGCCGCCGACCAATGGGATCATCGTCATTGATCCGGGCCACGGCGGCATGAACAGCGGCACGCACAGCATCCTGGATGGGCGGTTTGAGAAGGAATTCACGCTGGATTGGGCGCTGCGACTGGCGCCTTTGCTCGCGCAGGAAGGCTGGCAGGTCTTCCTCACGCATACGAGTGACGTGGACGATTCGCTGTCCAATCGCGTCGCGTTCGCCGAGGCGCATCACGCCAATTTGTTCATGAGCCTGCATTTCAATTCGCTCGCCCCGGACAAAATTCCGTCGGGGATTGAAACCTATTGTGTCACGCCGACGGGCATGCCTTCGACCTTGACGCGCGGTTACGGTGATTATTGGTCTGACAATTTTCCGAACAACGCCTTCGACGTTCAGAACCTGCAGTTGGCCGTCCGGTTGCAAGGCGCGCTGCTGCGTGCCACCGGGATGGAAGATCGCGGCGTCTGCCGGGCGCGTTTTATCGGTGTGCTGCACGGGCAACACCGTCCGGCGGTGCTCATCGAGGCGGGCTTTTTGTCCAATCCCGGGGATGCGCGGCAGATTGAAACTCCGGCGTTCCGGCAGAAACTGGCCCAAGCGGTCGCGGACGCATTGCGACCAGAGTCGGAGGCCGGAGGTCAGAAGCCGGAAAACGGAAGTCAGAAGACAGAAACCGGAATGCCGGGGCCGGGCACGAACAAGCTTTCGTGGCCGTAAATCTTCACTGAACCATCCGAATTGCCGCCAGGTTTTGGACTACGGCAGCCCCCCGCCGCTTTTCTTAGGTTCAGTGGGTGTAAAAGCGCCAGAGGGCTGGCGCAGTCCAAGACGCCGCTGCGTTGGCGCAGGTGCTTCGTGAAATTAGAACTGCAACCACCCCTTCGTAAAACCACATCCGTCTGACGGTTAGATGAAATACTCATCAAACCCGCGAGGAGACTGCGTAATATAGCAGCCTATCCTCTTGTTAGGCGTAATCATTTGGAAACATCTCTTTTTGTGCCCGGCAGCTTGCCCAATAAACCTAAAACCAAAGAGATGCCGATTCCAACCCAAGGCAGCAGCCCAAAAGCAATATAGACAACGGTCATGGCAGCGGAAATGTGCCCATCTGTGGTTCGAGGCTTCGGAACCAGAGAAGCAATCGAAAGTCCAATGATAGCCGCCACTACGAATCCGAAGGCCATCCAAATGGATATGAAAATCACTCTTTTGGCCATACGTCACTATTACGCCTAACAGATATTAGGCAGATTATTTTGCGTCATAAATTTTGTACCACCATCCGGTATTCGAGGGCTGCAAAAGCACAATTTTGCGGCCGAGATTGCTCTCCATCAGAACGGCAGAATAGTAAACCGACTCCGCTCCCTTCTGCCGGCTATGAACTCTCCGCGCCTCCAAAATCTTGAAACTAGTGATCCGGTCGTCTTGGAATGTCCCGCGCCTCGACAGGGCAGCGACAACTTGCTCTGGTGATGCATTGGAAGTCAAATCAACTGGCTGACACAAATAGCTGGCAACGTCCTCAAACGGAACTTGGGTCATCAGACGGTCGATGGGGTCACTGTGCGAGCAACCTAAAAGAGCAACCATCGCCGCCATTGCCAAAAATGATGTTCTCATGCGAAAGGCGAATCTGCCTAACAGATAATGGGGGGCTGTGTTTGCGGCCTATCCTTGGCCGAGATCAGCCTATCCAGTTTCTCGGTTTTGACCTTATTTTGCATTTAACTTTCTGCCCCACAAACTGTTGAAACAAGTTTTACTGCTCGTTATCCGCGGGCAAAGACGGCAGGTTTCAAGTGCTGCATTTTATGCCTTCCTGCGCCAGCAGGGTACGCTTCCAATCCAGTCCGACGGAAAAGCCGCCGAGTTTTTTGTTGGCGGCGAGCACGCGATGGCAGGGAACCAAAACCGGAATCGGGTTCGCCCCGCACGCGCCGCCAACCGCCCGGACGGCCCTGGGTTTGCCAATTTGCCGCGCGATTTCACCGTAGCTTTTCGTTTCGCCAAGGGAGATTTTCTGTAATGCATTCCAGACGTTTTTCTGAAATTCCGTCCCGGCGGACAGATCGAGCGGCGGCAGTTTTTTCGCTGCTTGCCCGGCCAGAATGCTTTTCAACGCGGCTTCCGTGGTGCGATGCCAGTCGTGGATTTTATTTGAAACCGGTAGGAGACGACGTGAGGAGTCTCTGACTGCCGCATCGGTACCTGAACAATTTTGAGACTCGTTACCTCGTCTCCTACTAACAAGGGATGGGAAATCCAGTGCGGCGAGGCCTTTTTCGGAATAATGCGCGACGAATCGGCCGACGCGCGTAGGAATGGGTAGCTCGATAGAATGATTTTTCATCGGGACACGGATTAGTGGTTGCGGACAAACAGGGAAATGACGCCCAGCAGAATCACAAACAACACGACCACCAGCACGATGAACCGGTTTCGGGCCACGCGCTTTTCGTAGCGCAACGGGCGCAATCCCTGGACGCCGCCGGCGGCCAGGTACGTCACGAGCCGGGGGTTGGAAGTCGTCGGCCGGCGGAAATGCTGGCGGAGGCGATCAAAGAACCCGGGCAAATCGTATTTGCGCACGCCCAGGTTGTTAAATTGATCGGGCGAGGTGGTTTCGTGGGTGCTTCTCAGCGGTTTGACCTCTTCAAAGACCGGTTCCCGCGAGACGGGGACGGGCGGAACGGGGGCGCGGGCGACGGTCGCGCCGTGCGGCACAGCGGTGGAGCGCAGACGCGGCACCGGCGTGTGTTGCAACTGGTTGTCGAGCCGCTTGATTTCAGCTTCGAGCGAAGCGATCTGGTCGTTCAACGAGCGCGCGCGTTCGGAAATCGGATCATTCTTTTTAGGCTTTTTCTTCTCGGACGCCATACAACCTTCAACGGCCTTTAGTGCCGCAACACCAGAATCGCCACCAGCACGCCGAGCGCGCCCAGCGCCACCAGTACCAGCGGCCAGGTCATGGCCAGGCCGAATTTGCACAACTGCCCGAAACTGGCGTCGGCCAGCGGTGACGCGGCCGCCGTCGGGGCGGTTTCGGTTTGGGGTTTTTCCTTGGCCGGGCCGGACAGGACCGGGACTTTCAGCCGGGCCGCATTCCATTCCATGCGTGCGTTTTCGATGGTGGTGAGCCCGCGGGTGAGTTCGATGCTGAAATTCTCCTTGGTCCAGACCTCGTCGTGGATGGCCTGGATTTTTTTGAGCGCGTCGCGGAAATCACCGATGGTTTTGACCATTTGTTCGGCCTCGCGGCGGGTGTTGAACTCGGCTTCCTCAAGCAGACCCAGCCCGCGGGTTAAATGGTGAATCATCTCCTGCCGGCCGGTCTGGAATTCCGTCTGGCGCCGGCGCAATTCCTCCAGCGAGGCGCGTTCCCGCTCCAAATCCTCCTGCGCACGCTTCAATTCGACGAGTTTTTGTTGTGCCTCGACCACTTTGCGGTCCACCTCCTCGCGCGTCGGGGGGCGGAGCGGGTCGCTGGCGGCCAGCCCGGGCGTTTTATGCGCCTGAAAATCGGTGTCCACAAACTCGGTTGCGTCATAATCAGATGCCATGGGGCGACTGTAGTCCCGGTCGGCGGAAGTGTAAAGTGATGTTTGGGCTTGTTATTGCCCCGCCGGGGTTTTAGAGTGCCGTTGTCGGTAAACGTGATGATTTTCATATGATTGAATTGATTCAGTTTCCGTGGAGTCCGTTCTGCATCGTGCAACGCCGCATCCTGGAATTTTCCGGCGCACCTTTCAAAATCACCAACATCCCCAGCACCGACCGCTCCTTGGTCTGGAGACTTACCAGGGAACGCTACTATGGTGTGCCGATCATCAAGCACGGCAAAAATGTGGTGTTTGAACTCAACGATGATTCGCAGGTCATCGCCAAATATATTGACGAGGAACTGGCTCTTGGCCTTTTCCCGCCCGAACTCGAAGGGGTTCAATCCATTCTCTGGCGCTACATCGAAAACGAGATTGAAGGCGCCACCTTCCGGTTAAACGATATTTACTGGAAGGAGCGCATACCGAAAGCCAGGCAGGTCCATTGGCTGCGCCACAAGGAACGTAAATTCGGCCGGGGCTGCATCGACCAGTGGCGCAAGCAGCAGAACGATTGGCTTAAGTTACTGGAACAGAGGTTATTGCCGTTTGAGGAAATGCTCGCGCATAATTCGTTTTTGCTCGGGGAACAGCCGCGCTTTGTGGACTTCGATCTGTTCGGGATGCTCGAAAATTTCCTTTATTCCGGCCACTTTGAACTGCCGGCGGCGCATTCACAAGTCAAGGACTGGCACCGCCGTCTGTCCCGGTTGAAAAGGTAAAATGGAAAATTCACACCGTTTTTTCACAAGCCGGCTTGTTTTTGCCCCGTTAACTTTTATTTTCTGCGCCGAGTGAAAAATTACATCATTGATACCAACGTTCTCCTGCACGATCCCAATTCGCTGCTCAGTTTCGAAGAAAACGCCGTTTTGATTCCCATCGAGGTCATCGAGGAGATTGACCGGTTCAAACGCGAGTCGTCCGAACTGGGTCAGAACGCGCGCATGGTGTCGCGGATGCTGGACGGCTTTCGGGGTGAAGGCCGTTTGAGTGAAGGCGTGAAATTGCCCACCGGCGGCAAATTGAAAATCGTTTTCCAGAAAAATGGCCATGTCAACGGCGAGGTCCATTTCAACGGTAACAGCGTGGACAACCGGATTCTTTCGCTCGCTGCGTCCATCCAGAAGGCGCAGCCGAAAAACCCGACCATCCTGGTCAGCAAGGACATCAATCTGCGCATCAAGGCCGACGCGCTCGGGTTGCAGGCGGAGGATTACGAGACCGACCGTGTGTTCATCACCGACCTTTACACCGGCATGATGGAGATGGCCGTCAGCACGGACAAGATGGCCGCGTTCCGTGCCAAGGGCGAACTCGAACTTCAAAGTGGCAAGGCCTATTTTCCGAACGAGTTCTGCACGCTCACCGACGAGACCAATCCCAAACGCACCGCGCTGACCAAGGTGGATCCGACGGGCAAAAAACTTGTTCCCATCATTGACGCGCGCGAAGGTGTCTGGGGCATCAAACCGCGCAACCGCGAACAGCATTATGCGTTCGATGCGCTGCTCGATGACCGGGTCAAACTGGTCACCCTCATGGGCAAGGCCGGCACCGGCAAGACGCTGCTGGCCATGGCCGCCGGCTTGAAACGTACCGTGAACGACCGCGAATTCCGCCGGTTGGTGGTGGCGCGCCCGACGATTTCCATGGGCAAGGAACTCGGGTTTCTGCCGGGCTCGCTGGAGGAAAAGCTCGCGCCGTGGATGCAGCCGATCCACGACGCGCTCGAACTGTTGAGCGACCTGAACATGGGCCACGACCATCGCCGGAGCGCCGACCTGATGCGCTCCGGCAGCATTGTCGTCGAGGCGCTGAGTTACATCCGGGGACGCAGCATCGCCAACCAGTTCATGATCATTGACGAGGCGCAAAACCTCACGCCGCTCGAAGCCAAGACCATCATCACCCGCGTCGGCAGCGGCACCAAAATCGTGTTCACCGGCGACCCGTATCAGATTGACAATCCGTATGTTGATTCGTCGTCCAACGGGTTTAATTACGTTGTGAGCCGGTTCCGCGCCGAGGCCATTGCCGCGCACATCGAGTTGCAGAAAGGCGAACGTTCCGAACTGGCCGAGCGGGCGGCGAACATTTTGTAGATTTCTGAGTTGACAAACCACTTGAACAGTCTGAATTTTTAAAAAGCTGGACGGAACGCCAGCGTGGGCGTCTTCAGCGGGATTTTATGATTTCGAATGAACGGCCATCGCCGTACGGGCGGCGTCCTTTTGGACAACCCAAGCCGCCGGTCAACGAGGACACTCTGAAATCCGAGAAGGTTCAGATTGAGCGCAAGACCTTTGTCTTCACGCTCAAGGAAAATCCGCGGGGACGGTTCCTGCGCATCACCGAGGACGTCGGCGGACGACGCGATACCATCATCATTCCGTCCACCGGCCTGGAAGATTTCAAAAAGCTGCTTGATGAAATGGTGAAGGCCTCGGCCGAGTTGCCGCCAAAGGCCGAGTAAGGCGCGAGTTGCCGGTTGATTCGTTTTGCCTCCGGACCGGGACTTTTCTACGCTTCCGCCATGCCTTCATTCGACATTGTTTCGCAGGTCAACTCGATGGAAATCGAGAACGCCGTCAACCAGGCCAAAAAGGAACTGGCCAACCGCTTCGATTTCAAGGGCAGCAAGGCCGAGATCGTGCTGGAGAAAAACGAAATCAAGCTTTCCGCCGAGGACAATTTCAAAGTCACCACCCTTAACGAAATGGTTATCGGCAAGCTGGCCAAGCGCGGCATCAGCCTGAAAAGCGTCGAGCAGGGCGAGCCGGACATCTCGCCGCTCGGCCACGCGCGGCAGGTCATCAAGATCAAGCAGGGCATTGAAACCACCGTGGCCAAGCAAATCACCGGCTTCATCCGTGACGGCATGTTCAAGGTGACGACCCAGATTCAGGGCGACGCGGTGCGGGTGACCGGCAAGAGCCGGGACGAATTGCAGGGCGTCATCGGCGCCGTGCGCGCGAAGGAATTTCCCGTGGCCGTCCAGTTCGTGAATTTCCGGGATTGATAATCCCGTTACGCTCTTGCTCGCGCCGTTTTCTTCCTCGGCTTCATTGGTTTCGCGTCGCCCCAAAGACTTTCCAGATCGTAACGTTCCCGCACGTCCTGCCGCATGACGTGGACGATCACGTCGAAATAATCCAGCACCACCCATGCGCCATGCACCGTGCCATCCACGGCACGCGGACGCTGCCCGACTTCATCGCGCACCTTGCCGATGATTTCCTCCACGATGGCGCGCAGGTGCGGTTCGCTCGTGCCGGATGCGATCACGAAAAAATCCGTCACCGACGATATTTTGCGCACGTCGAGGATGACGATGTTCTCCGCCTTTTTGTTGTCCGCGGACTCGCGGCAAAGCAAAGCCAGTTTTCGGGAATCCATAGTCGCCGGGATTATTTAACCACAAAACGACACGGATTGCACGGATTAACACGAATTGGATTTGATGTCGTTGCCCGTCGGAATTTATGAGAATCCGTGAAATCCGTGTCCAAGGTTTCAAGTGTACAGTTTTGCTGCACGGATGGACTCGGCGACCGGGGACGGTACCAGCGGTTCGAGGGGCAAGCCCGCCTTTACCCGTCCGCGGATTTGCGATGACGAAACGGCCAGCGGAAAACCCTTCAAGGTCCGCCCGCGAAACGGCGCCGGAAAGTTCACCGGCGCTTCACCGGGGCGGGGTGTGACCACGAACTGCGCCAGCTTTGCCAATTCACCGGCCTCGCGCCATTCGTTGAGCTTGGCCGTATTGTCCGCGCCGATGAGATAAAACAATTCCGCTTGCGGAAAGCGTTTCGCATAATCGCGCACGGTTTCGATGGTGTAGGAAACGCCGCCGCGTTTGATTTCCTGATCGTCAATTTCACAATTTGTTTTGCCGGCAAGCGCGAGCCGGAGCCATTGCAGCCGGCGGGCGGCGGGCGCGGGCTGGTTTTCCGGCTTGAACGGCGATTGCGCCGCCGGGATGAAAAACAGCCGGTCCAGGCCCAGTTCCTCGATGGCCGCCTGCGCGACGAGCAGATGGCCGAGGTGGACCGGGTCAAACGAGCCGCCGAACAATCCTAGTTTCATGTTGAAAGTTGCCGGTTACCGGTTGCGCTGGCGCAAACCGCCCGGTCAACTTGCAATTTTCCGCCGCCAACCTGCAACCGAAATAATGTTGAAATTGTAAATCGTAAATCGTAAATCAAAAATCGAAATGACCCGACACTGCCATCAATGCGGTGAGCCTTGGACGTTGAACGGCCAGCCGGGCCGCGGCGAAACCTGCATGAAATGCCGGGCCGACCTGCGCGTCTGCCTGAATTGCGCGCATTACGACCGTCACGTGGCGCAGCAATGCCGCGAACGCCGCGCCGAACCGGTGCTCGAAAAGCACGTCGGCAATTTCTGCGAGTATTTTGAATTCGCCCTCCGGACCTGGACGCCGAAGGACGGGGGTAATTCGCGCGAAGCGGCGGCGCGCGACCGGTTAAAGAAATTGTTCGGCGATTGAGCGCCCGCCCGCTAGCATCCGCCCATGAAAGTCAGCGGGTTCACCTTTCTGCGCAACGGACAAAAGCTCGGATATCCGTTTGTTGCGTCCCTCCGCTCGATTCTGCCGGTGGTGGACGAGTTTATTGTCGCGCTGGGTCCGTGCGACGACGAGACGGAAAAAATGTTGCGCGAAATCGGCGATCCCAAAATCCGCATCATTCCGACGCAATGGAACGAGCGCATCCGGCCCGATTACAGCGTCAAGGGCTTTGTCTTCGGCCAGCAAAAGACGATTGCCCTGTTCAACTGCACCGGTGACTGGGCGTTTTATCTGGAAGCGGACGAGGTGGTGCATGAGGACGACCTGCCGAAAATCCGCGCGGCGATGGAAAAACATCTGGGCGATGAACGGGTCGAGGCGCTGGCGTTTGATTATCTGCACTTTTACGGCAACGCCAACACGTATGCCTGGTCGCCGGGCTGGTATCGCAGCGAGGTGCGGATTATTCGCAATACCATTCCCGTCTGGTCGAGCGAGTCGCTTTTCTTCAACGTGGTTGACAGCCACAAGCGGTCGCGTTATCCCCGCGCCGCGCACACCGGAACGACGATTTATCATTACGGCTGGGTGCGTCACGAGGCACAAATGAACCTCAAAGCCGGTGCGACCCAAAAGTATTGGGAGGACCAACCGGCGGCGAAAGTGGACTATTCAAAAATTGACGCGGCCGTCTTGAGGCCGTTCGCCGGCACGCATCCCAAAGTGATTCAAGCATGGTTGCCGAAAGCGGAAGGGATTTTTCCGGCCGACCCGCATCATCAACTGACGGCGCGCGAAAAGAAGCACCGGCGGCTGTTGTGGCTGGAGCAGACCTTCGGTCTGCGGTTCAACAAGAAGCATTACCGGTTGATTCGCTGAAGGCCTGTTCCGTTGCCGCCACGACATCGGTCAACGAGATGGCGGCGATGCCGGTTCCCTCCGGCGCGGTGACGACCCAATTTGCATGTTGGAACGGATACGTTTGGCCCATTACCGTCATCAGCATCAATACGCGTCTTTTCATCGCTACGGCGAGGTGCAGCAACCCCGTATCGCCACCGACGGTGAGCCGGGAAAGTTTCGTCAAGCCGCCGGAAACGAGCAGGGGCGTTCCGGCGGAAACGACGAAGCCCGCGGCGCCGGCCGGCCCCAGCGCGGCGCGATCCGCGGGACCGCCCCCAAAGATGATTTGCGCGCCCTGCGCTTGAAAGTGCCGCGCCAGCGCCAGAAAATTCTCCAGCGGCCAGTTTTTATGCGGCGAACTGGTGAAGGGCTGAAGGAACAGGGTCGGCCGGGCCGGGTCCAGATGGTTTTCCGTGAAGAATTTTTTTGCGTCCGCCAGGGCGTCTTCGGGCAGGGCAAATTCATTGTGGACGTCGCCCACCCGCAAGCCGCATTGCCGCAACAGCGACCGGTTCCAGTCGGCCAGATGGATTTGTTCATTGCGTCGGACGCCGCGGGTGTAGAGCCACTCCCGTCCGCCGCTGTAAACGCTGCCCCAGCGCGCCGGCGCGCCACTCCACCAGGACAGCCAGGCGGTTTCGCCGTAGCCCTGAAAATCCACCGTCAGCGAAAAAGCTTCCCGCCGCAACCGCCGCAACTGCCGGAACATTTCCGGCGCCGCACGCAACGGATTTTGCAAGACCGCGCGGTCCAGCGCGATGACGTCGTCCACTTCCCGAAACCCGCGCATCAACGCCGCATTTTCCTTTGACGTGAGAAATGTGATTTTGGCGTCGGGGAAGTTGTCGCACAGGGCATGAACCGCTGGCAACGTGAATAAAACGTCGCCGATGGATTTGAGGCGCAGGACGAGGATGTTTTCGCGCGGGTTCATTTCCGGGCCGCCAGCGCGGAACGGACGGCGGCGGTCAGCACGGAACGGAACGCATCGCGCGAACAATTTTTGGCATAGGCCTGGGCACCCGCCTGCCACCGGGCGAGCTCCGTGCCGGGAGCGGTCGCGGCCCGGACCATGGCCTGGCGCAGTTCCGGCACGTTGCCGGACTTAAACAGCAGGCCCATGCCGTAGTGGCGGACGATGTGGCCAATCAGATATTCGTCCGACGCGAGCGCCGGTTTGCCGGCTCCGGCCGCGCGGGAAAGGACGCCACTACCGTCGAGGTGACGAAGGTAGGGCAGCAAGACCATGTCGCACGCGGCAAACACCTGTCTCTCTTCCTGGGCGGAAATGTAGCGGTTCACAATTTCCGCGCGCCCTTGCGAGCGGAGGGTTTCCAGATCGCGCGCCAGTTTTTCGTTTTGGGGTTGAAGTCCGGCGCAAAGCAGAAACACCCGGTCGGGGTCGGCCATTTGGTGCATCGCTTCGACGACCAGATGCAATCCCTTCCGCTTGTAGCCGCCGCCGTAAAACAGGAAGACAAACCGGTCATCCGGCAGGTTGAACTGCCGCCGGGAGCCTGCGCGATCGGCCGCAAAATTGTCGGGATACGGGTCGGCGAGCAGGTGAATCGGCGCGCCGGGATATTTTTTTTGGGCCAGGTCGCATAGCCGTGGGTCAATCATCAACAGGGGATTCAGCCAGCCGCCGGCCAGCAGGCGGCGGAAGCCGATTTTTTTCAACGTCTGATTGAGCGACAGGACGCCGGCATCGAGAAACAACGGGCGAAAATAAATTCCACCCAACCTCCCGCGCAAAGCTGCCTCCGGCATCCGGCCCAACGCCGCGCGGCGAAGCGTATGAGAGGCCAGATCATTGAAATTTGCCAGAAAAGCGATGGCCGCACCCGATTCCTTCAGGCAGGCAGCCACGCGCGCCGTCGAGGTCACCCGGGTCCGGTCGCCGGCGGCGGGAATCGCCGAAATCACCTTCACGCGCGTCAACAGGTCGGCCATCTGCCCGGCGATGCGCTCCTTCGCCTCCGTCCGCGTGTCCACCGCGAGCGTCAGGGAGAAGCCCGCCGCGAGCAAATCCTCGGTGATGAACCGCAGCCAGCCGACATGATGACCGTCCACGCCGGGTTCGAAAACCAAAACTGATTGGGGATCCATGGATTTACTCCGGCAGGGGCTTTTCGTTCTGCACCTGATAAACCTTCAGGTAGCGCAGGTAGGTGTAGAGGGCGATGCCGCGCGCGACGGCCAGCCCCTGCCAGCCGTCCAGAAAACCGGCCCGCAAAAAATAACTGCGGAGGAACGCCCACCACGGGCGGAAGAGGACATCGGTGAAACGGACATGCCGTTTGCGTGCCGCACAGTCCTGCGCAAAATAGTTTACGATCAACAGGGTCTTTTTCATCTCCTGTTCGAGCGATTCCATGCTGTAGTGGAGCAGGTCGTTTTTTAAATCGCCGGTGTCGCCGTTGATCACGAGCGATTCATGCAGGCGCTTGTCGCCCCAGTTGGCCCGGTCGCGCTGCCAGAGCCGCGCTTTGCGGTCGGGGTACCAGTCGCCGTGGCGGATCCAGCGGCCATGGTAAAATGTGCAGCGTGGAAAACTATAGGCGGCACAGGGCGGATTCAATTTATTCTGTTCAAACAAATGGATGATTTCATCGCGCAAGGCCGGCGGGATGACTTCGTCGGCGTCAATGGCCAGCAACCAGGGTTGCGTGGCGTGGGTCGAGGCGAAGTTGCGATGCACGGCGTGGCCGTGCCACGGCTGGCTGACGATTTTTGCGCCGTAAGCCTGGGCGATTTTGTCCGTGCCATCCGTGACCTGGTCGTCAATCGCGAGGATGATTTCGGCGGTCCAGCCCTGGACACTGTCGAGGGTGCGGCGGATGCGATGGGCTTCGTTGCCGGCGACGAGGCAGACGGAAATAGGCAGACGGGATTCAGCCATGGCGTTAAAATTTTTCAAAAACCAAAATGAGCGAGCGGCTGAACAGGAGCGGCGCGGAGAACAAGTCTTTGATTTTTCCGCGGCATTGGTCCGCCGGAACTTCCTTTTGGCGCGACAAACCCACCCGCATCCCAATCCACCCCAGACCGATAAAAGGCAGCAAAAACGGAATAAGCCATTTTTTCTTCCATCGGTCACCGGCCAGGTGAAGCAGTCTGGCGCCATGATGTTGGAAGAGGTAATTCAACTGCAAGTAACTCAAGGAAGCGATGTGCCCCCGGTCCCTCTTTTCGCCGGGTTGCAAGACACGGTGATTCCATGGAACAAACTGATAGAAGCAACCGGTGCAAAGAAAGTAGAGGCGGGAGTAAACACACTGGATGTTTGGCAGCGTGAGGATGATCCGCCCGCCTTTCCGGGTGATGCGGCATAATTCCGCGATTAACGCGGTGGGATCCAGGACGTGCTCAATTCCCTCCATGCAGGTGACGGTGTCAAAGCTCGCGTCGGCAAACGGCAGCCGCTGGTTCATGTCGGCGTAGACGTAATCAGGGCCGGCCTGGTTGATGTCGGCGCAAACCGCATCATGTCCGTGCTCGCGAAGGTGGGCCGCCAGCCGGCCGTTGCCGGCGGGTATATCCAGGACTTTTTGCCCCGGCTGGGCGTTCTGAATCAGGCGGGTAACCACCTCCATGTAGCCCGTGAATTTATGGCCGTGGGAAAAATCTTTTTCAAACATTGGATTTCGGTGTCGAACCGCGGAAATGCAAGTTGAACGAGACCTCCGCCGATGACAAGTGTGTTTTACGGCGCGCGTCGTCGCCGGTCATTGCATTTGCAGAGCGGCTGAAAAGCCAGGTGGCCGGCGAAGTCGAAGCAGAACGATCATCCGAAGCGGACACGCATATCATCCCGTGCTCAAGCTTTGACGTCATCGTAATCCGCAAGATGGCGTCGGGCATCAACGAACTTTCCGACCTCCACGTTCGCCGTTTCCGGATTGGTCCGGACGCGTTCGGCCAGGGCCATGACGTCATCAAAAGCCCGCACGGCCAAGCGTGACGCTTCCTGCTGGACGAGGCGGCGCAGGCGGACGGCTTCCTCATCCCTGGCCCAGGTTTCCAACGCCAGTTGCAGGGCAAAATCATAATGCTCCAGCAGCAGGGCGCAGGCGAACAGCACGTTCCATGCGCGGCGGCTCATGGGCTTTTTCCATAAACCGCCGGGCAGGGGGTCTTTAAAGAAAATGGCGTCGGCATAAAAGATTCGCTCGCGGCCGGCCGATTTCCGTTTCTCCAGCATTTTCGCCGAACGGGTGCGGAGGTCGAATCCATAAAAGGAGAACCCCCGCTGGCGCAACTGCAATTCGACCTCGCTGAACAAAGGCTGGCCTTGGTAGATTTCATAAAACTCAACTTCAACGAGCAGGGCCACGGTCCTTTCGTCCAGCGTTCGTTCGGCGCCGCGCAGAATCTCGGATTCCGTGGATTGGGTGTCGAGTTTGATAAACTCGCCCTGCTGGCCCGCCGGACGGCCCGGGCCGAAGAAGAGCGCGTCCAGCGTGGTGGTGGGCACCGGCACGACTTTGGAGATTTCAAACCCGGTCAGGCCGTAACGCTTGATAAAGTCGGGATTGGGCGCGCGCAAAGAACTGTTGACCGCCGATTTCAGCACGTAGAGCGGGGCGGTGCCGGTTTCGCCAGCCAGGGCGATGGGCTCGATGGAATAGTTTGCCCAGGGCGAGTTTGCCGCCATTTCCTTCGTCAGGCGCAGGCATTCCTCCTGGTCCGGCTCAAACGCCAGAACCGAGGTGACCCCCGCGAGCCGTTCCACCACGTGATGCACACCGCCGCGGGCACCCACATCCACGAATCCAAGCGGCTGAGTCCGCAATGCCTCGCCCGGGGCGCTGCCAGTGAAATCGGGGTTTTGGAGCAATTGGTTGATCATGGCGTTCGGTCCGGATCGCGGAAATCAAACCAGTTTGTTGGTCGTGAAGACATTGTAGCGCCGGTCGGTGGCGGTTTTGTTTTCAAGATACCATTGCATCACGGCGGGAATCCCCTGGGCAAAGGTGATTTGCGGCTGAAAACCGTGCTGGCGGGCACGGCTAATGTCCATCAGCCGCTTGCGGTCGCCGGCAGGCTTGCTGGTGTCCCAGACCACTTTTGGCTTTTTGGGCAGGTGCGAAACAATGATGTCCACGAGTTCCTTGATGGTGATGCCGGTGCCGCTGCCAAGATTCATCGGGTCAGTCACGCCCTTTTCCACGGCGAGCATCATGCCCCGCGCCACGTCTTCGGCATGGATGAAATCGCGGATGGGCGAACCGTCGCCCCACACCACAAACGGGTCTTCGCCTTCGAGCGCGCGGCGGATGAGGGAGGGAACCACCATGGCGTTTCGGGGATCAAAATTGTCGTGCGGCCCATAGACATTGGCCGGGCGGACAATGGAAACCTTTTTCCACCCGTATTCGATGGCATATGCTTCGGCCTGGAGTTCACCCATGCGCTTGGCCCAGCCGGCAAATTTGTCATTCTCCCCCGGCGGTTTTTTCCACATTTCGTCCTCGATAAAAACCTCCGCCTGGGCATAGACGCCGACGGTGCTGGTGAACAGGTACCAGCTGACCTCCGCCTGCCGGGCGGCTTCCATCATGTTGGTGTTGAACATCAGGTTGGGCACGAACACGCTGGCGACCTTCCTGGTCGTAACGCCGGGCGAACCCTTGATACCCACCAGATTGAAAACCAGATCCATGCCCTGACAGACTTCGAGGCAGTTTTCAAACCGCATCAGATTCGTCCGCTTGAATTCCGCCCGGGGGTGGGCCAGGGCTGGATCGTCCAGCGACGCGATGCGAACCTGCGCGCCCTGGTCGAGGAGCATTCTCACCAGCGGCTGGCCGATGAGCCCGGTGCCGCCGGTAACCAAAACTTTTTTACCTTGGTAAAACATAATTAATAATCAGGTGTTGGGCGCAGCGCGCCATCCAGCTAACCATTTTGCTTCTGTGTTTCCGTGAACCAGCGGACCGTGTCCGCCAGCCCGTCGGCCAGCGAAACCCTGCGTTCAAAGCCCAACAATCGTTTCGCTTTCGAGGTGTCCACCATCCGAAAGGGAATCGTGCTGGGCTTGGTGGTGTCGAATTTCAGCTCGGCGTTTTCGTGACCCGCGGCCTGCAGGATGATTCCGATGATTTCCTTCACCGTTACCGCCTGGCCGTAGCCGATGTTGACCGGATCGCAGGTCGGATGTTTTTCCACCATCAACAGGCAGCCCCGCACCAGATCGGTGATATGCAGGAAATCCCGCACTTCATCACCCGTGCCCCAGACGACATAGGGATTTTCCTTCAGGACAGCCCGGCGGATGAGCGCCGGAATGACGTGGCTGGTGACGGGATCAAAATTATCATGGCGCCCGTACACGGCGGAGGGGCGGACAAGCGCGATTTTCATCGAAGATTTGGACACCACGAATTCGCTGATGCGTTCGAGGTAGCGGCGCATCCAACCGTAACCGAAGTAAGCCGGATAGGTCGGGCCGGCCCACATTTCCTCCTCCTTGATGGGATGGTCCGCCGACGGATAACCGGTGCTGCTGCCGAAAACCTGAAAGCGTTCCACCCCTTCCGTCCAGGCCGCCTGCAACATTTGCGCGGTTAAAATCAGATTCGCCGTGATGGCCGCCATCGGGTTGCCGGCCGTAACGCCCGCCGCGGAAACCGCGCCCGCCGCATGAAACACGTATTGCATCCCGCGGGAAACCTTGCGGCAATCCTCTTCACGCGTAAGGTCGGCCGGGACGGCCTCGATGCGTTCGTCGCGGAGGATCAATGGCCGCCGGTGCACCGGCACGCGCACCTGTGCCCCCTGCCGGAGAAGTTCTTCCACAAAATGAAGGCCGACAAACCCGGTGCCGCCGGTGACGAGAACTTTTTTGTCTTTGAAAAACATAATCAACGGATGGCCGCGAGCCGGGTTTGGACCGCTTGTCGGATGCCGGCCGGATCGAGGCCGATTTGCCTGCGGATATCGTGAACCGTGCCATACCAGACGCAAAACCGGTCGGGCAGGCCATGATAGGAGACGGAAAGATCGGGGACTTCATGGATGGCTTCCTGCAAGCCATGGGCGTCATGCACCACCAGTATTTTCGTATGTTTGAACCGCGCGATCATTTCCCGGTCAATCGGCTTGATGGTCGAAAAATAGACGAGATTGACCGGCAAATCCCGGACCGCTTCCATCACGTTGCCGAGGATCGGTCCGGCGGTCATGACGGTCAGCTTTGAGCCGGTATCCTTGAGCAGGTTCGCCTGGCCGAACTGGACGGGCACATCCAGATTATGGCCATGGTCGGAGAGGCGGAAATAAGTGGGCCGGCCGTTGTTGTATTGGCTGCGGATGAGGGTATCGAGCTCCTTGCGGTTGCCCGGTTGCGTGACCTCCATGCCCGGCAGCATCCGCAAAATGGCAAGTTCGCCGTAACAGTGATGCGTTGCGCCGTCCCACGCATAATCGAACGACGCACCGGTGGAGACAATATTCGCGCCGAAACAGTTGTAACAAAGATCATCCTTGATCTGCTCCACACAACGTTCGGTGAGGAACGGATTGATCGTGTGAACGAAGGGATGAAATCCCTGCGCGCCCAGGCCCGCCGCAACGCTGATGAGCGCGTTTTCGCAGATGCCCATGTTGTAAACGCGCGTCGGAAACTTTTCCTGGAGGGGCATGAACAGGAAATGGCTGATGTCGCCCAGGACAATGACCACTTTTTCATCCTTCATCGCCAGTTCAGACGTTGTGTCCTTGAATTGCTTTCTCACGCGGCCTCCAGTTCCTTCATCAAAAATTCCAATTCCTCCGGTTTGGGTGATTTTCGATGCCACTCAAAAACGTTGTTGGCGAGCGTGGGACAGCCGCAGCCCTTGATCGTGTGCGCCACGATGGCCTTGACGGTTTCCGCCGGTTTGACCAGTGCCGCCTTCAACGCCTCCAAATCGTGGCCATCCACTTCCAGGGTGTCGCAGCAAAACGCTTTAAAACGGTCTGCCGGATTCGGGATTTGCAGCGAGCGCACCTGGGACCGGTTGAAGTCGAGCATCACGGTGAGGTTGTTCAATTTCAGGTTTGCGGCAACCATCATTGATTCCCAGACCGACCCTTCGTTGGCCTCGCCATCGCCGATGAGCGTCACCACCCGACGCGGTGACTTCGCGATCCTGAACGCCAGCGCCATGCCGACGGCCACACCGATGCCGTGGCCGAGTGAACCGGTGGAAACTTCCACGCCGGGAACTTTCAGCCGGTCCGGATGGCAGCCGAGGCGCGATTGAAACGTACCGAAGGTTTTGAGTTCTTCCGCGGGGAGGTAACCGTATTGTGCGAGGACCGCATAAAGACCGAGCGCCGCGTGGCCTTTGCTCAAAATGAAAATATCGCGTTCCGGCCATTGCGGTTCCTGGGGATTGTGTCGCAGGGTGTCGTAGGCGGCACAGAGCATCTCGACGACGGAGAACGACGTGGGAATGTGACCGTGTCCGCTGGTGCGGGAGGCCATCAATATATTGCGCCGGATTTCCCGGCAAAACGGGGTCATGGCCGCCATCACTCGATCTCCAGATAGGAAATACGCGCCGCCATCGGCAGGCGCTTGACCCGCACGTTGTTCAGGCCGAAGACCTCATCCAGCGCGACGGTTTCACCCGGAAAGAACGGATCGGACAGTTCATCAAACACCAGGATGCTGCCTTTGCAAAGGTGCGGTTTGATGGCCTGCAGCGCCACCTTGGTAGGCTGGTAAATGTCAAAATCAAAAACTGCCAGCGACACAATGGTTTCAGGATGTTCCTGGAAATAGCGCGGCACGGTTTCCACCGCGTCACCCTTGATCAGGTCAAAGCGTTTGAGGTGCGACATCGGGTTTAACTGCTCCTGCAGGGAAAGAATCCGGGTCAGATAATCCTCGTAACCGGCCGATACCGAGAAACTGCCGTCTTTGGACTGGCAAAGTTTTCCGTCCTTTTTCCCCAGTCCTTTGAAACCCGCAAAGGTGTCAAAGCCGACGATGTGGCGGTGGCGATTGTAGGGTTCGAGACTGCCGCGCAGCGCCGAAAGGATGGACAATGTCTGTCCCCAGCGTACGCCGCACTCGACGATGACGCCATGGCTGTGCAAAATTTTCTGATAGATTTCGTAGAAAAACAGGAGGCGGGCAAAGGCTTTTGAACTCAAAAACAATCCGAGATTCGACAGCAATTCATCGTCCGGCAGCGGCGCGGATTTCAGCAACGCGGTAAACTGGCGGTGTGCTTCCTTCTCGGACAAACTTGAAAGCACAATCGCGTCGTGTTTTTCAGTTTTGGTCATGGGCATGTCTCGTTGGTTGTCAGAAACTGTAGCTTTCCCCGCCATCCACGGCAATACAAGCTCCGTTTAACAAACTGGCCCGCTCCGAACAGACGAAGGCCACCACGGCGGCGACTTCCTCCGGGGTGCCGTCCCGGCCCAACGGCAGGCGCTGGTTTAACGTCTGGGCAAAACGCTCCGGATCCTCCCGGCGAAATTGGTCCCATCCGTTGCCGTCAAACATCACGCGGCCCGGCGCGATGCTGTTGAACGTAATGCCCGAACGAACCAGTTCCGCGTTCAGGGCGAGTGTTTTCATGAGACTGATCTCGGCGCTTTTGGCCATGGTGTACCAGGGGCGGCCGCCACCTTCCTTGCCCTTGACGGACGCAATGGCCACCACGCGTCCCCATTTTGCGCGTCGCAGGTGCGGAATTGCCTGCAGGGTAAATCGTTGCGCCGTCAGCGCATTGCGTTGATAAGTCTCCACCCACTTTTCCTCCGGCACGTCTTCCACCGCCCGGGCTTCACGGCCACCGCCACCGCCGACATTATTGATCAGGATCTGCAGACCGCCCCATTCCTGAACCACCGTGTCAACGACCCGCCGCGCGGATTCCGCGAGCGTCGCATCCGCCGGAATGGCCAGGGTCGGAACGTTTCTGGCCCGGATTTCCGCGGCGGTGGTTTCCAGTTGCCCGGTGCCCCGGGCGCAAATCGCCACACGACAACCTTCGTCTGCCAACGCCAGCGCAATGGCCCGGCCGATTCCGTAGCTGCCGCCGGTCACCAGCGCGATTTTATCTTTCAAGCCCAGTTGCATCAGGAATAGCCTGAACCGAACGTCGGCGTCATAAAGTTTTCAATCACCGCAAAAGCGGATGATTTTCTCCAGGCCCAACGCCGGATACCGGGGTTGCCGGTAATCAGCGCGCGCTGGATGTTCACGCCGGGTTTGCTCATCCAAAAAGGTTCGAATGGGCGCGCAAAAAACCAACCCGCGTCCACCGCAGCTCAATTCGCGCATCCTTATAGCCGTCAAGCCCGGCTGGTTCAAGCCTCAATCCGCCGGATGCGGCGTCGTTTCAACCTGCCGTGGATCGCGGTCCCGCATGGGTTTTCAAGTTGACAGCGTGGTGGCCCCCGCCCACGCTGGTTTCGTGAGTTTGATGGGTTTATGACCAGCCGCCGACTTCGCTTGCTTTATTTGGGCAACGCGTTTCCACCGGGAATGGCTGGACAACTTTTTGTTACCGCGCACCTGGGCGAAACCCGCATGGTGCAGGAGTTATCCCGGCTGGCGGATGTCTCCACCGTTGGTTTGTTGCCGGGCGAAATCTGGAAAAAGCGCCTGAATCCCAAGGATGACTCGGCTGGCCTGGAACATAAACTCGTCCTGTGGGACAGAAATCCCGCCCTGTGGCATCGCTGGATTTCCTGGCGTAAACTGCGCCGGCTTTACCTGGAAATGACGCAGCGGGACGGCATGCCGGATGTCATCCTGGTGCGCAACCTGCAACACGTCTTCAATTATTTTGTCAAATGGCTGCGGCGACAACCCCGGCGTCCGCGCGTTGCCCTCTGGTTGGGTGACAGCGGCGGACTGGGTGAAGAAATCCCTTCGTCACGGCGCTGGCGTTACCGGTTCAAGCCGATGCAGATGCTGGAAGATGAATCGGTGTTGTTATATGACGCCTGCCTGGTGTCCGGGCTCAAGGCGAAGAGTTATTTTGAATCCCGCGGCGTCCCATGGGCATGGCAACCGGCCGCCTTTAACTACCACTATGATCCGCCGCCGCCGGATCCGCATGCCCAGGGACCGATTCGATTTGGCTACTTCGGAGATCTGTCGGAACACTCGGCCGTGCTTCCGTTGGTGCAGACATTTTTGAGCGCCGGCCTGCCCGGCACCTTGCACGTCTGTGGTCATGGGCCGTTGTCTCCAGAATTGAAACAACTGGCCGAACGCCACCCGAATTTCCATTTCGACGGCTTCCTGCCAAAACCGTCGGACTGCCTTCCCTGGGCGCAACGAGTGGATGTGCTCATCAATGTGCGGCCGCCCTGGTGGGGCAAGGATAACAGCGCGCCCTCGAAAGTTTTCGAGTACGGCGTGGCAGGCAAGGCGATCCTCTCCACGCGCACCGCTGGCATGGACGAAATCCTTGGCCGGGAAGGCATCTATATCGAAACCGACCATTTTGAAGACTCGCTCCGCCAACGACTGCGGGAGGTCGCGACCATGGACCGGGCCGAGCTTCAGCGCCGGGCGGTGATAATCCGCGACCGGATTGTCAGCCATTACAGTTGGGAGAAACAGTCGCGGGTCATTGTTGAATTTCTGACCCGGCTGGTGGAGCAGTCATCTTCCCCGATGATTCCGGGAAATACTTCCGGCGTCACCGGTCCGTCACCGCGTGGTCTTTCGCGCGCCGCCGGAGGAACAATCTGATTTTCCGAAACGGAAGCCCGAGAAACATCTTTCGAAACAGTTCCAGCCGTTCCAGCCAGAAAACCGCGGGAAAAGGCCGGCCTTTGGGAATATACCAGTTGTTCAAAGTGGTTCGTTTTACCAGCCGGTAACCCTGTCGCTTCAGCCAGCGGTGCTTGTCCAGGGTGCGAACACCGTCTTCAATCAAGATCAGCGCCGGGCGGTATTTGTCAAAATCAAAGCCCCGCATGACTTCGATTTCGTGCCCTTCCACGTCGAGTGACAGAAAGTCAATTTTACCCGCGCCCGCTTCGCGCAACACCTTGTCCAACGTGGTGATTTTGACGCGTTCGGTGCCGACAAATTGAGCGCCATGCGAATCAATTTGCTTTTCCAGCGTGGAAACCCCGTCTTGCGCGCCGATATGCAACAGCGCCTCCCCTTCCTTGTCCGGCCCGCTGCAGGCGACCTGGAAAACCTTTGAGTTTTTCCGTTCGCGCCGCAATTTTTCGCACAGCGCGGCTTGCGGTTCCACCAGGACACCCCGCCAGCCGTTCTGTTCGAGCAACCAGGTTTGCGAACCGGAATGGGGATCGTTGGCACCGACTTCGACAAAGAATCCGTCGCGCTTCCGGCCGAAAAATTCCCAGACCAGTTGTTTCTCGATGAGTTCCTCCAGAATCGGCGATTTGATGTTGAGGATCATGCTGAAAACTCCCGGCCAACGGGGTTCGACATCCCGGTTTCATCCAGTACGGCATAAACGGCTTGGACCAGTTCTTCCGTTTGAATTCCGCATAAAAATTGTTGCTCCGGTTCCATTTTGCCCACGATCGTTCGATGCCGGTTTCCCGCCGGGATCCACGCCTGCCGGCCGGGATTGGGCCAGAACCACGAAACCGTGCGCGCTCCCGCCAGCAACGCCAGATGCAGCGTTCCGGTATCACCGCACAAATGCAATGAGCTGCGTTGAATCACCGCGGCGATCTGGGTCAGGTTTAGTTCGCCGGCAAACACCCGCCAGGGTTTTGCCGGCAATCGCGCCAGCAGCGATTCCATTTTCCGGCATTCGCGTTCCGTGGGCGCACAGGAAATCGCCAGCCTTTTTTCCGGCCAGCGTGCCTGCAAGGCGGCAATCAGCCCGACCATTTGTTCCGGCGGCAGTTCCTTCCGGTCATCCGTCGTGAACGGGCTGAGATGAAAATAAGTTTCCGCATCCGCGGGGGAAATATTCGCCGCCTGGAGGTGCGCCGGCTGGATGTCCACGTGAAATTCCGGGGGGGCGGACGGGAAACCGGCCTTTTCGAGACAACGGCAATTCTGCACGTAGATGGGGCCGGCCGAAAAGGATTCCTGGACGGTCTCGGTGAACATCCGCCGCCAGAAGGGCGGACCGCCGCCACCCGGCACCCGCCCCAGGCGTTCGCGCGCACCGCTGAGGAACGTCAACCAGCTCGACCGGTCCGAGCCATTCAGATTGATGAGCGCGTCAAACCGTTCACGGCGCAAGCGCGCGACGAAGCTCAGGTTTTCCTTCAGGCCGGCGTGTTTCGGAAACCGTGAATAACCCCAGACCCGGTCGATCCACGGCATACATTCCAGAAAGGACGCCACATGCGCGGCCACTCCGACATGCAATTCGGACCTGGGATAAGCCCGGCGGATCATCCATAGCGCCGGCGACAGGTGGACCATGTCGCCTAGAAATCCCAGGCCAAATACCATGACTTTTTTTGCGCCCCGCGTGCGTTCCAGAAAAGCCGGTCGGGTTTGTGTCACGGGTAAATTCAAGCAAAAGTCATCGGTTGGGAATAGCACAATTTGCGGAGACCGCATTTAACCCATGGTTCAAATGGAGATCGTCAGTGAGACGGAATTCGCCTCGCTAAACGACTCCATCCGCCGCCGCCGGCTGGAGCGCGCTTTGTTGGGCCGGGTAGCCTCAGGGGGAAGCGGTAACGTCCGCGCGCCCCTTGTAAATGGTCGTGCTGCCCTCCCATTCAAAACCAAACGGGACGAAAACAAAGCGGTTCAGTGCCTTTCGCAACGCGGCCTGTTTTTCCGGCGGCACGAAAAACAACATGAATCCTTTCGCACCCGCACCGAGCAATTTGCCGCCGAGCGCGCCATTTTCCCGTGCGGTCTGATAAATCTCGTCCACTTCGGGGTTGCTGACCGCATCGGCCAGGCGGCGCTTGAGCAGCCACGTTTCGTGCAACAGTTCGCCAAAGGCGGTCAAAGGGTTGCTCCCGGCCAGGATTCCGTGCGCCTGATCCACCAACCGGCGCATCTGGCGCAGTTCATCGGTCTTGTTGCGGATTCCCGTGATGATGCTCGCCGCAATTTCGCCACCAATCCGGCTGCTGCCGGTGTAGAGCAGGCAGAGATGATTTTCCAAATCCGCAACGCGTTCGCGCTTCACGGCCACCGGTTCAACTTGAAATGAACCGTCGGTGGAGAATTTGATGATGTTCAACCCGCCGTAAGCCGCGGCGATCTGATCCTGCGAGCCGACGTGCTCCTTCAAAATGTTTTGTTCCAGCTCCAGTGCCATGAGCGCGAGTTGATGGGTGCTCAAATTGTTCCCGTGCAAATCCGTGAGCGCGCGGATCAGGCCGACGGCAAACGTGGAACTGGAGCCGATGCCGCTGCGCGCGGGCAAATCGCCCTGGTGGTGAATCTCCACGCCCGCGGTGTTGGTGAATCCCAGAAAGCGCAGTCCTTCGCGCACCGCTGGATGCAAGATTTCCGAAATGGATGCGACCGTTTCGATGTGGGACCAGACAATGCGGTGGCGCTCGGCGAAAAACGGCGGCAGCACCCGCGCACTGATATAGCAGTATTTGTCAATCGTCGCCGACAGGACAGCGCCGCCTTCCTTCAGATACCACGCGGGATAATCCGTCCCGCCGCCAAAAAAGGAAATGCGATAGGGCGTTCGGCTGATGATCATCTGGCCACCTCGCGGAAAAACTCTCCGGCGCGCCGGTACGATTCCGGCGTGCCGATGTCAATGAACGGAAACCTGCCCTTCAGGGCGTAGAAACCGCGTCCGCAACACTTCGGGAAAACGTCCTGCTCGAGGCTTACGGGCCGGTTGCCGGGAATTTCCGCGATCACCTCGCGTTGCATCAAATACAGTCCGGCGTTGATGTAGCCGCCGGCCATTTGATTTTGCGGCTTCTCGTTGAAGGAAGTGACCGCCCCGTTGGCGCCCGTCTCGACGAGGCCGCTGGCGCTCACCCGCGGCTGATGGGTGAGCACCATGGAAAGCCGCGCCGATCTGGCCCGGTGAAATTCAACGAACCGGCACAAATCCAGGTGCGTGACGGAATCACCATTGGTCACGAGCGCGGCC
This sequence comes from Verrucomicrobiota bacterium, assembly GCA_021324235.1. Classification (GTDB taxonomy): domain Bacteria; phylum Verrucomicrobiota; class Verrucomicrobiia; order Limisphaerales; family UBA11358; genus UBA11358. The sequence goes on from JAJPJM010000182.1 coordinate 25,391, forward strand.
GGCGATTGCACCAGCGGCAGACAGGCGCGCACCGCGCCACCGGTGCCGAGGGGCGTCGTTTCAACATTGGCAACAATCTCCAGGCTGTTCCAGTTTTCTGATTTCACAAATTCCTGCACGATGCCGGCCAGGTGGCCGAGCGACAAAATGATTCTACGTGCGCCGAAACCCCGCAGCCATTCCAGATAACATTTCAGAAAGGGCACGCCGTTGATCGGCGCCAGCACTTTGGGCCGGTCGGAAAAAACCGGGCGCAGCCGCGTGCCCAATCCACCGGCCAGAATCACGACGTCAATGTTTTGCAGGCAAGTCGCGGACAAGTTCCTGCCTCCAGTAGTTGAGCATGTCGAGCAGCGTCTGTTTGTAGGGAATTTCCGGTTTCCATCCCGTTGCGGCCTTGAATTTGTCCGAACTGGGAATTTGCAGCGTCACATCCGCCGGCCGGATCAACGCCGGATCCACCCGCACCTCGATTTTGCCCGGATAATTCGTCATGGCCAGCAGCCGGTCGAGCATTTCGCGGATCGTCATCGTGATGTCGCCGCCGATGTTATAGACTTCGCCGGGCGGGCATTTTTGCGCGAGCAGCCAGTAAGCGCGCACGGTATCGCGCACGTCGGCAAACGTGCGGACGCTGTCAAGATTGCCGACGCGAACCACCGGTTCCTGCAAACCCAGTTCGATGCGCGCGACCTGCTGCGCGAAAAATGAATCCACGAAAACCTCGCCGCGGCGCGGACCGCTGTGCGTGAACATGCGCGTCCGGAGGGTGCGGATTTTATAAGCTTCCCAGTACATGAGCCCGAGCATGTCCTCGCCAACCTTGCTGACGGCATAGGGGCTGACCGGGCGGAAGGCGCAGGTTTCGCGGATCGGAATGTCGGCCTGCGTCACCTGGCCATAGACTTCCGACGAACTGCAAATGTGAACGATCGGGTCCTGTTTCAAAATCCGGATCGCCTCCAGCAAATTCGCAGTGCCACTGATGTTGCATTCGAGCGTGTCCAGCGGCGCCATGTAACTCGTCGTCACGAAGGATTGCGCGGCCAGGTGGAAAATCACATCCGGTTTCACGTCGCCGAACACGCGGATGAGCGAGCCCAGATCGCGCAGGTCACAGTCGTGGATCCTGATTTTCGAATCGTTCAGCAGGTGACGGATGTTGTCCTTGGGGCTGCGCCAGCGTTTGATGCCGAAAATTTCCGTCTGCGGATGACTCGCGGAGACGTATTCGGCCAGATGACTGCCGACGAAGCCGGTGATGCCTGTGATTAAAATGCGCATGCTGGTTCCGATTAAACGCCCTGGTCCCGTTGCGACACGATGGGATGCCGGATGGGCCACCAGATTTTGAACCGGGGATCGTTCCACGCCACCGTGAACTGGCCGGCCCGGTTGTAATAGGTGTTTTGCTTGTAATGAAAAATGGCCGTTTCACTCAACACCACGTGGCCGTTGCCAAACTTCGGCGGGATCAGGACCTGCAACCGGTTGGTGTCCGATAGCGTAAACGATTCCCACTGGCCGAACTGCCTGGAATCCTTGTCGTGATTGAGCACGACCAGGTAGAATTTCCCATGCAGGCAGGAAATCAGTTTCCAGGTCTCGCTGTCGCCATGGATGCCGCGCAAAACATTTCTGGTGGAAGTGGAGATGTCGTCCTGCACGAGTTTCACGGCAAGGCCCGCCTGGTGGTAAAGCTCCTCATTGTAGAGCTCAACATAACTGCCGCGGAAATCCTCAAAGTGGGTCGGAGGCTTGATGAGCAGCACACCGTCGAGCTTGGTTTTGGTCACTTCCAGCATGGCTTACACGGCGGTTGCGCCCGGCAATTCGGGCAAATCAATTGGCGCGCACACGGATGAGGAGTTTAGGGTTGAATTACCCGATGTCAACCGGCGGCTGAAAACCTTGCCCTGGCTTGCCGGTACGGGACACGGACAATGCGGCGTGGCGTGCATGAGGCGGCGCCTGACCATGTCAATCCGGGAGTGCGGGCCGGGCCGGGAATTTGTTCCACAGGCCGTGTTTGGCTTCCTCATAACTGGCGCGATCGCCAAACCGGCAACCGTAGTCAACGGTGCCGGGGAAAATAAAAATCATCCCGCGATTGCGATTGCTCCAGGGGTTGACGAAAAACTTGTAGTCGGCGGGGATGCTTGAGGCCACGTAGTCGAGGTCCAGTTTTCGCCCCTGGTATTCATCGTAAGACAGCCCGTTGCCGGCGGCAAAATCGTCTATGATGATGACCGGGTTTTGACATTGGGAAAAGATGATCGCCAGTTCGTCCTTTAATGGCCAATATTCCCCCCAGTGGGCATCCAGGTAGAACAGGGATTGTTCGCGGATGGCCGGCAGGTGCCGGCGAAGAAAATCGGGCGAACTCATGGTTTCGTAGGTCAGGTTGGCGCTGCAATAAAAATCCAGGACCCGCGGCCAGTCCTTCGTGTCACAGGTGTATACCCGGTCGAACAGCAACGTCATCACGAAAGCGGTTTCGCCTTCGAACGTTCCGGTCTCGACAAAGTTGCGAAGCTTGAAGTCGGTCTGAAATTTCTTGATGATGTGGATCAAGGGCGGATCGATAAACATGCCCATCTTGTAATGCTGAAGAAAAAAACGGCCGCGGCCCAATAAATCCCGCTCCCATTTCTGCTGGAGCGCCCGGAACTCAGCCTGGGTTGCCCGGAGGCGCAAGCCCGACGACCCCAACTTGAGTTGCTGGACCGCGCGGCGCTCAGCCTTTGTCAATCGGCGCTTTTTCCAGCGGTTCTCGTCTTTTCCGCGGTTCCGTTTGTATTGTTGATACCAATCGAATTGGTTGTACCAGTGGCGCACCCGCTGGCCGTAAGGGGTCTTCTTCCAGGATCGTATCCAGGATCGTAGCATAAAAATTGTTCAAAAATTGTTCAACCCGCCGGAATAATCTCAAGATGCGCAGGATGAAACCTGCCTGATGCATACAACGCGCCGCAACTTTTAAGAAAGCGCACCCGCCAATGCAACATAAATGTCCGGTTCAACCTGCTGGGTCGGTACCCAAACGTCTTCCTTTCCCTGGTCCAGTGCGGACATCGAAATCGAACCCGGACAACCGGCGTCGACGGGGATGAGGATTCTCATGCGGTTCCGCCGGTTCAAGCGGTGCGCCGGATTTTGATAACAAAACGCTCGCTTTCTTCCGTTGACCGCGAACAATATGCTAACCGCCAATGACAAAGTTTCTGCTCAGAGTCTGGGGTCTGGCCGAACCCTATCGGCTGCGATTGTATCTCGGGGTACTGACGGGCATCGTGACCGGGCTAATGTCTCCGCTGGTGATCGGGACGATTATGTTCGTCTATAGCGCCGTATTTCCGTCGCCGGATCCATCGGGGGCAGCGCAGCTGCCGATGCAGAAACTGCCCGTCTTCGTGCAGCAATGGTTCTACGCTGCGTGCGAGGCGATCAAAGGCGGCGTGCAGACGCATCCGTGGATAAAAGTGGCGTTGATCGTAGCCATCCCGTTGGTGATGTTTTTGCGCGGCTTCTTCGGTTATCTCAACGTTTATCTCCTGCAATGGGTGGCCAGCCGCACCATTGCCGACCTGCGCGTCAAACTTTTCCGGCATCTGCTGGATTTGTCCGCCGGATTTTACAGCCAGAATTCCTCCGGCCAGCTCATCTCGCGCGTGATCAACGACACCGGCGCGGTGCAAAACATCCTGAACAACGCGGTTTCCGTGGTGGTTCGCGACCCGGTTTCACTGATAAGCATCCTGACGCTTTTGCTTTGGCAACAGCCCAAGTTGACGCTCATCGCAATGGTCGCCCTGCCGGTGGTCATCATTCCCATCGCCATTTTCAATCGCAAAATCCGCCGTTCCAGCCGTGAAATCCAGATGCAATCCGCGGAGTTGACGCAAACCATGGCCGAGGCCTTTACCGGCCATCGCATCGTCAAGGCCTACAACCTGGAGCCGATCGTGGCCGGGCAGTTTCAAAATGCCGCGCGCCGCTTCGTCGGCCATTATATGCGTATCATTCGCGCCAGCAGCATCCCCGGCCCGCTGATTGAATTTTTCGGTTCCTGCGGCGTGGCGTTGCTGCTGGCGTATTTGATTTATTTGTCGCCGGACCACCCCAATCCGGCGGTTTTTCTGCAGTTGATCGGGAGCATATTTTTTATATATCAGCCCCTGAAAAACCTGACCCAGTTGCAGAATCAAGTCGTCCAGGCGCGCGCCGCCAGCGAGCGCGCCTTCGCCCTGCTCGATACGCAGACGACCGTGGTCGAACCCGCCCAACCGCGAAAATTACAGGCCGCCGGCGCGGACATTCTCTTCGAGCACGTTCATTTTTCCTACGGTGAGAAAGTCGCGCTGGACGACATCAACCTGGAGATCAAATCCGGCCGGCTGGTCGCCCTCGTCGGCGCCAGCGGCTCCGGCAAAACCACGTTGACCAACCTGTTGCTCCGCTTTTATGACCCGACCCGTGGCGCCATCCGCATCGGCGGCGTGGATATCCGGGAAGTCTCCACCCGCGACCTCCGCAGTCAAATCGCCGTCGTCACCCAGGAAACCATTTTGTTCGATGACACCATCCGCCGGAACGTCGAACTGGGCCGGCCGGGCGCGACCAACGACGAAATCATTGCCGCCGCCAAACACGCTTACGCCAGCGATTTCATCATGCAAAGACCGGAGGGCTTCGACGCCGTCATTGGCGAGAAGGGCGTGATGCTTTCCGGCGGCCAGCGTCAGCGGATTGCCATTGCCCGGGCGGTCCTCCGCAACGCGCCCATCCTGGTGCTGGACGAGGCCACCAGTGCGCTGGATACCGAGTCCGAGCGGGCGGTGCAGGTTGCGCTGGACGAGCTGATGAAAGGGCGCACAACCATTTGCATCGCGCACCGGCTCTCGACCATTCTGCACGCGGATTTGATCGTGGTGCTCGACCAGGGCCGCATCGTGGAAACCGGCCGGCACGACGAACTGGTCCGGCGGGGCGGCGTCTATCAAAAACTTTACGAATTGCAATTCTCGTCGTGAGCGCGCGGCCTGAAAAACTCCTCGCCCTGCAATTCAAATACTTCGGCGACGCCGTGCTGCTCACGCCGGCGCTCCGCGCCCTGCGCGGCCATTTTCCCGCCGGCGAACTGCACCTGCTCATGCCCGAGGAAATCGCACCGCTGTTCCAGCAGCTGTCGCATCTCCATCGGGTCTGGCCCATGCCGCGCCGGCGCGGCCGGGCGCAATTCGGCCAAAGCTGGCCCATGATTCGTGCGTTGCGCCGCGAGCGGTTTGATCGTTCGGTGGATTTTGCGGGCAACGATCGCGGCGCCATTTTAAGCCGGTTCATCGGCGCCCACCGGCGGTTGGGCTGGGGTGGCGGCGGCGGGTTTTTCGGCCGCAGATTTTGCTACACCGACCGGGTGATGCCGGAGGCAAAACCGCAGCCTGAATCCGCGCGTCTGGTCCAGCTATTGTCCGGCTGGCAGATTCCGTCACCGCCTTCGCTCGAAGCTGAAATCCGTGCCGACCCGGCCCTGGCTGTTGCCGCAAAAAGAATTCTCTCTGATGAACGCGCGGTCGTCTGCCATGTGGCCTCCAGTCAGCAAAAAAAAGAGTGGCCGCTGCCCCATTGGGCAAAATTGCATCACCTGGCCGCCGTTGCCGGTTTCCATGTTGTCTTTACCACGGCGCTCGGCGAACGCGAGCAGGCGCTGATGGCAGAATTGAAAAAGCTCGTGCCGGACGCAAAGATTCTGCCGCCCGTGCCCGAACTGCCTTTGTTTCTGGCCGTGCTGGCGCGTGCCGGCGCCTTTGTTTCCGGTGATACCGGTCCCTTGCATTTCGCCGCCGGCCTGGGTGTGCCGACCATTTCATTGTTTGGCCCGAGTTCTCCCGTGCAGTGGGCGCCCATCGGCAAGCGTCATCAGGTTCTGACGGGGAGCGCCTGCGGTTGTGACGGCTACCTGAGCATTTGTCAAAGTGCCAGCCATTGCCTCGCGGCGATTCCGCCCGAACAAGTCTTTGCCGGTTTGCAGACATTGCAGGCGACTCAGCACTGATTCCAGGGCCCGGACGTGGAGAAATTCGAAGCCCCCTTCAACAGCCCGCCGCGCGACTTTTCCACGGGCCCGTCGTGAGCATTAGTGTTCCTGCTTTATCAAATTTGGCCTGCAAATTGCAGGTAACGTTTCCGTCTGCCCGTTCGTATGAAGAGGCAACGGCTGAAAAGCCTGAAAAACAAAAAAACGAAGTATGAAAACAAGACATAATGCCACGAGTTTTGTCGCGGTGACCGTGACCATGGTTTCACTGGGCGCCGGTCTATTATCGGCGAACGCGGGAGAACGTTTCCGGTCCGGCTCGTATGAAACCAGCCGCGGACGCAGCGGCACGTTTGAACAAAGCATTTACCGGCAGCCCGGTTCCAGCCAGCGCGATACCACCGTCCAGACCGGCAACGGTGACTGGACGCGTCAATCCGATGCGACCTGGAATCGCCAGGCCGGCACGGCCAATCGCATCACCGCGACCACCGCACCGGATGGAAAAACGGCCACCATTGACCAGAATGCCGTTCGCAACGGCAACACGGTGACCGTGAACGGCAGCCGCACGGGTTACGACGGCAAAACTTCCGATTGGAACAAAACCGTTACTGGCAACGGCAATGGCACAGCGACGGTGAACGGCCAATATACCCGGCAGAACGGCAACACGATTGACACGAGTTCAACCGTGACCAAAACCGCGGATGGTCATGCCACCGCCGGCACCTACACCACCAGTACTGGCAAGAGCGGCACGTTTGATAAAACGGTCGTCAACAGCGATGGCACCCACACGGCAACCGACACGGTGACCGGCGCCAATGGCAAAACCGCCGATCGCGTGGTGACGACCACCAAGGATGACAACACGATTGACCGCACGGTCACCACGACCGGGCCGAACGGGAAGACCGAGACGCATTCCGGCAGCGTGACGTTTAATCAATAATTGATTTTCCAACCAAAATGCTCCGCTGAAATCTTCGGCGGAGCATTCAGCTTTTGGAACTAGCGCCGGCCCAGCTGCTGCAGCAATTTTCCGTGAATCCCGCCGAAACCGCCGTTGCTGAACACGACGACGATGTCGCCGCCCTGGGCGTGCTTCGCGGTATGCGCGACGATGGCTTCCACATCGGGCAGGTAGGCCGCGTTTTTGCCAGAATTCTTCAAATCCTGCATGAGTTTTTCGGGATTGAGCCGCGCTTCCGGGGCGATTTGTTCCAGCCGCGCGACTTCCGAAACCACGACCGCGTCGGCGTCGGCGAATGCACCGGCCAGCTCGTTTTGGAAGACATTCCGCCGGGTGGTGTTGCTGCGCGGCTCGAAAATGGCCCAGATTTTCTCGCGCGGATATTTGATGCGCAGGGCCCGCAAGGTTTCCCGGATGGCGGTCGGGTGATGACCGAAATCGTCCACGACGGTCACGCCCCCGGCGATGCCACGCACCTCCATGCGGCGTTTGATGCCTTTGAAGGCATCGAAGGCGGATTGGATCTGGTGATTCTTCAACCCGCAATGTTTCGCACAGGCAACCACCGCCAACGCGTTCCGCGCGTTCAGTTCTCCCATCATGTTCAGGTGAAATTTGAAGCTCGGAATTTCAAATTCGGTGGCGGTCGGGCCATAGCGGAGGTTGAAGGCCTGAATCGCGTTGTTTTCACCCAGACCAAACCGTTTCACCGGGCAATGGGTCACATTCACCAGCGGCGACAGATTCGGGTCATCGCCGTTGGCCAGCAGCAGGCCGTTGCGCGGAATCAGCCGGATGAAATGTGAGAAGGATTTTTTAATCGCGTTCAGGTCTTCAAAAATATCGGCATGGTCAAATTCGAGGTTGTTGATGACCGCCACCTCGGGCTGGTAATGGATGAACTTGCTGCGCTTGTCGAAAAAGGCCGTGTCGTATTCATCGCCCTCGATGATGAACCATTCGCTATCGGTGAACCGCGCGCCCTGGCTGAGATTGTTCGGGATGCCGCCGATGAGATAGCTCGGATTCAATCCGTTGTGCTCGAAAACCCAGGTGAGCAGCGACGTCGTGGTGGTTTTGCCGTGCGTGCCGGCCACGACGACGGAGCGTTTGCCGCGGATGAAAAATTCCTTGAGCAACTCCGGCAACGAGCAGTACCGCAGCTTGTGGTCGAGCACAAATTCCGCTTCCGGGTTGCCGCGCGAAATCGCGTTGCCGATGACCACCAGGTCGGGTTTGTGCGCGAGGTTCCGTTCCGCATAACCGTTCATCACCTCGATTTTTCGCTC
>JAJPJM010000165.1 GCA_021324235.1 Verrucomicrobiota bacterium
CCTGCCGCCGTTTCGTGCGTGCCTGTCGGTCGGCTTTAACTCGATGAAGCATGCCGTCCGCGCGTTGCAAGCCGTCCTGGCCGCCGGTTTTTTGCCCTGCGCCCTCGAACTGGCGGATGCCTTCACGCTGGCCGCGGCTTATCAACGTACCCAAAGCAAACGACTGCGCGGTTGTCGGGCCCACCTGATTGTTGAACTCGATGGTCAGAAAAAATCCGTCCGGGGGGAATTGCCGGATTTGGAACAAATCGTCCGCCGCCATCGGCCATTGTTTGTCGAGCGCGGCCTGGGGGCCGTTCAATGCGAGGAGGTCTGGAAAATTCGCCGGGAATTTTCCTACGCCCTGCGAGATACCGGGCTGACCAAGCTCAACGAAGATATTGTCGTGCCCCGCAGCCGGCTGGAAGACCTTTTTCAATTTGCCGCCAGACTGCAAAAAAAGCATGGCTTGCCGGTCGCCTGTTTTGGCCACGCCGGTGATGGCAACATCCACACCAATATCATGGTTGATTTTAGCGAGCCAGGGGCCGATCGGCGGGCCGAAGCAGCCCTGGATGAACTCTTTGCGCAAATCATCGCCTGGGGCGGCGCCATCAGCGGCGAGCATGGCATCGGCCTAGCTAAAAAGCGCTGGTGGCCCCGGGCGGTCTCACCGGAAGTCCGCGCGCTGCATCGCGACGTAAAAAAGGCGCTCGATCCGAAGGGCATTTTGAATCCTGGAAAATTTGTCTAGGCCGGCTGTCCCCGGAGAATCGCACCCGGTTTTGCAGCTCGTTCGACCACGGCCCCGTAATAAAATTTGTTGTTTTATTTTTATATGCTTAAGCCTATCCTTAATGCACATGAAAGAAATTCTTAACCTCTCGGTTGCCAAGCTGAAACGCCTGGCGGCCTTAAAATCGAAAATTGAGCGCCTGCAATCACAGCTGGAAGCCGTGGTGACCAATGGATCCAGGGCATCAGTCAAAAAAGCGGGTCGCAAGCGACGGAAGATGAGCGCCGCCGCCCGCAGAAAAATTTCCCTCGCCGCCAAGGCGCGCTGGGCCAAAGTCAGGGCCCGTAAATCAAAGTAAATTGCCCGCCGCAAACTGCGGTCGAACCACTGAGTCCGCCCGCGCCGTTCCCTGACGTGCCCTGCGGGTGCGCCGCGTTTGTTCACCTGGCCGGACCAGCCAAAACCACAAATTCGCCTTTTAAGGAACGTTTTTGGACCAATGCCAGTAATTCCGCCGGTTTACCGCGCAGGAATTCCTCAAATTTCTTCGTCAACTCGCGCGCCAGGACGATGTCGCGTTCAGGGAATACTTCTACCAGCTCGGCCAGCAATTTTTCAATCCGGTACGGCGATTCGTAAAACACCAGGGTGCCGGGAATGGTTGTGAGTGATTCCAGCGTGTTTCGCCGTTGGCCGGACTTGTGCGGGAGGAAACCAACGAAATGGAATTCGCCCGCCGGCAGGCCGCTCGCCGTGAGCGCAGCAACCAGCGCACATGACCCCGGCACGGACTCGACCCGAAAACCGGCGGTAATGGCGGCCTTGACGACACGCTCGCCCGGATCGCTGATGCCCGGGCTGCCCGCGTCGGTAACCAACGCGACTTTCGACCCGCGTCCGAGATGTTCGATGATTTCTTCGCTGCGCCGGGCCTCATTAAACTGGAAATAGCTCAAGAGCGGTTTGCTGATTTCAAAATGCTTGAGCAGTCGGCCCGTGTGGCGCGTGTCCTCGGCGGCCACCACGTCACATTCGCGCAACACGCGCAGGGCGCGCAGCGTGATGTCCTCAAGGTTGCCGATGGGCGTGGCGACCAGATACAGCGTGCCGGGTATCAGCGGCGGAAATTGAACGTCCATGCCCCGACTAAACCAGAAAATGGAGGCGAAATAAAACTGATTTGATAAACTTCCGCAGAGGCAATCCTGGAAAAGTGGAAGCATTCTGAACGACCCGTGTTAGCTCTTGCAACCGGCGCCGAGGTGGTACAGGTTAAGCCTGTCAGGTAATCGCATGTCAGGAGCCAACGACAAACTGAAATCCCACGCATCTTCGGGTGACCCGAAATCTGATCTGCCGGTCGCCGAGAGATGCCGGGCCAGCTCCCTGTGGAGCATTAATGAATCCGCCGTGTGTCTTGTGCCCCCGCCGCAAAATTGTGAGTACGTGCTTGGCTATGGCAATCATTTCTACTGCCGCCATCCACGACGGCAGGAAATTGTCATCCGCACGCTTAAAATTATCAGGGGCATGACGCCATGAACAAATGATCTGGTTCCCGCATCGCCAGCCCGGACCCTTTGACGGGCCACCGTGCACCGGATGATACCGTCTGATCATGAAGCCTGCCTTGAAATTTGCCATCGTTCTGATCACGGTACCGGACCTGAAAACCGCCCGGGCGCTGGCCGGAGCCGCGTTGCGGGCGCGCCTGATTGCCTGTGCCAATCTCGTTCCCCGGATCGAGTCGCACTATCGGTGGAAGGGAAAAATTGAATCGGCCGCTGAAGTTCTGCTGGTTTTAAAGACTCAGAGATCGAAACTGGTTGCGCTGGAAAAATTAATCCTGGGCAAACATCCCTACGATACCCCGGAATTTCTCGTTCTGCCATTAGCCGCAGGAAACCAGCGTTATCTCGACTGGATGAATCAGGGTTGCCGGACAACCCGGTGATTTTTCTCACTCGACGGCTTCGGGTGGCAATAAAATACAATACCAAGCCCAATCTGGAGGCACAGCATTCACACTACCATTGTTTGCGATAATCCTGTCAAAATATGGTTGAACACTTGCCGCACGGGCGTAAATTCGCCGTGTGAACCCGGTTGACACGGTTCCGTTGATGCTGCTTGCGCTGCACCTGCTGGCCTTGGCCGTAGGGATGATCATGTTCGTTGGAATGTTTGTCCTGCACCGTCGCGCGCGGGCAATACAGGCAATGACACCGACTGGTGGCAAACCATCTGCGCCGGGCACGGAATCAATGCGCCGCCCGGTCCTCTGGTTGGCCATCCATTCTTCCAGTTCCAGGGCGATCCAGGCTGCCCTGGGCTTGGGTCATCCCAGACCCTGTCCGTGGACGGAGGGAATCACCGGCAAACACGAATTTTTCATCAGTCCGCCGGTGAATGATTGGATTATTGTCACCGGCTCCGGTCTGCCACATCCCGGCCATGACGTGGATGATTGTTTTCATTTTCTGGTTCGGCTGAGCCGCGAGTTGGGCCATGTTCAATGCTTCATGGCGGACCCCGTTTTGTGCCATCACGCGTGGATCCGGGTGGACCACGGCATGGTGGCGCGCGCTTACGCGTGGGTGAATGAAACCGTGTGGAATCAGGGGCCGAAATCCCTGGCCGAAATCGAATTGAATGTGAAATCGTTTGGTTACGGCGAAAATGCGGGAATGGATGGCGAGGCGATGGAGCAGACCACCGCTGCCAATGCTGAAAAAGTTCCGGCCCTGGCGGCGCGGTGGAGTTTTGACCCCGCTATGGTTGACGGAAATTGGCAGGCGCCGGCGACCGGCGTTATTGGCGAATCATCATGGTTTTACCGGGATTAAGTTGCAGGTGCCCGGCCTTTGTCGCAAATTGCGGATAAATAGAAAGACAACTCATGTCATTCAGCATTGAACTTGAACTTCAGAAGTTTCCGAAGATCGTCACCCTCAAGGACGGCACGAAGGTAACCTTGCGCCCGCTGCGGCGCGACGACGAAAGGGATTTTCACAAACTCTTCCTGGGCATCCCTGAACCGGAACGCATGTTCATAAAACACCGGGTCACTGATTTGGAAGTGATTCGCGATTGGTGCCGGAGCATTGATTATGGTCGTAATTTACCGATGGTCGCCCTGATTGGCGGTAAAATCATTGGCGATGCGACCTTACACCAGCAGCTCGGCGGCTGGAAACGGCACGTCGGACGCGTCAGTGTGCTCGTACATCCGGAATTTCGCGGCCGCGGTCTGGCCCGGGCGCTGGTGAGCGAGATCATTGAGATTGCGCGAAATGCCGGCCTGGAAAAAGTCGAGGCGGAATTCATTGGAGAACAGGAAGCGGCCATCAAAATGTTCGCCATGCTTGGCTTCAGCCAGCTCTTACGGTTGGAAGATTACGTCAAAGACATGCAGGCCGTTACCCACGACTACATTTTGATGGGGCTTGAATTGAAAACCGATGAGGAATACGCGGGCGTGGGAGGGTAAATTTTAAACTTTGAATCAATCGAAAATTCAAATCTAACGCCTGTGCCTCCTGACGTTTGTCCAAATTGCGGCACGGAAGTCCCGCCCGGCGCCAAAGCCTGCCCGGAATGCGGCTCGGATGAAAAAACCGGCTGGTCCGGAGAGGCGAGTTACGACCATCTTAACCTTCCCGGCGAGGACTTCGATTACGATGACTTTGTAAAACGCGAAATCGTTGGAGAACGGGCCATTCCCCGCGGCGTACACTGGTTCTGGTGGCTGGTGGCGATTCTGGTCATTGCCGGCCTGATTGGTTTGTGGGTGCTGTGAGAATTGCTCGTGTTAAACGAAAAAGCCCGCTCCGATGAGCGGGCAGTGAAAGGACTCGGCCAGATTATTTTTTGGGGGCCTTGGTTTCCGCTGGCTTGGGTTCGGCCGGCTTGGCCTCAGCCGGTTTGGTTTCTTCGACCGGGGCGGTTTCCTCTGCCGTGGGCGCCGCCGGCGCGTAATCCACCCATTCCAGAATGGCGCGCTGGGCGGCATCACCCTGGCGTTGATTCATTTTCACGATGCGGGTGTAACCGCCGTTTCGCTCCTTGAACGCGGGGGCAATGTCTTCAAAAAGAATCCGCAGCACGTCGTCGTTTTGACGCCATTTGCGGCGTTCGTCCTTGGTCAATTGAACGGTCGGTCCGTGCGTGTGCAAACGCGCCGTGACCAAGCGGCGGGCCTGAACCGTGCCACGCTTACCCAGCGTGACCATTTTCTCGGCCACCGGACGCGCGGCCTTGGCCTTCGCGAGGGTCGTCGTCACGCGTTTGTGCTTGATCAGGCTGCAAACGAGGTTTGCCAGCATCGCATTACGATGCTCGGACGTGCGACCCAGTTTGGCCGTGTGCTTTAAGTGTCGCATAGAATGGCCTAATTATTCTCCACAACTTCCTTGGGCGGGGTGTCGAGCAGGCCCGCTTCAAAGTTCATGCCGAGGGACAGGCCCAGGGCCTGAAGTTTGTCTTTGATTTCGTTCAGTGATTTTTTGCCGAAGTTCCGGTATTTGAGCATCTCCTGTTCGGTCTTCATCGCCAGCTGGCCGACCGTGGTGATGTTCGCATTGTTCAGGCAATTTGCTGCGCGAACGCTCAATTCGATTTCGTTGACGCTCATATTGAGCAGCTTCTTGAGTTTGGCCTTCTCGTCGTCCTGCTTCGATTCCGCTTCCTCAAATTCCACGGCGTTCTTGTCATAACCCACAAACACATCGAGGTGATGGGCCAGAATCGCCGACGCCTGGGTCAGCGCATCATCGGGTGAAATGCGGCCGTCCGTCCAGATCTCCAGAATCAAACGATCGTAATCCGTGCGGTTGCCCACCCGGGCGGCTTCCACCGCGTAACGCACGCGCGTCACCGGCGAGAACAATGAGTCAATCGCAATCACGCCAATGGGCTGGCCGGGCTTTTTATTTTCGTCGCTCGGGCAAAAGCCGCGGCCGATTTTGAGTTCCAGCTCCATTTCAAACTTTTTCTTTTTATCGAGCGTGCAAATGTGCTGGTCCGGATTGACCAGTTCAACATTTTGATTCAGCTGGATGTCGGCGGCGGTCACCGCGCCCTCCTTGTTCGCGGACAACAACAAGGTCTGCGCATCACGGGTGTGGGCCTTGAATTTGATTCTCTTCAAATTCAGGACGATGTCGGTCACATCCTCAACCACCCCGTCGATGGTGGCGAATTCATGCATGGCACCGTCCACCTTCATCGAAGTGATGGCCGCGCCTTCCAGCGACGATAACAACACGCGGCGGAGGGAATTGCCGACGGTGTGACCGTAACCGGTTTCAAAGGGGTCGGCGACGAATTTGGCGTAGGTTTCCGTGGCGGTTGCTTCGTCCTTCTGCAACCGTTTCGGCATTTCAAAACGTCCGAGACGTACTGGCATATTTTCCTTTCAACAATTTTAAACTGGTTTTGCCGGCCTTTTATTCCCGCGGCCGGCTCCACCCGTATAATTGTTCAACTGGTTTGCTGTTTAGCGGGAATAAAATTCGACAACCGCCTGCTCATTGGCAATCGGTTGAATTTCGTCGCGGCTCGGAATCCGCATGACCGTGCCCTTGAACTCTTCCTTGTTCAACGACAACCAGTCCGGCACCGAGCGGCTCGTGGCCATTTCCAAATTCTTCGTTGCCAACTGACGCGACACGTTTGAATTTTTTACCTCAATCATGTCGTTTACCTTGAGCCCGCAGGACGGGACGTTCACCTTGCGTCCGTTCACCAGAACGTGGCCATGCGAAACCATCTGGCGCGCCGCGGCGCGGGTGTTCGCAAAACCGAGATGAAAAACGACATTGTCCAGGCGCGTCTCCAGAATTTGCAACATCTGCTCACCGGTGACGCCGCGGCGTTTCAAGGCCCGTTCATAGACCCCGCGAAATTGACGTTCCATCAAGCCGTAGTAGTAACGCAGCTTTTGTTTCTCGATCAGGCCGAGGCCATAATCCGTGTGCTTGCGCCGCGATTTTGGACCGTGAACGCCCGGGCCATAATTGCGGCGTTCCAGATATTTCGATGGGCCAAAAATCGGCACGCCGAAACGGCGGCTGATGCGAACGCGGGGACCTGTGTAACGAGCCATGATGGTGGAATGGTTAAAAGTTGAGGTTACACGCGGCGTTTTTTGCGCGGCCGGCAACCATTGTGGGGAATCGGCGTAACGTCCTTGATGGCGCTGATTTCCAGGCCGATGGCTTGCAATGCGCGAATGGCGGATTCACGACCGGAACCGGGGCCTTTGACGCGTACTTCAATTTCCTTCATGCCATGCGCCATCGCCTGGCGCGCGGCGTCCTGCGCCACCTGTTGTGCGGCGTAGGCCGTGCTTTTGCGCGAACCCTTGAAACCAACCCGGCCGGCACTCGACCAACCGATCAGATTGCCGTGCAGGTCGGTGATGGTGACCTGCGTGTTGTTGAACGTAGCCAGAATGTTTGCAACGCCGCTGACAATGTTTTTGGCGTGCTTGGCCTTGATGATCTTCTTGGCGTTGGCGTCCTCACCCAGAAGTTCGGCCGCGCTCGGCGCGGAAACAGCAGCCACCGGCGCATCCGCAGGCTTGGCCGCCTCCGCCGCAGGAGCGTCAGGAGCGGGCGCGCCCTTTTTGGGGGCCTTGTCCTCCGCCGGTTTCGCGGCCTTTTCCGCCGGGCCGGCTTCCTTCGCCGTGGCCTTTTCGGCAGCAGGTTTTGCCTCTTTCTTTGCGGGCGCCTTCTTTTTTGTTTCGTAGATC
>JAJPJM010000109.1 GCA_021324235.1 Verrucomicrobiota bacterium
ACGCAGGCGGTGACGGTGGTATTCAGCCCGACGGTGGCGAGCAATTACACTCAGACGGTCATGCTCACTGGCGGCGGAGGAACGAACGCCATCCTGTCGGGAAACGTATTGGCGGCACCCGGAGTACAGCTCCAGGTCACACTTGCGAAGCAATTTGTTCTGACCGTGATCGGCCAGGCCAACCAAACGTATGACGTTCAGGCAACGCAGGATTTCATCACCTGGACAGTCATTGGCACCGTGACAATGGGAGTCAATGGTTCGTCGAATTTTACCGACACGAACGCGGCGGGTTTTTCGAAGCGTTTCTATCGCATCCGGGAATAACCTGAAGTGATTTCCAAGGCCGGGAGCCGGTTGCCGCGACAGCCGGGCAAGCTTGCGAAACCGCTTCGACTGTCTCTGATCACGGATTAACGGGAGTTAAAAATATGTCACTTTATCTCAGCCAAAACGGTTGGGGCCGATCGTGCCTGCACCTGGCGGCGGCGATGCGCGCCGGCCACTGGCGCTGGCATTTCGCCGGCATCGGCCGGGAGATTCATTTCACGAAGCCACTGACCCGCCGGGTCACGCCCAGCGTCTGATTATAAACTGGCCGGACCGGACGGCAGCGATTGAAAACGGGAAGGAAATCTATGAAACTCAAGATTCAATTTGGCTCGGAAACCTGCTTTGGCCAGCCAATCCCGGGAATAATTCAAACCCAGGCGCAGGGGTTGCCCGTCATCCGGATTTCGCCGGGTGCGTTGGCAATGGCCGGGAGACCGGAACCAATCAAGCCCGAATTGACCTGCGGCATTTTCCTGGAAGACGCTAGCCCGTAACCAGCTTTTCCTGTGGAAGCAATCCGACCCGCAGAGCAAAACGTACCAGGCCTGGAATGTCATGCACGTTCAGGCAATCCATCAATTTCATGCGGTGGTATTCGACGGTTTTGGGGCTGACCTTCAGGACTTCGGCGATGCCTTTGGTGTTCTGGCCTTCGGCGATGAGCTGGAGAATCTCGCGCTGCCGGCCCGTCAGTTGTTCGAGCGGGCTTTTCCGTTTGGCGATCCCGTCCAGAAGAAAATTTTTGGGCAGCCGGGTGGAGATTTCCTGGCTGAGATAGATCTCCCCCTGCGCCACGCGTTGCAGGGCCGTGGCTAATTCGGTCGTCGCCGCTTTTTTAAGCAGGTAGCCGGCCGCGCCCGCGTTGAGCGCCCGCCAGACATATTCCTCGTTGTGGTGCATGGAAAGGATGACGACCCGCACATCCGGAAATTCTTTGGCCATGCGCGCCGCTGCTTCCAGTCCATTCAGACCGGGCATGGCGATATCCATCAAAACCACGTCCGGCTGGTGCAACTTGACCAGTTTCAGCATTTCGCGCCCATCGCCAGCCTCACCCACCACTTCCACCCCCGGCAATTTTTCCAGCAGGGCGCGAATGCCCGCGCGCACCAGCGTGTGATCATCGGCCAGCATGACGCGAATGGGTTGGATGGGCTTGCTCATGGGGTTTCAGATTCGGACGGTGGTGTCTGCCATTTCAACGGAAACCACGCGTGGACTTCAGTGCCCCGTCCAGGAGCGGATTTAAATTCCAGTCCGCCGTCGGCCAGCGCCGCCCGTTCTTCCATGCTTAACAGGCCCAGGCTTGCGCCGCGCAGGGCTTTTTCCCGGACGGCCGCCACCTCAAATCCAATTCCGTCATCACGCACGCGCAGGTGGAGTTGCCCGGCTTCCTGGCGCAACTCCACGGTGACTACTTTCGCATGGGCGTGGCGCACCACATTGGTCAAAGCCCCCTGGGCAACGCGGAAACATTCGGTTTCAATCACCGGATCCAGGCGTTGCTCCAGCCGGTCGGCGTGGAATTCGACTTTCAACTCAACCAGCGCCGCCTGCCGGTCGGTGTACCAACGCAGGGCCGGTTCCAATCCCAGATCGTCCAGGATGGATGGGCGCAAATCCAACGAGATGTCCTGCACCTGTTCCAGCACGCGTTCGACCACCTGGAGGCTTTCGTTCAAACGCGGCGTCAGGGCGCCGGTGCCGGGTGACTGCAACATCGCTTGCAGGTTCAACTGGATGACGGTGAGGGCCTGGCCGATTTCATCGTGGAGTTCGCGCGCGAGGTTCCGGCGTTCGGTCTCCTGCGCCTCCACCAGCCGGCGGGAAAGCACCTGAAGTTTAAGGCTGTATTCGTTGCGTTTTTCCTCCGCGTGCTTGCGTTTCGTGATGTCGCGAATGTTGCATTGAATGACTTTGCCGCCGTTGACCTGATAGACGTTGCTGACGAACTCGACGTTGATGGACTTGCCGGCGCTGGTTTCCAACGGCAGGTCTTCGTAACGGACGTAGGCTTCGCGCTGCAACTCCCGGAATGACGCCTTGGACGCTTTGGTGTCTTTGAACAGGCCAATCTCCCAAAGTTTGTTTCCCAACAACTGCTGGCGGGTGTAGCCCAACATGTCAGTCAGGAACGGGTTGACATCGTCAATCTGTCCGGTATCCGCGTTGAGAATCAAAATTCCATCCTGGGCGGTTTCAAACAGCCGGCGGTAGCGGTTTTCGGAGGCTTTCAGTGCGTAATCCGCCGACTGGCGTTCCGCTTCGCGATGTTCCAGGGCCTGGGCCATCTGATCGAAGGTGCGGGTCAGCTGGCCCAATTCATCTCCCCGGTGGGCCAGTCCCGTGCGCGCACTCAGATCGCCCGTGGCCAGTTGTGCGCTGGATTTCACCAGGGTCAGAACCGGGCGCAGGACCAGCAGATAGCTGCCGATCCAGCCGAGCATGAAGGCAAAGCAGGCGGCAATCCCCAGCCCGGCCAGGTTTTCGGTCAGCCGCCGGTCCGCTTCGGCAAAGAGAACCCTCCTGGGAATGCTGCTGAGGATGGTGACGACCTCGTCGGGAACAAACTGGCTGTGCATGGCGGCGAACGCATGATAATCGGGAATTCCGTTCGAAGACGTCGTCTCCACCACGCCATGGTCCTTGCTGAAGACGATTTTCAAAAGTGAGGTTTCCGGGAAGTACTGGCCGATCCATTTTTCCGGCGAGGGATGCCGAACCAGGATTTTCCCGTTGCGGTCAACCTCGGTCCACGTCGCGTCTTTGGGCAATTGCTCCGGCAGCGCGGACTCGAAGTGGCTGACCCAGTCCAAATCCAGCGTGGCAAAGACCACCGCCTGGACCTGCCCGGTGGAATCGAAAACCGGATAACCGAAATCGATGGCGAGCTTGTTGGCCGCTTCTCCGTCCGCGAAATCGCCAATCGCGAAGGCGCGCGTCGCGAGCGCACGGCGGAAAAAAGGACGGTTCATGTGGTTGGCCGGTTCCCCCATCGGATACGCGCTGGCCAGAACCATGCCATCGGCCCTGACGACTCCCAAATTGGCGTAACGCGGGTAGCTGCCGAGCAGCTCGTCCAGTAATTTTTGGCAGTCCCGCCGGTTGCCCGAGCGCACCTGCGACGACTCCGCCAGGGCGAGCAACAGTTGGCGCGTCTGGCCGATCACCCGTCCTTCCTCCCGCGTGGCCAATTCCATCATGTCCTGTGAACGCTGATTCCAGTCCTGCACCAGTCGTTGACGCTCTTCCGACGCCGTGTACAGCGTCACTCCCACCAGCGGAGCGCACGCCAGCAACACCAGCAACAGCAGGCGTAAACGCAAACCGGAAAATAACTGATGGATAATTTTTAGCATTCTGCCTGTCCAAGGGCTGAACTGGTGCGACCGCCGCGCCGATTAATCTGTCCCCGACACCCTTTCCACCATCGAAAGCCGGCCGCGTCGGCGTGATGCCGGGGGCGTTGCCGGCTTCGCGTTTTCTATTCCGTGTAAAACACGGTGCAGAAGATGACGATGGATGACTCCTCCGACCTCGGCATGGCGTTCGGTTCGGCCGGCGTCACGATGGTGTTCAGGTGCGTCGCCGCTATTCGAAGATCCGGGTGTTGCCCCAGAAAGCCGTTGAGCTGTTCTTCCAGGGCGCTCGCCGGCGACTTGCCGGAGGGCAGCTTATGAAGAATGACCTCGAATACTTTTGCCTTCATGGTTTTGCGCCTGTCCAAAGTGAATCCACCCGTGCCCGACACTCCGGACACAAGTTTGTTCCCGGGTCGGAATATTCATGGTCGCCCACCACGAAAACGGGTTGGAACGGATTCGTCCGATGTCGGGCTGGCGTGGTTTGTCGCCGGCGGCTTCAACAGGTGCGTTCATAACCTCGGACCTGGACTTGACGGCGGCTGGTTACCCGACACGCGGGACGGTAATGTCGCCTGAGTGATGGAGAATGCCGAAGGCAAACAACAGCCACACGACGACGCAAATGACCACGACGGCGTTGAGAATGCTTTTGATCTTTCCGTCCATCGGGATGTAGCTGTTGACCAGCCAGAGCAACACGCCAATGACGATCAGGGTGACCGCAAGGGAAATCAGTGACATGGATTGCCTCCCATTTGCATGAGTGTTTTATTTTTCATGTCATAAGGATAGACCTGGAGAGCGGGCGGGTGCTATGGGGTGTTACCCTACCAGAAAGTTCAGACCGCCAACCGTAAACCGCGGGTCAGGCCATGTGGAAAAGATGAATCCGGCGAACGCCGGGTCCATTGACGGCAAACCGAATACTTGACTGCAGAGAAGAATCATGACCGCGAACTGGCGGCGGATGACTGGCTGGGCCAGACCGGCAGCAGCTCAAGTTGTCCCGGAATGCTGCCCGTAGCCTGCAGGACTACTCTTACCGTTTCCAACAACTGGCTGAGGTAAAACGGTTTTGGCAACAGGGCCGCCAGTTGGAGTAATGGATTTTGGGCCAGTGCTTCCGCGGGTAGTTGTCCGGTGACCAGGATGACCGGCAGCGCCAAGCGCGCAGACCGCATTTCCAGGACCAGCTCAACGCCAGTCAGACGGGGCAGGTTATGCTCGATGATCAACAGATCGTAGTTGATGACGTGAAGCGCCTTCCAGGCAGCTGCGCCATTTTCAACGGCGTCAACATCGTAGTCGGCGCGCGCCAACGCATCGGCGTAAAGGAGGCGTAAGTCACTGTCGTCATCCACGACCAGAATACGACAGGGTCGCTTCACGGGGCATTGAAGTGGAACGCCGGCTGACTCTCGCGCTAGTGGGGCTGCATTATCATCAATAACCATATAGATGGCCGGTCAACTGGACTTTGGACTCCGAAGTGGAGTCCTTATCACCACAGAACATTGGTTGAAGACCGGTTTCCCACGTTTGGCGGCGGCGCGTTCCGATCGCGGGGGCTGTCAACGTCGCCCAAGGCTGCTCTTACCGCTTCCAAAAGCTGACTGATATAAAACGGCTTTGGCAGTACGGCCACCGGTTGCAGTGACGGGGTTCGAGTGAGTTCGTGGACGGGCAATCGGGCTGCCGCCATTATGACCGGCAGGGCCATGCGGGCGGCCCGCAACGTCCTGACCAGTTCAACGCCGGTCAGCGTGGGCAGGTTGTGTTCGGTGATCAGAAGATTGTAGTTGTTGACCCGGAGCGCCTTCAGGGCGGCGGCGCCATCTTCGGCGGCATCCACGCGGTACCCGGGACGAACCAAGGCTTCGGTGTACAGCATGCGAAGGTCACTGTCCTGATCCACCACGAGAATGCGTGGGGGAGGGAGTTGCGTCGGGCGCCCCAGCGGTGCGCTGGCCGACACCACTGCTTGCAATAGCTCATTATCTTTCATGATAGCATATATATAAGGCAGGAAAGCTTGTGGGCGCTATGGGGTGTTCACCCCATGGCGATGGTTGCGAATCTGACGTATTTGCACGGGCAGAGGCACAGAACGCGGCTGAAGTTGGAGTTGGAATCAGACGAAGAAGGGCTAAGCCCGGGCCATTGATGGTCAACTGAACTTTGGGCCCGGAATTGGAATCATCGCAGCCGTAAACCATCCGCCGAGGGCTGGCTTCGTGAATCTGGCAGCGGCTCGAGCGACTCGGGGGCATGGTCGGTGGCGCGCAGGACCGTTCTCACCGTTTCCAACAGCTCGTCGATGGAGAAGGGCTTTGGTAACATGGCCGCCAATCGGAGCGATGGGTTTTGGGCCAACGCCTCCGTGGGTAATTTTCCGGTGACCAGTATGACCGGCAACGCCATGCGCGCGGAACGCAGCTTCCTGACCAGTTCAACGCCAGTCAACTTGGGCATGTTGTGGTCGGTGATCAGGAGGTTGAAAGCCTTGATCTGAATCGTCTCCCAGGCGGCGGCGCCGTCTTCGGCGGTATCAGCATGGTAGCCGGAACCCATCAGCGCATGGGCGATAACCCGGCGAACGTCCCTGTCGTCATCCGCCACCAGAATGCGCTGGGGTGGTGTCGCCGGGCGATGAAGTTGTGCTCCGGCGGGCGCTCCCGATTGTGAGTTTGCGTTATTGTTCATGACCGGACGAATCGTGAGCCGGTTGACCTTGGGGCGCCATGGGGTGTTTACCCCATGCCGGGGTTTATGTGCCTTCGGGCATTCTCCCGTGTTGCGGGTGCGGTTGAACGAGGAACTGAAAGTTGTGCCTTGACCCTTCACCATTGGACTGGGGTGAACACCCCATAGCCCTTCTCCGGCCATGGCTCCATAGTATTCCTGTCTTTATGTTCACGCATAAACTCATGAAAACAGTTTTCGGCAAGGCCAACCGAAGTGGTTTCTACCATGTCGTGATGCCGGTATGCCTCAGGCATCGCACACCCGAGGCCGGATTTGACGTTCTGGGCACCATCATGGTTGTCAGCTTGTCCGTTGGCGTAGTGCTTTTGATGCGTCTGATTCTAACGAATTGATATATCCGGCATCTGCCGGGTGATGGGGTAATTCAAGAATGTTTTGACCGGGCTTTGGCCATTCCTCCCAACCAAATAAAAAAATGCAATTAACGCGCTTTACCCCAAGGTTTCCGATTCGGAATCATGCATGACGACCTTCAAGCACCGAAGCCAAATGATCCGCCGAACCATTTGCCGCCGATTGGAGAACAGGTATTGGTTCAGGCTGAAGGCTTCCGATGCCTTGCGTTCCGGGACAAGGATGGAAAATGGAGAAACGTGTTTGGCCGGGACGAGCTGCCCGGCATCATCCGGGTGATTAAATTCGACTGACGATTTCTGTCCGGCGGGACACCGTGTTCAAACGGCCGACGGCTAAAGGATGGTCAACTGGACACTGTTTTCGATGATGCCCGTACTGATGGCGTAGCGGGTGAGTCCGGCGGTGTCGTGGATGTCAAGTTTCTGCATGAGGTGCTCGCGATGCTTTTCGACGGTTTTCATGCCGATGCCGAGTTCCGCTGCCGTCTCCTTGTTGGCCTTGCCTTCGGCAATGAGTTGGAGCACTTCCAACTCGCGCGACGTCAGTTTGACGGCTTTTTTATTGAGTCGCCCAACGCGATCAGGCGATGGCGGATTGAGACGACTGAGACGTCTGGAAATTGAGGAGCTGAAAAAAGTTTTCCCCTTTTGGACCTCCCGAATGGCTTGACACACTTCGTGGGCCGAGGTCTGTTTGAGCAAAAATCCCACGGCCCCGGAGTCGGTTGCGTTTTTGACGTAGGCGTCGTCACTATGCGCGGAGAGAATGAGCACTTTGGTGGCGGGGAGGGCCTTGAGCACCTGGCGGGTCGCTTCCAGGCCGTTGAGCAGGGGCATGGCGATGTCCATCAACACCACGGCCGGACGAAGTTTTTTGACCATGATGAGCGCCTGGCGGCCGTCTTGCGCTTCGCCGACCACTTCCAGATCGGCTTCGATTTCAAGCATTTTGCGAAATCCCTCGCGCACAATCGTATGGTCTTCCGCCAGCAGAACAGTAATTCGTTTCATATCAATTCAAGTTTTGGATTCAACGGGTGCCATTAACGATACCCCCCCCCCGCGCGGCTTTGCCGTTCGGAAGTTGGGCAATGATGGTGGTGCCTTTGCCCTGGACGGACTCCACGCCAAAATGGCCACCGACCATTTCCAGGCGTTCCCGCATGCCCAGCAATCCCAGGCGTTTGCTTCCCTTTCCGTACAGCACACGATCCACCTGGAAGGATTTGCCATCGTCTTTTATTTTCATGCAAATGCCTTCCGGCAGTTTCTGAATGCTCACTTCCACGTGGCCGGCCTGGGCGTGGCGGGCGACATTGGTAAGCGCCTCCTGCGCGACGCGAAAGAGCACGGTGCGCCGGGCCGTGTCCAATTGTTCCACCGCTGCAAAGGCCTTCAAGTGAACGTGGATGCGCGTCCGTTGGGAAAAGATTTTCACAAACGAATGCAGGGCGGGAATCAGCCCCAGGTCATCCAGCACCGCCGGGCGCAACTCGCGGGCAAACCGGTGCACGATGTCCACCGATTTTTCCACGAGCCGCTGCGTGCGGGCGATATTGCGATCGAGGCCCTTGGTGTTGGTCGCGGCCTCCCTGGCCAGGGCCGCCAGCCGGACGTTGATGCCCGTCAGGGTCTGGGCGATGACATCATGCAGTTCGCGGCTGATCTCCCGGCGTTCCTCCTCCTGCGCCGAAAGAATCTGTCGGGACAATTGCCGCAACTGCTCCTGCAGGCGGTCCGATTGTTCCAACAACTCGCCGTAATGGTGCTCGCTCTTTTTGAGTGCCATCTCCACCACCTTGCGCTGGACGATTTCCTGTTTCAGTTCCAGGTTCGACGCGGCCAGCTCCACGGTGCGCTGGCTCAACATCTCGACGATTTTATTCAGGTGGCGGGCGGCCTCCCGTGCGGAGCGGTGAATCTTCTCGATCGGGGTGATTGCCTCGGTAAAGAAAGCCCCTGCCTGCCGAATGACCGAGGCGCGTTTGCCGGCCGGGCGGCCGGGCAGGACCCGGGTAACCAGGATTTGCTCATGGAGTTTGGCGATGTCGAGTGTTTTCAGACCAGCAGCCAGCGCCCGCCGGCCCATGCCGTGAGCCGGGTGCAGGCTCGCCTTCGGGCCTTGCTTGAGATAGGCCAGCAACGCCGACTGATAACGTCTGGAAAATTTAGCTTTCATGAACGGCCGAATTGACGGGCGGCCCGCCGCACGGACTTGGCCGATTTTAGCACCAGCCGCTGCGTACTGGCGATTTCATTTTTGAGACCCCTGGTATTACTCCGGGCCTCCTGTTTCAGGGTGAGCAGCCGGACATTGATGCCCAGCAAGGTCTGCGCGATTTCATCCTGAAGCTCGCGGCTGATCTTTTTGCGTTCATTCTCCTGTGCCGCCAGCACCTGATGCGTCAGTTGCCGCAAACCTTCCTGCAGTTGCAGGGAATTCTTCAAGAGCCGGGCGTAGTGTTCGCCGCTGATTTTGAGGGCGGCCTCCACACTTTTGCGCCGGACAATGCCGCGCTGCAACAGGCGGTTGGTCGCGGCCAGTTCCACCGTGCGCCGGCCCAACGTGTCATTCAGCCGGTTCAGTTGAATCTTGCTCTGCCGCGCGGCGCGGTGCGTCTCCACGATCGGGGTGAGGGCTTCAGCGAAAAACATTTCCGCCCGCTGGAGGAAGCCATTCCTGCTCCGGGATAATTCCAGCGCGGCGACGGCCTGCTCGTGAATCCGGGCCAGCTCCAGCGTCTCCAGGCCGAGAACGACCGCCCGGCGCCCCAGTGCCAGCGCCGGCTGCAAGCGCGCGCGCGGTCCCTGCTTCAGGTGCTTTTGCAATGCCGTCACATATTGTTGTGACAACCCGATTAATTTTTGTTTCATGTTGTCATGCTGGCTTCGGCCGGACGCTTCGGAATGCTCGGGCTCGCAATCGCACGCTCGCACACCGGGAATCCAACACAACTATCCGATGCTGGCTACAATCTGTATATGGGGTGAATACCCCATGGTATCCGTGTGCATTAATTTAATTTTTGACGACGGAAGCAATTTCAAGGGGTGCCTCCAAGTCATTCAGGTAGGGTTACACCCCATGGCGAAGAATCGGTTCGGCCCGTAATTTGGCCCGAGTTGCTTGACCCCGGAACAGGCTGGCTATGCACAAACATACACACCAAACCGGAACAATTTATGAAAAGAAAAAATGTTCGGACACGGCTGTCGCTGACGTTGATGAATCTGATCGTCGTTTTAAGTGTCACGGGACAAACTCTTAAACCGGTCCAGCCCCCGATGCAACCGATACAACCTGTCCCGTCGCAACCCCAGCCGATTAGACCTGTGTCGGCAATGCCCGAGCCGGTTCAGCCGGGACCACCCATCCAACCCGTACAACCGTTTCGACCGGTTCAACCCGGACAGCCTGGTCCCAATAATCCGTCTCTGTTCACGAACCGTGTGCCGATGTTCTCGAACCCCACGCCCATGTTCACGAACCGTACGCCGATGTTCACGAACCGCACGCCCATGTTCACAAACCCTGCTCCCATGGTTCACTAATCAGTATGGCCAAATACCCTGTCACCCTTTTCCAAAATCGGAATAATCACATATGAAAGACCCGGTCTATAAACTCATCGAACTCACCGGCACCTCCACCACTTCCGTTGAGGAAGCGGTCGAAAAGGCCATCAAGCGGGCGCATAAAACCATCAAAAACCTGTGCTGGTTCCAGGTGGTTGAAACGCGCGGCAACATTGACAAGGGAAAGGTGCATCACTGGCAGGTGACCATCAAGGTTGGCTTAGCCGTGGAAGCTTGAGTACAACCAGGCCTGGAAATCTGCGGACTGATCCCGAAAATTTATGACTAAAGAAAACATCACCACCGGATTGAATATCACCCGCGAACAGATGATCCAACTGCTAAACGAGGATCTGGCGGGGGAATACCAGGCGATCATTGCCTACACCGTGTACAGTCAGGTGTTGAAAGGCGCCGCGTACACGGACATCGCGCGGGAACTGGAGGCGCACGCCGGGGAGGAACTGGCGCACGCCATAAAAATCGCCAAACAGATTGATTATCTGGGCGGCATGCCAGGCGTGACGCCCAGGCCGGTCAAAACTTCAAACGACCCGGTCACCATGCTGCGAGCGGATCTGGAGAACGAGCGGGAAACGGTGGGGCGCTATCGCGAGCGCATCCGTCAGGCTGAGGCGATGGGGGAATTTGCGTTGAGCGAGACCTTGCGCGCGATCATCGTGCAGGAGCAGGAGCATGAAATTGACTTAAGCGCTGCACTGGACGTCAACGTGCCTCCCGCAAAAGTGCCTGCTGACAAAAATGGCCGAAACCCGGTGACGAACAACCATGTCTCAGGGCGATAAATCCAGTTACACTGACAAGCAGAAACGTCAGGCGGAACACATCGAAGCCGGCTACGAGAAGAAGGGCGTCGGCACGAAAACCGCGGAAGCTCGGGCTTGGGCCACCGTAAACAAACTCACCGGCGGCGGCAAAAAGAGCGGCTCCGGCCGGAAGTTAAAGTGATTAACGCGGATCCAAATCCAAAACCATGAACTCCTGAGGGCCCGAACATATAGAAGGCGGTTATGAATATAAAGAAAGCAGTGACGGACCATCCGATCCAACCAGCTCTCGCGGAACGGTGGAGTCCCTACGGGTTCGAAGACCGTCCGGTGTCGGCGGCTGACCTGCGTTCGTTGTTTGAGGCGGCGCGTTGGGCCGCGTCCTCCTACAACGAACAGCCTTGGAACTATCTGGTGGCGACCAGGGAAAATTCCCAGGAGTTCGGACGACTCCTTTCCTGTCTCGTGGAAGCAAACCAGGCATGGGCCAAGGTTGCACCGGTGCTGGTTCTGGGCATCGTCAGTTTGCAATTTGCAAAGAACAAGCAGGACAATCGAGCCGCCGTTCACGACCTGGGTCTGGCCGCCGGGAATCTGGCGGTGGAGGCAACGGCGCGAGGTCTCTCGGTCCATCAGATGATCGGCATACTCCCCGACAAGGCGCGGGAGATTTACCGGATACCGGCGCATTTCGAGGCGTGGACGGCCATGGCCATCGGATACAAAGCCGACCCGGCCAAACTGCCGGAGCTCCTGAAGGAGCGCGACTTGGCGCCTCGCCAGCGGAGGCCCTTGAGTGAGTTCGTGTTCACCGGCCAGTGGGGACAACCGTCACCGCTCGGGCTGAAGCGCGGCACCTGACACCGATGCCGGCTAACTTGATTTCAAATCAAGATCCGACCCGACAAAGCAAGGCCAGGCATCATGTGTTTGGCGACGTTGCCGCAGGGTCAATTCGTGGCTCGCCGAAATCATTGCTGATCCTTACGGTTCTGGCGACCGCGGCAGAGCGTTTTTTTGACTTCAGGTAGGGTAACACCCCATAGCGAAAAACCATCCGGCAACGTAGTTTCGCCAAATTGGCAGGCGCAATGGGAAGCCAAACACGCAACAAAAATCACTCTAATTATGCTTTTGACTGGTGTTGATGATGATTTCCTGCCGGATGGCGGGTTCGCCTCAATTCCTCCTGGTGATCGCCGCGATTTTGCCGGATATCATTCCTTGCACCAGTCATTGTAACTTTCAACTGTGAAGTATGCCATGCCCACCTGGTCAACCAAAGTATCAGGTATGCCGGGCACGTTTTGAAATTCCTCCCGGCCCTTGATCGGCGGGCTGGAGATGCAGGGCCGGCTTCATCCGACCGGCATTCCACGCGGGGTGAAGATGATTGACTGACAGACGCATTGAATATGAACGCCGCCACGATAACTCAGCCACATGTGGCAAAGGATGGCTCGGCGGTCGCAGTCGTACCGCGTACCGATGAATCCGGAGGCGAACCATTGTCCGTTGAACCAATCAGCACCCCGGTCGTCAGAGCAACGCCGGTGCAAATCGTTTTGATTGTGCTGGGGATAATTGGCTTCCTCTATTTTGCGCGTCCGGTAGTCCTGCCCGTATTCCTGGCCTGTGTGGCGGGAATGACTCTGAAACCGCTCATCCGTTGGTTATCCTGCTGCCACATTCCGCCGGCACTTTCCGCGGCGGTCGTGCTTTGTCTCCTGGTGACCGCCATCGGGGTTGGTTTCTTTCAATTGGGCCGCCCGGCGATGACGTGGGTGAATGAAGCGCCGCAACACATGACCGAGTTGAGGCAACGGGTGCTGAAACTTTTCCCGCGGGCCGCCCGGTTCAGCGCGGCGGCGGCGGCGGTCAACA
Organism: Verrucomicrobiota bacterium; assembly: GCA_021324235.1. Classification (GTDB taxonomy): domain Bacteria; phylum Verrucomicrobiota; class Verrucomicrobiia; order Limisphaerales; family UBA11358; genus UBA11358. Next base: position 13,069 of record JAJPJM010000109.1, read on the forward strand.
ACCTGGGGGCAACGGATGCGGAAAAAGCGGCGGCACAGGAAAAAACCCCGACGCTGGAGGTCAAAGAAAGCCGTGGCACCGGTTCGATCCTGAACTGGACCGGAACCCTCCTGGTGGGCATAGGTGAGACATTGGTTTTGGCTTACCTGTTGCTTGCCTCCGGCGACCTGTTCCTGCAAAAGCTCGTACATGTGATGCCGACCTTGAGCGATAAGAAGCGCGCGGTGGAGGTCAATCGTGAGATTCAGCAAAATATTTCCAATTATCTGTTTTCGGTTTCGTTGATCAATATTGGCCTGGGTATATTGGTAAGCGCGGGTCTCTACTGCATGGGTGTACCCAACGCGGCGATGTGGGGAATCCTCGTGGCGTTTTTGAATTTTGTTCCCTACTTTGGCCCCGTTGCCGGAGTCATCCTGCTGGCGGCCGTGGGGCTGCTTACTTTCGACACGCTGTGGACGGGACTCCTGCCACCTGCCTGGTATCTGCTGCTGCATTTGCTGGAAGCGAATTTCATTACGCCGGTATTGCTCGGGTGCCGATTCACCCTCAATCCCGTGGTCATTTTTGTTTCCTTGATCTTCTGGATGTGGCTCTGGGGCGTGCCCGGCGCCTTATTATCGGTGCCGATCCTGGTTTCAATCAAAGTCGTTTGCGACCGCGTCCCGGCGATGTCACCCGTCAGCGAACTTCTTTCCCGATGAACCGCCAACATTTTAGCAACGGGTCCAGATAAATCATTCTGCCGGAAAAATAGTGAGCCGGGCGTGGGCGGTTTCGCGCGTGCGGTTTCGCCGAACAGTTCTCCGAACTGAGGTTCAAGCCCAATCAGCTTTTGCCGGGCAATTCCCAAAATGGACGGTAGGGTTACACCCCATGGAGCAGGGCCGGCCCCGGCTGTAGTGTCCCGCCAATGTTAAAACTAAAAATGCAAAACATACTTATGAAAAACAAATTGATTGTCGGGGGAACCATTCTGATGCTGGCCGCGAAGTCAGCCTTGGGGGCGGATCCCGTAAGCAACGACCAGGGTTCGCATTATGACTCGGGTGACTATTACTACGCGAATGAACTCTCCATCGACGGGTTCGGGAGTGCTTCGATTGGGAAATATACCATCGATCATTTGTCCGGTGCGAGGGTCAGGCACAATACCCGATTGGGTGCCGGCCTGGGGCTAAATTATTTCATCACCCGGAATATTGGTATTGGCGCCGATGCTTATTCTGAAAACACCACCGGAGTCTTTGTCGATAACGCTTCGGGTAATTTGATTCTGCGTATTCCGCTGGGTCAATGTGGATTGGCCCCTTACGTGTTTGGCGGCGGCGGGCGCAACTTCGACGCGCTCAAAACGTGGTTCGCCCAGGCCGGCGTCGGCATGGAATATCGCTTCACCCGAAATGTGGGCGTATTCGTTGATGCCCGCGGCGTGCTGCCCGACGAAGCGAAGTATTATGGCGTCGGCCGGCTCGGTGTGCGTTTCGCTTTCTAAGTGGTGTATCCACGGCGGCACCGGCGAAAGTCCGCCGGTGCTTTTTTTTGAAGCATATCGCCCGCCGGATCGTTTTTTTCGGACAGCGCCATCCACGACGCACAGTAGGGTTACACCCCATGTCAAGAAGCCGCCCGATGGCGTAGCTTGCTTCCAGTGATAAAACCAAAAAGCCGAAAGGCGGAAGGAACAATATGTTTTTAAGCGTTGGTGGAGTACTGGGAATTCTGTGGGTGTTGGGGATGGCGTACGGTTATAGAATGGGTGGGGCGATCTACATCGTGCTGGCGGCGGCCATCGTCATGACGGGCTTCGGGCTCCGTCAGTGGTGGCAGCGGCCGGTGGCATAACACTGGCGGGCTGGTCAGCGAAGGCAGGACGACGGTACTGGCCAGACGGGGCCGATTCCAGAAGCGAAAGTCCCGGTAGGGTTACACCCCATGGCGAGAGACCGCCTGGGGGACATAGCCTCTCAAATTAACAGGTGCAACGATAAACCAAAGACACAGCGAAAATTATCTTTATGAAAAACAAAACATTATTCCTTACTCTTCTTTCGATCACGGCTTTTGCCGCCGGATGCGGCAAGGAGCAAACCACCTCGCAGCAGATGGACAAGGTCCAAACCGAAACGACGCAGGCTACGCAGGATATGAAGGATTACACCTTCGCGCAGAAGGCTGAATTCGTCAAAACCATGCAGGGCCAGTTGGACGCGTTGAACAAGGATTTGGACCAGCTCTCCGCCAAAATTGACAGCTCCAGCGACGCAGTCAAGGCCGAGGCCAAGCCCAAACTCCAGGCGTTGCGCGACCAGGTCACCCAGTTGAATCAACAACTGGCCGATGCCCAGAACGCCACCGAGTCCACCTGGGACAGCGTCAAAGCCGGCTTCCAGAAGGCCTACGAAGCGACGAAGGACGGTTTCCAAAAAACCCGCCAGTGGATGAGCGACAAAATCGCGCCCTGAGACGGGTGATGTTTGTGCCGGGCCGCAGTCCGCTGGCAGGCACCGTGCCCGGCGGCCATTGCAAAGTCAGGATTCAGGCTTTGACTGACGTTGAGAAGGATTTCCGGTCGAGTGGCGGGTCTGCCCGCTTCCTCCTGATGAGCGCCGCCATTTAGGCCGGAGGGATGCTTGCGAACTTCGCCGGCTTTTCGCCGGCCACGTGGCCGGCGAAAACCATTCAGCGGCGCCGATACGTGACGAAAGCTGGAAATGGTTCTTGGTGAAGGCCTCGGCGTGGCGCACCATGGGGATTGTCAGCACAGGCAGGTTTTCCTGCGCAAACACCAACGGATTTATGCAACCCGCCTCTGCCATCCGCAAGGTCGCGTTTCTCGGCGATTACCTGCCGAGAAAATGTGGCATCGCTACGTTCACAACGGACTTGCGTTGCGCCATGTCGGCGGGGTTCCCGGCGATCCAATGCCTGGTTGTGCCGGTCAACGACCGCGCGGATGGATACAACTACCCGGCCGAGGTGCGCTTCGAGATTGCGGAACAGGACCTGCCGTCCTACCTGCGCGCGGCGGATTTTCTCAATATCACCGATGTGGATGTTGTTTGTGTGCAACATGAATTCGGTATTTTCGGCGGGCCCGCGGGCAGTCATGTGCTGGCCCTGCTGCGCGAGCTGCAGATGCCCATCGTGACCACCCTGCACACGGTTTTGCGGGAGCCGAACATGGAGCAGCGACGCGTGATGCGCGACCTGATCCGGATCTCGACGCGGCTGGTGGTCATGACCGAACGCGGCCGGGAGTTGCTGCACGAGGTCTATCATGCGCCGACGGTGAAGGTGGATCTGATTCCGCATGGCATTCCGGATATGCCGTTTGCGGACCCGAATTATTTCAAGGACGAATTTGGTGTGGCCGGCAAGCAGGTCCTGCTCACGTTCGGTTTACTGTCACCGAACAAGGGCATCGAGTTTGCGTTGCGGGCGTTGCCGGACATCATCCGGGAATTTCCCAACGTGGTTTACATTGTGCTGGGCCAGACGCATCCCAATTTGCTGCGGGACGAGGGTGAGGCTTACCGCTTGAGCCTGGAACGGCTGGCCACGGACCTGGGCGTGCAAAAGCACGTCGTGTTCTTCAATCGCTTCGTCGAGCTGGAGGAATTGATGCGGTTCATCGGCGCGGCGGACATTTATCTCACGCCGTACCTCACCGAAACGCAAATCACTTCCGGCACGCTGGCCTACGCATTTGGCGCGGGCAACGCCGTGGTCTCCACGCCCTACTGGCACGCCGCGGAATTATTGACTGCGGAACGCGGCAAGCTCGTCCCCTTCCGCGATGGCAAGGCCATCGCCGTCGCCGTCGTGGAACTGCTTCGTGACGAATCGTTGCGCCATGCGATGCGCAAGAACGCCTACAAGCTGGGGCGCGACATGGTATGGAGCCGCGT
>JAJPJM010000071.1 GCA_021324235.1 Verrucomicrobiota bacterium
AAAACCGCGCGCCTTGGCGATGCCGAAATCGGTCAGTTTCACGTCGCCTTCAAACGCAATCATGATGTTTTTGAAACTCACGTCGCGGTGGACGATGCCCAGCGGCTTGCCGTCCTTGTCGGTTTTGGCGTGCGCGTAGGCCAATCCGCGGGTGATGCGGCTGGTGATGAACACGGCGAGTTCCTTGGGCAGCGTTTGTTTTTTCTCGACCAGTTGACGGGTGAATTGTTCCAGGTTCACCCCCCGGATCAATTCCATGCAAATGAAACAGGCGCCGTTGGCCTCGCCGAGGTGGTAGGTCTGGACGATGTTGGTATGAATCAAGTCGGCGACCAGCTTGGCCTCGCCGATGAAGTTCTCAATGAACATCTTCTGGCTGGCAAAATTGGGTCGGATGATCTTGATGGCCACGCGTTTGGCGAAGTTGCGCGCGCCGTGCTGCTCGGCCTCATACACCACGCCCATGCCGCCTTCAAATATTTTGCGGACCACGTCGTAGCTGAAATCACTTTGGATCGTGAAGAGTGCCACGTAGCGGATGTTGGGAAAACCTTCCCCGAAGTCAAGCCCCGGTGCATGGCAAATACCGTGATTTTTTTATGTTTTTTGCTTGCACGCCGCGGGTGAAGGTTTTTAATTCGACGCGAGTCAAATGACTTTTTAACGAAACCAGACAATTAAACAACAACCGAAGGACACCGACATTATGTCAAAAGCCCTCTCCAAATCCCAACTCGCCGCCGCGATTGCCGAAAAGGCTGCCATTTCCAAGAAGCAAGCGGTGGAAATTCTCGACCACCTCGCCCAGCTCGCTTACAAGAACGCGAAGGACACTTTCACCCTGCCCGGCATCGGCAAGCTGGTGCTGCGCAATCGCGCCGCCCGCCTCGGCCGCAATCCCAAGACTGGCGAAACCATCCAGATTCCCGCCAAGCGCGTCGTGAAGTTCCGCGTCGCCAAGGCCGCGAAGGACGCCATCCTCGGTGCCAAGTAATTTATTCCTTTAGTCAAAGGCGCTTCGATTTTTCGAAGCGCCTTTTTCGCTTCAAGTATCTGTAAAATAGCCGGTTCTGCTTAAGGACCGGCAGTTCGAAAAAGTCCAACCCCAAATCCCGTCCCCCGGAATCAAGTTATCAGCGGGTCTAAGTAGATGATAATATATTGTAATAGTAAAATTTGTTTTTATCAATTTTTCTATTGACTTTAATTGGGGCAATTGAGACAAAGAGACAACCAGAAGTAATTCATATGAACGCCCGATTTTTTACTCCAGTAGTGCTTGTTGCTTTGGCTGTCACTTTGCAAACGTCTCAGGCGGTCCCCATTTATACCTTGAGTACGGTTTACAACGGCAGTTCGGGCACTCCGCCCACCGGATCGTCGGTGACGGCTTCATTTAAAGATGGCGTGCCGGGGCAGGTGTATTTGACGATCGATTTTGATCAAGGGGCCGGTAATACGGGTTTCAGCCTGACGAGTATCGGCTTCAATTTTGCCAGCAGCGTGGCCAATACTTATAATAATACACTGACCTCCACCGTGGCCGGTCATATCGGGGGGGTCAGCACCACGCCGGTGGTTCATCAATATCCGGTCTCTTATGACGCTGGCATGGGTGGTGGCTACTATTGCGTTTACATTGATACGTTTAACCAAACCTTTGTCAGCGGGGACGAAATCACGTTTGCCTTCACTTCCAGCGTGGCTGGCTTGGCGGCAGCGGATTTCCTCGGATTGAGCAGCACCAGCCAGGGCAGTTACCATGCCGATACCTATTACGCTTCCGCTGTGATCTATCACCCCGGGGGGCCGTATTACAATCTGGGTGCCACCACCAGCGTGCCTGAACCCGGTCCGGCAATGCTTGGAATGCTGGGCTTGATGGGATTGTTCGTGGTTCAGCGCTGCAAAAAGAGCCAAATCCAGGCGGTCGCCCTGGCCGGCAAATAATCAAATAGCATCTGCTTTCCAATGGCGCTCCCCTGCGGAGCGCCTTTTCTGTTTTTCATCTCCGTAATCCGTGGTTAAAGTGGTTCGTACGTATGAAACCTCGTGTTCGCTTTGCCCCGTCGCCGACCGGTTATCTCCACATCGGCGGGGCGCGCACCGCGCTCTTCAACTGGCTCTACGCGCGGCATACCGGCGGCACGTTCCTCCTCCGTATCGAGGACACCGACGCTGCGCGCAATTCGCAGGCGGCCGTGGACGTCATCCTCAACGGCTTGCGCTGGCTTGGCCTCGACTGGGATGAAGGCCCGCTTAACGGCGACGCCACCGGCCCTGGCAAGGGCGATCGCGGTCCGTATTTTCAGAGTCAGCGGAAGGAAAACTACCAGCGCCGCGTCGAGGCGCTGCTGTCGCGCGGCCTGGCGTATGAACATGAAGGGGCGGTCAAATTCAAAATGACCCGCGAACCCGTCACCATTCCCGACCTCGTCGTTGGCGAGGTCGTCCGCAAACTGACCGACCGCGAGGAAGCGGACCCGGACTTCGTGATCCTGCGTTCGGACGGCCAGCCGGTGTTTCACCTTACGAATGTTGTGGACGATTTGGAGAT
>JAJPJM010000032.1 GCA_021324235.1 Verrucomicrobiota bacterium
CGGCGGGGCGGCGGACCAATTAAATGCCGTTGAACAACATAGTCAGGATGCAACGCACGCCGCCACGGACGAACAAGCCCATGACCAGGCAGGCCAGGGTTTCGACACAGCGTCACCCGTGGCCCCGCCCGTGGATTTGCACGATAAACAGGGAGTGGTGACTCCTGATGCGGCGGCCGGTGGATTGCCGCCGGCGTCGGCGGCCGGTCTTGCTCCCGGTTCGTCCATTGTTACGGAGCCCGAACCTTCAACCACTCCGGAAGAAACGCCAGCCGCTTCCGACACTCCGTCGGAGGACGAAAACATGCCGGCAGAAACGACCCCGGCGGAAACCCAGCCCGATTCCGGCAACGCCACGGAAAATCAGACGGCTGAACCGGCCACGCCGGCCGATGTGGTCGTTCCGGCGGCGGCGGCCGCGGCGGGGGCGGTACTCGGTTCAGCCATGGTCGCGCCGTCCGAACCGACCACCCCACCGGCGGCCCAGGAACCGGCATCCCAAGCGATCATCGAGCATGACAACCAGGACTGGCCAACGCCAACTTCTCAAATTCAGCAACTCGAAATGGGCAAAGCCATCCCGAAGGCCTGGCTCGATCAGTTCAACAACGATGATTTAAAAAATTGGATTGCCAATAATGTGATTTGTGCGAAGCAGCCAATCGCAAATAAATACGGCATCAGCGCAGGCAATAATGGCGATCTGTTGATAACGCCCTCGGTTTTCAGCAACAATTCGCGCGAAACAAATGTCAATCTTATGGCGTTTGAACTGGGCAAAGTCTACTGGCTCAAACATACGGATTCATCCGGCAATGCGCCGCCGGCCCTCCTCAACCTGTTGAACAACCAGACGATCATTGGAGAAATGCGCAAAGCCAAATACGGAGGAGTTGGTCTGGACGATCTGACCGCGGACAGCACGGATGGATCATCCCAACTGGGAATCATCTTTCGCGCCGCACTCTTGAATTTGCAGCCGGATAATCGGGAGGACGCCCGGGACTGGAATGGCTTGCGCACCGGACTTTTGAACACCATCGCCGGGAGCACTTCGAAGACAACTGTACCATGACCCCCGCCGCGCTCGCCGCCTACAACCAGACGAGAAATTTCTCGGACAAGGCGGTGCGCGCGCTCTGTTATGCGCCCTTCACGTCGCTTTATTTTGAAAACAGCGGCCGGGTGATGGTCTGCTGCCACAATTGGGCGCATCCGGCCGGCAACATCCTCCAGAACAGCATTGACGAAATCTGGCAGGGCGCGCGGATTAAAATTCTCCGCAATGCCCTGGCGAGTCATGAATTCGGGCCCGGATGCGAATTCTGCGAGTTTCAAACGAAGGAAACGTTCGCCAACGCGGCCATGCGCCGTTTTGATGCCTTCCCGGTCCCGGAGGAGGTGCCATCGTGGCCGCAACTGATGGAATTTTCCATCAGCAACGCCTGCAACCTCGAATGCATCATGTGCCGGGGGCAGTGGTCATCCACCATCCGCGCCCGGCGGGAAAAATTGCCGCCGCTGCCGCGCCTTTACGGTGATGCGTTTTTCGAATCATTGTGGAAATACCTGCCACATTTGAAACGGCTGAAATTCCTGGGCGGTGAACCCCTGCTGATCGCGGAATATTACAAGCTTTGGGACCGCATGATTGACGAGGGCCTGTCCGTGTCCTGCCATGTCACCACCAACGGCACGCAATACAATCCCAGGGTGGAACGGGTGATGGAACATATCCCGATGGGTTTCGCCGTCTCCATGGACGGTGCGACCAAAAAAACCCTGGAACGCATCCGTGTCAACGCGAAGTATGAGGAGGTCATGGACAATGCCCGCCGATTTCGTGAGTATGCCAGGGCAAGACAAACCTCGTTCTCCCTGACGTACTGCCTGATGCGGCAGAACTGGCATGAGTTCGGTGATTTTTGTCTCCTGGCGGATTCATGGGATTGTCCGGTCGGATTGAACACCGTCAACCAGCCTCCTGGATTTGGGATTTACAGCCTGCCGGGAGATGAACTCCGGAAAATCCTCGATGCGATGGATGCCCAGGCGCCGCATTGGGGTTCGGCGCTGAAAAAAAATCGCGCCCTGTGGTTTGGCGAGCTGGAACGCATCCGTGCCAAGTGCGACGCCAAAGGCAATTGAGTCGCCGGCCTTCACACGGTGCTTTTTCATCCGATTTGCGTTTCAGTCCTATTTTGCGCTCCCTTCGCTGCTTGCATCGGAGCCGGCAGTTGTGGCTTAATCAAGGCCCGTGAAGATCGTTGGCATTGTTCCCGCCCGGTACGCCTCGACACGGTTCCCCGGTAAAGCCCTCGCCCCCATCGCCGGCAAACCTCTCATTCAACACGTCGTGGAGCGCTGCCAGAAGGCGAAAACGCTGAGCGAGGTCATCGTGGCCACGGACGATTCGCGCATCGCCGATGTGGCGAAAAAATTCTGCCGCGTGGAAATGACCCGCCCGGAACATCCGAGCGGCACGGACCGCATCGCGGAAGCGGCTGCGCGTTGCACCTGCGACGCGGTCGTGAACATTCAGGGAGATGAGCCGCTGATCGACCCGGCGGTGATCGACGCCGTCGCTGGCGCGCTGGCGCAAAACGAGATGGCCACCGCCGCCACGCCCGTCACCAATCCCGCCGAATATGACAATCCGAACGTCGTAAAAGTCGTTGTCAACGCCGCCGGCCGCGCGTTATACTTTTCCCGGCGCACGATTCCGTATTTGCGCGAGGCCGCCAGCCCCGAAGGCGTTCGGGGACAGTTGGCGGCGTTTCCTTTTTTAAAGCACCTTGGCATTTATGGTTACCGGCGCGAAACGTTGTTGCGACTGGTGAAATTCCCGGTGTCACCGCTCGAAAACGCGGAGAAGCTGGAACAGTTGCGCGCCTTGGAGAACGGCATTCCGATAGCCGTCGTAAAGGTCGAGTACGACAGCGTGGGCGTGGACACGCCGGAGGATGTGAAGCGGGTTGAGAAATTGTTGAAATGAAATTCATTTTTGTTACGGGCGGTGTGGTGAGTTCGTTGGGCAAGGGCCTGACGGCCGCCTCGCTCGGCACGTTGCTCGAAAACCGCGGCCTCAAGGTCGTGCTCCAGAAGTTCGACCCCTACCTGAACGTGGACCCCGGCACGATGAACCCCTATCAGCACGGCGAAGTTTACGTGCTCGACGACGGCGCGGAAACCGATCTTGACCTCGGCCATTACGAACGGTTCACGAATTGCAAACTGACGCGGATGAACAACCTGACCAGCGGTCAGGTGTATCAGACCGTCCTGAACAACGAACGCGAAGGCCGGTACCTCGGCAAGACCGTGCAGGTCATCCCGCACGTCACCGACCAAATCAAGAAGCGCATTGACCTGCTGGCTACGCAAAGCAAGGCCGACGTCGTCATCACGGAAATCGGCGGCACGACCGGCGACATCGAGGGGCTGCCGTTTCTGGAGGCGATTCGTGAATTCGCGCTCGAAGTCGGTTACAACAACGCGATTTTCATGCACGTCACCTACGTGCCGTTCATCAAGGCCGCCGGTGAATTGAAGACCAAACCGACGCAGCAATCCGTGGCCAAGTTGCGTGAAATCGGCATCACCCCGCATTTGCTGGTCTGCCGCTGCGAAAAACCACTGGACAAGGAGTTGCGCCAGAAAATTTCCATGTTCTGCAATGTGCCCGTCGAGGCGGTCATCGAGGAAAAGGACGTGGACCATTCGATTTACGAGGTGCCGTTGATGCTCCAGCGCGAACGCGCCGACGACCTCGTCTGCCGCCTGCTGGACTTGCACACGCCGCCGGCAAACATGACGCACTGGCAGGAAATCATCCGCAAGCTCATCGCGCCACAGCATCGCGTGCGCGTTGGCGTGGTCGGCAAATACATCGGCCTGCAGGACGCCTACAAATCGGTCTATGAGGCGATCATCCACGGCGGCGTCGGCAACGATTGCGGTGTGGAAATCGTCCAGGTGGACGCCGAGGAAATCGAAAAGAACGGCGCGGAGAAAACGTTGAAAGGACTGGGCGGCATCCTCGTGCCGGGCGGATTCGGCGAACGCGGCATCGAAGGCAAAATCCTCGCCGCGCAATACGCGCGCGAAAATAAAATTCCCTATTTCGGCCTGTGCCTCGGCATGCAGATTGCCACCATTGAATTCGCCCGGAACGTTTTGAAACTGGCCAAGGCGCACTCGACCGAGTTCGAGCCGAACACCCCGCACCCGGTCATCGCCATGCTCGACGAACAAAAGCGCGTGACGAAAAAGGGCGGCACCATGCGATTGGGCGCGCAACCCTGCCAATTGGCGCTCGGCTCGAAGGCTGCGCTGTTTTACGGCTCGTTTGTGGTCAACGAACGCCACCGGCATCGCTACGAGTTCAACAACGCCTACCGCGACAAATTCGAGAAGGCCGGTTTCGTCTTCAGCGGCCTGTCGCCGGACGGCAAGCTGGTGGAAATCATCGAACTGCCGAACCATCCGTTTTTCATTGCCAGCCAGTTCCACCCGGAATTTTTGAGCAAGCCGCACCAGCCGCATCCGCTCTTCAAGGGGTTCATTGCCGCCGCCCACGCGCACATCCACCAGAAACCGCTGTAAGCTTTTTGCAATGATGCCTGGGCAGGTACAATTCAAGAAGACATAAGAGTTTCATGATACCCATAACCGCCGATTGCGACAATTTGCTACTGAACCACTGGAAGCAGGCGGAAGAGACGTATAGTGCGTCACTTTACAATGGCAGTAATATTACTGGCTCTATGAAACTTATGGGTGGGTCTAAGGCCCAGCTTTTATTTACCGCACCCCATGCTGTTAATCATCTCCGTGAAGGCGTGTTGAAGTGCGCCGACCGTTGGACGGGTGGATTAGCCGAAGCATTAACAATTGCGTTAGGGAGCCGAGCCCTCGCACCGGATGGTCGTGTTAATGGCGACCCAAACTGGAATGTAAAAGCATGTCCATTCAAACAAAAACTACATTCACTTCTCTGTCCCGACACCGTAGTCATTGATCTTCACGGAATGAAAAACGATTACGGTATCGGGATTAACATAGGTATGGGATCCTCTCCAGATAGTTGCTCTAAGACCCTCGTTGAGCGGTTGGTTAGGTCATTTGAAAAGTTAGGACAACGACCGTCCATCAATTGGCCATTTGGTGGATTTGGCAGAGGCACTATAACCTCTTTTGTGCAAAGCCTAGGCCATTCGGCTTTGCAAATCGAAATTGCCGCAAATCTCAGGCAACCTTGTGAATTGCCAATCAAAGCCATCTTGCTTATGCAGGGGTTTATTAATGCACTACATCTGTGATCGTTACCCTTAAAGCATTCGCCGGTCGGGGTATGCAATCCCCCAATAGGATCGCTATTGTCACCCAAGATAACCTTAGTGCTTGGGATTTGGAATCACAGTCTCAACTGATAATAAAGCGAGGAAGTTGTAGCGTAACAGTTTGGGTCTACCAAGGGAACGTAGATACTGCTGTGCAACCTTCGGATGAACTGCCGACCGATCTCAATCAAGTCATTCTTTTATCGAAGCGATCAAGAGATGCTCTGGCAATGAACCAGCCTCTGGACGTCAGAATAATAGTTCCAAAGAGTTTACGACTAAAGGTTGTCCCAGCATTAATAGATGATTTACCCAGAGGCGATGAGGCGCAAGTGAACGAAGAAATTCGTCAGCTTGTGTGTGGTCGACATGGATGGACATTGATAGTGCATGGTGGTTGCTCGTTTCCCGTGCGCTTAGAGTCTCGTAAGATGTTATCAACCAATATTCGCCTGTCTCTTCTTACTCGCGCGTTAATCTGTTCGGCAAAGTCTTCAGAGGACTTGATTGATGTTCAGTTGACACCTTTATTTGAGGACAAGCCATCAAAAAAAGAACTAATCCCAGAGGCAAGCCCACTGTTTCGAAGAATTTTCGACATGTTGCGGCGGACGATGCAACTTCTTAATCGAATCGTCGAACAACTTCTACGCCCGCTTCTTGGAGCGCCTGTTGTTACGTTACGCACTGTGGGGGCATTAGTAGGCGACGACAATGAGCAAGTCATTCGTTTACACTCCGAGGTGTTTCCTTTGCTCGGCGTGAAACCCGGAGATCACGTTATTGTTAGTTGGGCAGATCGTTATGTGATGGCTGTTGCACTGGAAGCAGGTAAAATCACACCGGAAGAAGCGCAGGCTATTAAAGGTTTAAAACGCATTGATTTATTCAGCGAGTCTCCAGAACCCTCCGCACTAGATCACCTAAGTATTGGGGTTTCAGCAAAGTTGCGGTCGGATCTTGGACTCCCGAAAAGCACGGTATTATGCATCCGGAGACGGTTGATGACAACCGTCTTAGGACAACTAAATCAACTAACAATCCCAGTATTGGGACTTGTTTTGGCTGCAGTTGCTGTTCCGAATGTATCATATACAGCAATTGCCATCGGGTTCATTCCAGTGCTTATTTTAGGGATGCTGCCTATTCGTCACAAGAAGCCTCCCCACGGACGCTTTTAGCCCAATGCCTATCAATTCGTATAAGCAGGCCGTTGAACGCCTTCAAAAGCTTGGTTGGTTCATTGCGGAGCCAAGCCTTGATAATACGCTCAGACTTGTAGCGCTTGTAGGCAACCCCCATGATGGTATTCGTTTCATACATGTTGCTGGCACGAACGGCAAGGGCTCAACTTGCGCGATGCTTGAAAGCATTTATCGCGCAGCCGGATTACGCGTGGGATTATTCACATCGCCCCATTTAGTTTTGTTTCGAGAGCGGATTCAGATAAACCGTCAACTCATTAGCGAGACGAAGGTAGTCGAACTAGTCAAAAAATTGCATCCCTTACTCGAAAGGTTTCCACAAGACGATCATCCTACTTTTTTTGAAGCCGCCACTATCATGGCCTTGCTGTTCTTCGTAGAGCAGAAATGCGACCTAGTGATCTGGGAAACAGGTTTCGGAGGGCGGCTGGACGCGACCAACATCGTCACACCGCTGGCCAGTGTCATCACCAACATCCAGTTTGATCACCAGCCATGGCTGGGCGACACCCTTGGGAAAATCGCCGCCGAAAAAGCGGGCATCATCAAACCGGGCGTGCCAGTCGTCACCGCCACGGAGGAACCGGAGGCATTGGCCGTGATTGAGCAGACGGCGCGCGAGAAGAACGCGCCGCTCACAACCGTAGCGGCAGATGGGAATCCGCCGTTTACCAAGTTTGCGACGCTCTTCCGAGACGCCGCTACGTTGCCATTACTCGGCGAACACCAAAAAATCAATGCCGCGCTCGCGCTGGCCACGGTCGAAATTTTGCGGAAACAAATTCCGGTGACGGAGGAAAAAATCCGCGCGGGGCTGGCCAACGTCAACTGGCCGGGGCGGTTGCAGCTGGTCACGCGCGAATCCGGCCAAAAAATCCTGCTCGACGGCGCGCATAATCCGGCCGGCGCCAAAGCCCTGCACGAGGCATTGGAAAAAAATTTCCACGCCGCCAGACGAACGCTGGTGCTGGGCGTGCTGCAGGACAAGGACTGGCGGCCCATCTGCGAAACCCTGGCGCCGCTGGCGGGCCACATCTATACCGTGCCGGTTTCCAGCGAACGTTCGGCCCATCCTCAGGAACTGGCGGAGGCATGCCGGATAATAAATCCAGCGGCCGAAATTGCCGCCTGCCCTTCCCTGGGCGATGCCCTGGACAAATCGGCCGGCGACGAATTTGTCGTCATCACCGGTTCGCTTTACCTGGTGGGCGAGGCGTTGGAACGGCTGGGACTCTCCCCGGCCGGCGGTGGCGAACGCGGCCTGAACGAATGGGCGGGCGCGTCACCGGCCCTCCTGCGCAGATAAGTTCAAACGAACTTAATACGAAGCAGCCCTTATATTTACTCACCTTCTATTGACCCGACGAAGACAAGTTCGCTAAAGTTGGGTTCTATGGCTTACGCAGATGCTTCGATGCCGCCGCGCCGGTTTGGGGAGACGGCCCGTCCTGATGCGTGGTGGGTGCAGCCAGTGGCGGTCTTTCTCGGTTTCACGGCGTTCATCGTTTATTCGACCTGGGCGGCGTTCCAGGGAAGTCATTTTTGGTTCAACGGCCAGGGCGCGGATTATCTTTCGCCGTTTTATTCGCCGGAACTCTTCTATCCCGCACAGTATCCTCAGGCGGCCGCCCACGCCTGGTTCGGAGTTCAGCCTTATTGGTGGCCGAACTGGCTGGTGTTCTCGCCGGCCTTTCTGGTGTTGTGGGCGCCGGCGGGTTTTCGGCTGACGTGCTACTACTATCGCGGCGCGTATTACAAGGCGTTCTGGGCCGACCCGCCCAATTGCGCGGTCGGCGAACCGCGCAAAACCTTCCTCGGCGAACGCTATTTCCCGCTCGTTCTGCAAAACGTCCACCGCTACTTCATGTATCTGGCGGTGATTTTCATTTTCATCCTCGGATACGACGCCTGGAAAGCAATGTGGTTCGCGGACGCCACCGGTGCGGCGCATTTTGGCATCGGTGTCGGAACCATCGTGCTGACGTTGAATGTCATTCTCCTGGCCAGTTACACGTTCGGCTGCCATTCGTTGCGGCATTTGATCGGCGGTTTTTTGGATGAGCCGTCAAAGGTTTCGGCCTGCGCGAAAGGTTTCGCGTGCGTCAGTTGCCTGAACCGCCGCCACATGATGTGGGCCTGGTTCAGCCTGTTCTGGGTCGGTTTCACCGACGTTTACGTCCGGCTCTGCGCGATGGGCATCTGGCATGACTTCCGGATTTTCTAGGATTTCCCGTGGCTACCAATTACGAAACTTTTGAATACGACGTGCTGGTCATCGGCGCGGGCGGCGCCGGGTTGCGGGCGGCCATCGAAGCCTCGGCGGCCGGCGTAAAGGTCGGGCTGATCTGTAAATCGCTGCTGGGCAAGGCGCACACCGTCATGGCCGAGGGCGGCATGGCGGCGGCCATGGGCAACGTGGACGACCGCGACAACTGGCGCGTGCATTTTGCGGACACGATGCGCGGCGGCCAATACGTCAACAACTGGCGCATGGCGGAATTGCACGCGAAGGAAGCCCCGGAACGCGTTCACGAACTCGAAGCCTGGGGCGCGGTGTTTGATCGCACGAAAGACGGCAAAATTCTCCAGCGCAATTTCGGCGGCCACCGTTATCCGCGGCTTGCCCATGTCGGCGACCGGACCGGATTGGAATTGATTCGCACCCTGCAGGACCACGGCATCCATCAGGGCATCGCCGTCCACATGGAGCACACGGTGGTCACGCTCCTCAAGGACGGTGACCGGGTCGTGGGTGCGTTGGGTTACGATCGCGAGCGCGGCCGGTTCAAGATTTTCAAGGCCGGGGCCGTTGTGATGGCCACCGGCGGCATCGGGCGCGCCTTCAAAATCACCAGCAATTCCTGGGAATATACCGGCGACGGCCAGTCGCTCGCGTATGATGCCGGCGCGGAATTGATGGACATGGAGTTCGTGCAATTCCATCCGACGGGCATGATCTGGCCACCGAGCGTGATGGGCCTGCTCGTGACTGAGGCCGTACGTGGTGAAGGCGGCGTGTTGCGAAACAAGGACGGCAAACGGTTCATGTTTGACGATATTCCCGACAATTACAAACCACAGACCGCGACCGATCCGGAGGAAGGCTGGCGTTACACGCAAGGCGATAAAAACGCCAAGCGCCCCCCCGAACTGCTCACGCGCGACCATGTCGCCCGCTGCATCAACCGCGAGGTGAAGGCCGGCCGCGGCAGCCCGCACGGCGGCGTGTTTCTCGACATCGCCTGGATCAAGGAAAAACTTCCCAACGCCGCCGAACACATCAAACGCAAGCTGCCGAGCATGTACCACCAGTTCAAGCAACTCGCCGACCTCGATATCACGCAGGAGCCGATGGAGATCGGCCCGACCACCCATTACATCATGGGTGGGATCCGGGTGAACGGCGACAGCCAGATGTCCAATGTGCCCGGCCTGTTTGCCGCCGGCGAGGCCGCTGCCGGATTGCACGGCGCAAACCGGCTGGGCGGAAATTCGCTTTCCGACTTGATTGTATTCGGCAAACGCGCGGGCGAGTTCGCCGCAAAATTCGCGAAGGAACACGGCGCGGGCCGGATCAACGAGGCGCAGGTTGAGGAAGCGGCGCGCCGCGCGCTGGAACCATTTGATCGCGGCGCGAAAGCCGGTGGCAACGCCGAAGGACCGTATCAGGTGCAGCACGATTTGCAGGAGATGATGCAAAGCCTCGTCGGCATCGTACGGCGCGAAGACGAAATGGCCCGCGCGCTCGACGGCATCGGGAAACTTTCGCAACGGGCCGGCCAGGTCGCCGTTTTTGGCCACCGCGAATACAATCCGGGCTGGCACACCGCGCTTGACCTGAAAAATCTGCTCACCGTGTCGGAAGCCATCACCCGTTCGGCCATCGAACGGAAGGAAAGCCGCGGCGGACATTTCCGCGAGGATTTTCCGAACAAGGACGCCGCCGACGGCAAGGTCAACGTCGTGGTGAGGAAAAATTCCGACGGCACGATGAACGTCCGGCGCGAGACCATTCCCGACCTGCCGGCGGAGTTGAAACAGGTCATCGAGGAGATGAAATGAAAACGGTCACTTTCAGAATCTGGCGTGGCGACGCCGGCGGTGGAAAGTTCACGGACTATACCACGGACGTTTCCGAGGGCATGGTCGTGCTCGACGTCGTTCATAAGATTCAGGCAACGCAGGCCAACGACCTCGCCTGCCGCTGGAACTGCAAGGCCGGCAAGTGCGGCTCCTGTTCGGCCGAAATCAACGGGATTCCCCGGCTCATGTGCATGACGCGCATGAACACCCTGCCGACCGACCAGCCCGTCACCCTCGAGCCGATGCGCGCGTTTCCGAATATCCGGGACCTGACCACGGACGTTTCCTGGAATTTCCGCGTCAAGACCAAGATCAAAAAATTCAATCCGCGCAAGCCCGATGCCCCCGACGGCACCTGGCGGATGCAACAGGCGGACGTGGACCGCGTGCAGGAATTCCGCAAGTGCATTGAATGTTTTCTCTGCCAGGACGTCTGCCACGTCCTGCGCGACCATCACAAACACGACGAATTCATCGGCCCGCGTTTCCTGGTTTATACGGCTGCGCTGGAGATGCATCCGTTGGACACCGAAGACCGGTTGCCGGAGTTGAAGCAGGCGCAGGGCATCGGTTTTTGCAACATCACCAAATGCTGCACCAAGGTTTGCCCGGAAAACATCACCATCACCGACAACGCCATCATCCCCCTCAAGGAACGCGTGGTGGACGATTTCTACGATCCCTTGGGCTGGCTCTGGAAGAAACTGCGGCCCAAAGTTTGATTACCGTGGAGTGCAATCTTGCGGACCCGCCCATCCGGCGGGTTTTCTTCACGAGGACAAGCCGTGAAGACGAATAAACTCAGCCTTCCACGCCTTCCGCTTCCATTGTTGCCACCAGGTCCTTTTCGGCCAGCACCCAATCTGCGAGGGTCAACGGATGCTCCGGCAATTTATCGCGATACAGGCGATACGCAAGTTCGCGCACCATGCCCCGGGTGACGCCGGGTGTGGATGGTGGGGGCTGATCAACGGCTCTTGCTGTTTTGCCTTTCGTTTTCATACGAGACTCCTGATTAAAGGTAATCCTCCGCGCCTGCTCTGCAAGTGGACACGAAAGGAAATGTCCGGCGGCGATTTCCGGACACTTCCGGCCCCGGCCGGTTTCGTAAACGGGTACTTTAACGGATAACTTTCGCTTCTACAGCCACGGCACGGGTGGTGCTTCCGCAAAAAACATCGTGTCCGCATGTTGTTTATGAAGACACTGTTTTTTTGTTTTGTGTCGGGCCTCTTATTGGCGACCACGGCCCGGGTTCATGCGCAAGCGTTCTCCTTTACCACCCTGGCGGGCTCCGTCAGCACCGGCAGCGCGGATGGCACGGGACCGGCCGCGCGGTTTTCCGGTCCTTCGGGTGTGGCCGCCGACAGTCTGGGCAACCTTTATGTGACGGACTCGGGCAATAACACGATCCGCAAAATCACTCCGGCTGGCCTGGTCACCACCATTGCCGGACGGGCCGGTGTCAAAGGCAGCGCCGACGGCACGGGCACCAATGCTTCGTTCTACCTGCCCACGGGTATCGCGGTGGATAGCAATGGAAATCTTTATGTCGCAGACGAGTTCAACGACACAATCCGTAAAATCACGCCGACCGGCCCGAATTGGGTGGTGAGCACCCTGGCCGGCCAGGTAACAAATGCCGGCCTGATCGATGCCATGGGAACCAACGCGGAATTTGCCACCCCGGCCGCGGTCGCGGTGGATGGCGCCGGCAATGTTTATGTGGCCGACACCGCCGATGATGTGATTCGTGAGATCAGCCCGGCGGGACTCGTCAGCACGATCGCCGGCCAACCCCATCATCCCGGTAGCAGCGATGGCACGAACAATATTGCTCAGTTCTACATGCCGTTTGGCATCACCATGGATGCCGCCACCAATCTCTATGTGACCGACGGCATCAATGAGACCGTCCGGAAACTGGTTCCGATGGGCACCAACTGGGCCGTCAGCACAATTGCCGGGCAGGTGACCAACGCCGGCAGCGCCGACGGCACCGGAACCAACGCCCAGTTTAGCGGCCCTGCCGGCATTGCCGTTGGCAGTGGAACCAATTTGTTTGTGGCGGATGACAACAATAACACCATCCGGAAGCTGACCTTGACGGGAACCAACTGGACCGTGAGCACCCTGGCGGGATTGGTGGGAGTTTACGGTGATGCCGATGGCGCGACCAACAACGCGCGATTTCATTCTCCCATTGGCGTTGCGGTGGACGGCGGCGGCAATGTTTACGTGGCGGACGCGAACAACAATGAGATTCGAAAGATTACCCCGGGCGGGGTGGTGAGCACCTTTGCCGGTGTCAGCACCGGCAGCACCGACGGGCCGGGAACCAACGCGTTGTTCTGGTCCACTGCCGCCATCGCCCTGGATGCCCGAGGCAACGCCTATGTGGCGGATTATTATAACTGCACCATCCGGAAGATTGCGACGAACGGCGTGGTGAGCACCATCGCCGGCCTGGCCGGCAACATTGGCGGCGCCGACGGCACGAACAGCGACGCGCGCTTTTACTATCCCTCGGACATTGCACTGGACAGCGGGGGCAGCCTGTATATCGCGGACGCCTATAACAGCACGATTCGAAGAATCATGCCGGTCGGAACCAATTGGGTGACCAGCACCATCGCCGGACAGGCCGAAGTTTACGGCGAGGTGGATGGTATGGGCAGCAATGCGTTTTTTTATGTGCCGGCCGGGATTGCGGTGGATGCAAACACCAATATTTTTGTAACGGACAACTACGGCATGGTGGTCCGCAAAATCACACCCGTCGGGAGCAACTGGGTGGTGACGACCATCGCCGGGCTGCCCTACACCATCGGTTCCTCCAATGGCATCGGCACCAACGCCATGTTTTATTTTCCCCGCGGCCTGGCCGTGGACAATGCGTCCAACGTCTATGTGGCCGACAGCGAGAACAACGGCATTCGCAGGCTGACACCGGTCGGTACGAACTGGCTGGTGAGCACCATCGCCGGCGTGGCCAGCATCCGCGCCAATGACGACGGCACGGGCACCAACGCCCACTTCTTTTTTCCGGACGATGTCACCTTGGATACGGCCGGCCATCTCTATGTGATGGATACATACAATCAAACCATCCGCAAAATGACACTGGTCGGGACCAACTGGGTGGTGACCACGGTGGCCGGACAAGTCGGCGTCACCGGCAGCACTGACGGCATCGGCACTAACGCGTTGTTCAACTATGCCCAGAGTATTGCCTTCGACAGCACCGGCAATCTCTACGTGGCCGACACGCACAACAGCACCATCCGGCTCGGACGCGCCCTATTCCCTTCATTGCAAATCGCGTCCGCGGCCAATAATCAAATCACGCTGTCCTGGCCGACCTGGGCGTACAGCTTCGGGCTGGAGACCAGCAGCACGGTGGCTTCCGGTGCCATCTGGACGCCACTGACCAACGGAGTGATGACGCTGGGCAGCAATTTTGTGCTGACTAACAACCTCAGCGGCACCAGCGCCTTTTATCGGTTGCACGGGCAGTGATTTTTTCGCTTTGAAGGAATACAAACATAGAAGAATTTGATTCTGGCTTGCCGAGTCGTAGCTGGAAGCGTATTGCCGTTTGTGGGGCACCGCCCGTCATCGCGCTGCGCATTCCGGAGCGGCGGTCTTCGTTCTCGCTGCGTTTCGAGTGGTGGAATGGTGCGCGATACAGGGTTCGAACCTGTGACCCCTACAGTGTCAATGTAGTGCTCTACCACTGAGCTAACCGCGCAGCCGTGGGATTAACAGCGTGAC